>NZ_JAWRWZ010000005.1:0-296991 GCF_046535285.1 Chryseobacterium sp. SIMBA_028 | reverse complement strand
GTATTTTTTTTGATAATCACCACAAAAGATTTAAACACTTAAGTTATTTAAGTGACAAACATTACGTATAATAAGTAAACTTTAGCTTTTGAAAATCTTTAATTTTCTTCTTATGTGAACTTTCTTTTATAGTATGATTTTAAACTAACTTACGTGAACTAAAGTGTTTTAAATAAAAGCTTTTGTGACTTTTGTGGTTATATTTACCTCAATAAGTCACAGCATTTCATCAAGTTCAGCAGATGATTTCTCTAAGTTCTACGCCATTCATAATACTTTAACATCCTTTATACCCTATGCCCAGATAAATTTTCGTTCTTTTGCAAAAGTTTTAATTTTTAAATAATTGCATGTCAAAGTTTGATGAAATCCGGTATTTCCATGATCATGAAGTGAATGAAGCACTGGGAAGTATAGCCCGCGATCCTATGATGAAAGCGCTGATGAACTTTACTTTTCCAGGGGTAGACGAACAGGTTTGGCTGGAACAGTTTAAGGATGTTCATTCTATCAGTGATTTTCAGCATCATTTTGTGGCGCACACCATCCGTCAGATCCTTGCCAAGAGTTCTGATGGCTTAACGACTTCAGGTTTTGATCAACTTGACAAGAATACACCTTACCTTTTCATCTCGAACCACAGGGATATTGTACTGGATACGTCATTGCTTAACCTGGTTCTGCTGGAAAGCGGCCATATTATGACGGCTTCTGCCATTGGTGATAACCTCGTGAAGAGAAATTTTCTGAATGTACTGGCTAAGCTGAACCGTAATTTTTTAGTTCAAAGAGGATTATCTCTTCGTGAGCAGCTTAAAAGCTCGCAAACCATGTCTGAGTACATTGATTATCAACTCCATCATGAAAACCGTTCCGTATGGATCGCCCAGCGTGAAGGCCGTACCAAAAACGGGAATGATGCTACCCAGCAAGGAGTTTTAAAAATGCTTGCCATGGCATCCGGAGATCAATCATTGACCGATTATTTTAAGACACTGAAGATTGTTCCGATATCGATTTCTTATGAGTATGACCCTACCGATTCCCTAAAAATGCCACAGCTTTTAGCACAGCATAGGGAGGAGGAATACATTAAAGGTAAAAACGAAGATTTCACCACGATGCTTAGCGGAATATTAGGGCAAAAGAAGCGAATTCATATTCATGCCGGTCATGTGATTGATAAGGAACTAGATGATATCGCAGCTACTATTGAGAATAAAAACAAGCAGCTGCAGGCTATTGCACAGGTTATTGATGATTCAATCATACAGAACTATAAGCTTTGGCCTACGAAATATATAGCCTATGATCTGATTCACAATACAGACACCTATGCTTCTCAATATACAGAACAGGAAAAACAATTGTTTATCCGAAGACTTGAGATGCGTATCTCCTCTTCTGATGCTATTTCTAAGGAGTATTTCCTTACCATGTATGCCAATCCACTGATTAATAAAATAAAAGCGGAGGAAAACTAGTTTTTTAGAAGTACGTTTTCTCTGACTGACAAAGATATTGATGGACATTTTTTAATGTCCATTTTTTTTGCCTGCATAATCAGGAAAGCCAAAAGAAAACGGCTATACAAACCAATTTCATGGAAGTGCCCCTCCCCTCTCAATACAATGTAAAATATGTACACATTGTACACAATTGTGTGCAATTTGCATATTATGTGCAATTATGGGTTTCCATAGTGCAGGACTCCATAAATGATTTACTTTTATCCTGTGATAGAAATCACACAAAAAAGAATTAATTATTATATTTACAAAAACACAAATGCTTATGAAGAAAAATCTAGTCTATGGACTGTTATTGTTAGGCATGCTTACTGTTTCCCTCAATTCCTGCAGGACAGATGAGATGCTGACAAGCACAGAACAAACGCAAAAGGAGAAAATTGCCTTTTTTGAACGCTTTGAAAAGGAAAGAAGCCTTTCCAAAAATGCAGCATCCAACAACTATGCACTCCCCTTTGGAAACTCCATGCTGGCCTATTTTGAGAAGTATCCCAAAAAGAAAACCGAGCTTGAAACCAAGTATGGAACGGTGGATTTAAGGGTTTCCTCTCAGGATATAGGAGGAGACGAGGGAGACAACAGGAAACTTCTATTTTTTCCGATGCTCAAGGATGGAAAAGTAACGGGCGTAATAGCGGGAGTGATTAATGCAGAAAGAGACTATCTCTATTTTGATGTTCACCAAAACACGCATCCCGATGTTTTTTATCTTATTAATACATTTCAGGACTACTATGACTCCAAGACAGTTTCCCGTAATAGTAACAATCCTATTGACGTGGGAGAAGTGATCATCAGAGTAACAAGACCGGTAAGGCTGACGATGTATGACGGATGGGCCGGAAATGGAGGCCCTGGCAATGGCGGACATGACATGGGTGGCGGGCCTGGTGATTATGGGAGTGGAGAAGGGGGTGGGAGTAGTGGAAGTTCAAATCCCAACGCTCCAAGCACACCTGATCCTTGCGGGCAAATGAAAGACCTGAAAAACAAATCTGAATATGCAAAAAATACTAAGTATTTAGAATCAAAGACAGGAAATACTACAGAAAGTGGGTTTCGTGTGGGGGATCCTGTTTCAGGGCAGACAGGTACACAGTTTCAGGAACTCAGCAATAAACTGGGAACTCAAGAATTGGATTTTAAAATTTTTGGGTCAACCTATGGGATTATGCACTCGCACTATGATACTCTGATTTCAATATTTTCTCCTGATGATGTTAATTTATTTATTCAGCTGCTAAAAAATGCAAAGGCAAACGGAATTCCTGTCAATAAGGTATTTGTTTCAGTGGTTACCTCCAATGGGACATACCAGCTAAGGGGGGATAATATCGATCCCGATAAACTAACAATGTATACGCCTAAACAAATTGAAAACTTGACTGAGATTTATTCTCGAGCAATGGGCAATCCTAATATATCAAGAGAAGCCCTGCAAAAGGAATTTCTTAAGTTTATGGAAACCAGCATGAAAATTGAAGGAGCCAAGGTATATGAACAAGATAGTGATGGCAATACCTCTGAAGTAAAAAAAGACGGACCAAAAGTTGATTGTCCTAAATAAAATAATATAAAAGAAATCATGAAAAAAATAGTTATTATACTTTTAGTATGTTGTATTAATTCAGTATTTGCACAACAGGTCTTTCCACTTGATACGCCTATGATTGACAGACCGGATAAAGCCTATTATAAGGATCTAAATGGAGAACTCAATCAATATGTAGGGACCTGGAAAGGAACATGGGAGGGGAAAATCTTATTTTTAGAGTTAAGAAAAATAAAAAAAAGATATACATTAAATGATGGGACATACTTTGATGTAGATTCTATTTTAGGAGAACGAAAGATTATATCAGCCAATGGAATGGTAGAAGTAGACAGGATTTCCAATTTCGATGAAAACTCATCAGAATTTTATGGTATTCTTGGACAGAAGAAAAATTTTTCACAGAAATTTCTCTTATTTCAGCCCAAGGATATGTGTACCAAGACGGCAAACTTAGATATTAATTTTATGGATTCTCAAAAAACACAGATGCGTTTACAATTTAAATATAATCCACATGGTGTTTATGAGTCTTGTCCATACTATCATCAAGTTATAGTGGAGGGAAAAGAGTGGCCAATGAATTTTCCGAAAGACATCGTTCTAACCAAACAATAACAATAAATCCCAGTTTAACTGGGATTTATCAATTTAAACAGGGCAGTTTATTTTAAAATTAGTTGGGTAGATCTACACAATCTCCACTACCCACGAATCCCTCAGTGTGGTGATTATTCACTGTTGAAAAATAAAAACTTAAACATGAAAAAAACAATTTTTATACTTTTAAAATTCAATATTTGCACAACAGATTTTTTCTTTGAGACCAACAAAGATATCTTTACCAGAGGGATCATATCAAAAGGATACCAATAATGAATTAGTACCTTATGTGAGTACTCATATATCTCTTATTGAATCTTTTGCATTTCCAGCTCACTTACTATTTTACGGATCAGCTTAATCTGCAAAATCTGCGTGAGCTTACGTGATCAAATCACTATTCAAGTTAAATTAAAGGCCACTATGGATTATGGTTTCCCGTAATTTTCTTCTACTCGTTGTTTGTAGTTTCGGGTATTATAAAACAAGATGTTTTTATAAGCTTTAGTTCAACAAACAAAGACTACATTATGAATAAAAAAACGACTCCTGCAGACCTCTTTTTGGGAATTCTTGCATTATTACTGATCAGCGTAAGCTTTTACCAGACCTGGCTCGGGCTACAGCAGATCTTTGGCCCCGCATCCTTTGTGATAGCCCTGGTTTTATCACTATTGCTCCTCTTTCTGTGCTGGATGCTGAGAAATGCCAAACTGGAGGGAAAACCTACCGGAAGCCTTGTTGGGATCTACGTGTTTATCGCCTCTTTCTGCTTCATTGCCAATTTCAATGCCTTATATACAAGGTTTATGAAAACTGATATCTATACGGATGAACTTCGCGATATCAATAAAAATTTCACCGCTCTTGAAAATGATGTAGAATCTAAATTAAGCTACAAATACAATAAAGCAACCACCCAGAATATTGAGATCAAGAAAAAGCAGCTGATGGAACAGATCAAGGATCCTGGGAATAAAGGAATTGGAACCCGTGCCCAGCTATTGATTAAGGATATAGAAAAACTGACAGGTCAGAAAGTTGACTTACTGACTCCGGTGGGTGATGATTACGAGGATCTTTCTGAAAGAATGGGAAAACAGATCGATAATATTATCTCTGACCTGTCTCCTGAAGAAAGAGCATTGAAAACAGACATCAATACCACCGCATTTAAGTGGAACAAGAATATTCAGGATTTACTGCTTTTATCAAAAAAGGAAAAAGACGGATTATCACAGGGATTAATTGATGAGTCTCTTTCTGATTATAATAAACTGGGCAGCAGAGCGCAGACTGTTCTTGGAAATGAAAAAATTCACTTTGAACCCATGGTTTCAAAGACCCAGCAGGTGGGAAAAATTGGTTTTGCATTTGAGCATGCCATTAAAAACTTTGGAATGTACCAGTTTGTAGTACTGGCAGGTTGTATTTTACTTGATTTTGTGATCGTTATCATTATTTTATTGGTCACAGACTCCGGAAATTATAACGGAAGCAACGGCAGAAGTGTATTTAACAATAAAAGAAGCGGTAAAACCATCATCCCAAATAACTAAGCCATGGAAACCAATGAAAATTTAAAACCTCTGTCTTTTGAAACTGAAGAAGCCCTAAAGCCTCTTTCCTTTGAATATCAAAATGATACCCCGGAAGACTTTGTTCCTATTGCCAAGACCATCTCCAATGACCTTAAAAATAAGGAGAGCAATTTTGTGTTCTTCTTTGGAACTGCAGAATCAGGAAAATCTGTTATTCTTTCTTCCATGCTGTACTATCTCAGGTCATATGCGGGAGTATTAAGACCAAAGCTTGGAACCCCCAACTCTAAGGAAGCCAATGTACTTCTCTCTGATTTCTTTGAAAACATCCGGCAGGGAGTTCTTCCCAATAGAACCACAAGGGATCAGGTAACCCGTCTGGATCTTGTCTTTGAGCCTAATAACAGATCTAAAAGAGTGGTTCCGATAGATCTCACCTTTCTGGAAACCTCAGGAGAAAACCATAAAGATATCAGGAGAGGCGGAAGCTATCATAGTAGTATAGAGACTTTTCTTAATGCCAATATTCCGCTTACGTTTATTATTGTCACCAGCTTTGAATCTGCTTATAAGGACGATTCCTTAATCAATGAATTTCTGGATGAGCTGGAAAGAAAGGGCAAGAACTTAAAATCTGTAAATGCCATCCTTGTGATTTCCAAGTGGGATAAATCCGGAAGAATGGATGTGGAAAGTGCCGAAGCCCTCGACAGTTTCATTTCTGACCACCTACCCATGACTTCGCAGCGTATTGACACATATGGCCTAAGCAAAACGTATTACACAGTAGGAAGTGTGCAGAATGCAACGGGAAGCGAAAGAATCAGCCTGTTGAATCTTTCCACGGCAGAAGTACTCTCAAAATGGCTGTACAGAAGCATTGTGGGATATGATCTGGATTATGAAGGAACATTTTGGGAACGTTTAAAATTTAGTTTTACAGATTAATGGACAGTACTTATTTTTTCTCTGCATTCGGTACATTCGGAAACCCGAATGGCTTCCGGCAATCCTTTTTTCTGGGTGGAAATAAGGCCATAGCCAAGGAGATCCGGACGTTCGACTTGAAGACGGATGCTATTAAACTATTTCCTCAAACCAGTATTTATTCTATCCGAAAGGACTACGCCGGGGGAAGTAACCTTATCTCCTACTCTGTTTATACGTTTGCCAAGGAGCAGAATTCAGACAGAGGCGGTACGTTTATAGGTTCCGGGTTGCTTTTCGCTGGAAAAGTGGCTTCAGAAAGTCTTATCATCAATACGTTGAATGAGTTTCAGGATCACCTTGAAAAAAATAACCTTTCAGACCGTATTATTACAGTCAATCACTCTGATCAGTTTTCCATCCATAAACCTAAGGATTTTGACAAGATAGGGTTTAATGTCCGTGAAATTGATGACCTTAGTTTTACCCAGGCCAGCAATACCTACCTTGTGGTGTATTGCGAAACCAACCCGTCACAATTGCAAAGTTTCTTTAGTCAGGCCATTGAACTTCTAAGTGTATATGATACGATTTACTTTACCCAGAGCCATGAGATTGGAGAGTTTGTAAGGCAAAAGGGAATTTTCAGGATCGTAGATGCCAATGGCTTTAAAAAGGAACTGGAGAACCTTCATGAAGAGAGAATCAGGGCAATTAAAAACGCCATTGCTGATCTTGAAAGTGAAAAGGAAAACCTAAAGGATGAAAGAACGAAACTGCTTGAAGATCTCAACAGGCAGATTGCACAGAATGAAAGACGGCATCAGGAAAATGAGGGTAAAATAAAGGAATCCAAAAGCGGAATTGAAATCATTAAAAAGGAATACGACCAATATTCAGGAAAGATTGATGAAGTAATTAAGAGCCTTACTTCAGATGGAAAGGTGGAAACCGCTAAGAAACGACATCAGGAAAATAAAAGATCATTTGCCCATACCATCAATCAAAACAAAAATATAGAATCGCTTTCTACCCTACCCTCCAATGTAAGACCACCGGGAAGTTCCATGGAAACCCGGCCTTACGGAAAGGAAGTTGCAGAATTCTACAGTTCTAATAGAAATAACGGAAAGAAAGAGTTCAGGCCGGATGGTTTTAAGATCGCTACACTGATATTAGCCCTGCTCTTGGTTGGTGTTCTCATTCTTTGTTGTATGTGGATGCCGAAAGAGTATGCCACCGTATTTACAAACATATAAAACGTATCACTTAAACGTATCCATTTGCTATAAAAAAACTCCTCATTGGTACCAATGAGGAGTTTTTTGTAATCTGTAGCTTTAAAATTAAAAAGATCTTATAGAGGTCTGCTTCACTCTTCTTAGCCTTTTCATATACCTACTTTTTACTTCACAATCTTCACCCTTATTCCCTCAGAATGTGCCCCCATTGCCGGAGCATACATATTCTGGAAAGACGTAATTCCGTTTGAAAAATCACCAATATTATTTGCTTTCAATTCATATTCAAAAACATAGGTTCCTTTTGGCAATGAATTGAAAAAGAAATGAGTAGCAGCATCTTTGGTACTTTCGTAATACCCGGCTCCATTTTGCCATTTATAGGTAGAAAGAACATTTACCGGTTCAAAACCACTTGCCCTCATATCTTTCAGATGAATGTATTCCATATCACGATCGGTGCGGATAACCAATCTTACCGTCACCAGATCACCCAGCCTAATGGGATTTTCCGCACTTATTTCTTTAAGTGTACTTTCATTACCATTGAATGTTTTCAGGAAAAGCTTCTTTTCAATGGAGACATTGGAAGAATTGTGCGCCATTACCTTATCCATATTTTCATAATACAAACGGTACATTCCGCCCCATGCTACTCCCGGACTATTTTTTTGGATCTCCAGCTTTCCTTTTTCAGGGGTAATATCTTTCCAGTAATAGGATTTTTTGAAGAATCCAGCCTCTGAAGTTTTTGAAAGATCATTGGTCGGGAAAATGGTCTCATTTCCCAACTTCATGGTAATTCCTTTTTCTGCATCCTGCCACGATTTTCCATAATTCAGTAAAGCATACACAGCTTCTGTAGTGGACTTTGTTGTCCCCCAGCCCTCTGTTTGCTTGTTTTTTAAAAGCCATACCTTCATTTCCTCTACACTGTTCACATCTTCAGGTGTTATTTCTGAAAAGGCTTCTATCAGCATTGCCTGTGTTTCTATAGGGGCCTCATACCAATACCAACCAGAGTTATTATCCTCCCAATACATTCCGTTTTCTTCGGAGGTTTTTGCTTTCTTCTTCAGATCAGCCACACATTTTTTGGCCAAATCGCCATAGCCATACCGTTGCAATAGTGTAGTAATCATGGCCTGATGATAAAGACTATATTCCTCAAAATCTTTCACATAAGTATTCGCCAAAGTATTAAGTACTTTTTTCAATTCAGACGGAATTTCTTTTTGGGTCCAAAAACTTCTGTAATAGAAATAAGAGGTATAGTCGTTTAAATCAAGTTCTTCGTTTAGTTTTTGTCCTTTAATGAATTGGGTATCATATTCCTTATCCAGATAATCTATACTGTTTTTGATAACACGGTTGATTTCATTGGTAAAAGATTCTCCGGATTGACCTTTCAGCATTTTATTAAGCTTTCCGAATCCGGCAAGGATATGTCCGGAAATGGTTTTATCCTTTCCACCTCCCGGAAACCATGAGAAACTTCCGTCAGGATTTTGTCGGTCAACAAGATCACGTTGTGCCTTTTTAAGATCACGCTGCATTTTGTTCAGATTAAAGAAGAGAGCAAGCTGCTCCATCTGTTCCTTTTGATCCTTAATTCTGCTCAGCCAAGGGGTTTCCCCGATAAGGATTGTTTTCAGGTTTTCATTGGCTTCTAAAGGATTGGATGGTGTTTCCCTGGCATTCCATTCATCAAAAACTTTCTTGATCTTTGGAGAAGAGTTCATGATATAGGTTGAAAGCATATTTCCGTATAATCTGCTGAAAAGCTGTTCTGAACATTCGTATGGAAACGTTCTCAGATAAGGAATAGACATCACCGCAAACCATAATGGATTGGAGGTAAGTTCTACACTCAGATTGAAATTGGCCGCTGAAGAAGAGGCATTATTCAGTAAGCCATTCATTGTATAGCTTTTGTTCTGGCCTTCCTTGATGGAAATCGGGATGGTTTCCGTTACCAGCATTCTGTCGGAAAGGATAGGAAGAACATTCTCTTCTCCATCAGAATAATGATGTGTTTTTGCTAGAATTTTATAGCCAACATGATCCACGGCATATGGAATTTTAATGTTCCAGCTTGCCTGTAGTGACCCTTTGGAAGCCACACTCATTTTTTTCAGAGAATTGGTATTTAAAAATGCTGAGTCTAAAGGTTTTGAGGTTTCAGGATCGAAAAGGTAAAGTATGAGATCTCCTTTCAAATCCTTATCTGACAGATTATCAATTTTTGCTGAAATCTGAACCTCATCCCCTTGTCTCAGAAATCTTGGCGGGTTCGGGGTTACCATCAGTTCCTTTTGGGTTTTGGTCAAAAATTCTGCTGACCCTGTTTTCAGATCCTTGGTATGAGCGAATAAGATAAGTTTCCACTGGGTAAGTGCTTCCGGAGAGGTAAATTCCAGCTTTACACTTCCTTCTGAATCGGTGTAAAGATTGGGTAAGAAAAATGCAGTTTCATCCAGATTGGTTCTTGCCTTTATACTGTTAAGCAATTCCTCCTTCATTGCTTTTTTAGATGTTACTATAAAAACTTCTCTTGAAGCAGTATCTTCATATAAAGCTGCCGCTTCAGTGGGACTAAGTTTTTTGATGGCTGCTATTTCGTCTTCAGGAAGATTTTTATCCATTAATTTTCCATCAACAACATACATGGGATTAAGTTTCTTTCTTTTATATGCCTGTAACGTTGGTTCATCGGCTACTGGGCTCATCACTTCCATGGCCGAAACTTTAGAATAAGTCCTGTCAAAAATCAGTATAGTGGTATACTGGAAATAAGGAAGTTGTGGTATAGGATATTGCTCTGATTTTATAGAATATCGGCTACGGCCAGCGCTAAAACCCACGGTCTCAAAAGAAACCAATTCATCAAAGAAGTTATCTCTTCCCCAGCTATAATAATCATAATCTCTGTAGTGATCATTGGAATAAGGGACATAGTGACTGAAACTATACTCATTTTTTGCAAACTGATCCAGCGATGCATCGTACATGGAAGCCAACACCTCAGCATTGATCTTCTCTTTATCTTTTCCTTTGATGGTGAGAATCCACTTTTCCGGAACGCCCGGTTGAATTTTATCTCGGAACACCTGAGTGATAATCTCCAGATTCCTGTTAACATTTTCCTTAATATCAAACTTGATGGTTCCTTTTGCGTAATCGTTATCATGAACAAAATCGTAATCCAGATAAAGCATTCTTTTCAGATCAGTATCAGTAACCATAAAAGAGATATCGGCACTTCCATTTTTCAGGCTAATCTCTTGGTAGTCTTCTTTCATGTTATTTCTGGTAAAGCGGTAATTCACAGAACCCTCTTCAAAATCGGAATAGAAAGTTACCGTAGCTGTTTCGCCTACCTTATAAGATTCTTTATCTGTACGAATTCCAAAATAAGCAGGTTTTCCGTTTCTAAAGGTTACGTTATCAAGAACTTCAATAACCTTAAAGGTCTTGATGGTATCATGATCTACTATAGATTCTGCTTCCACAAGATATTTTCCCGGCTCAGGATTTTTATTCAGTGTAATATTTTCAGTTTCTGAAGTATTGAATTGTTTTGAAAAAACAGCTTTACCCTTTTGAGGTTTAGCGTTTTGATTATAGCTGATATAGGGAAAATAAATATCAAAAAGTTCCTTATTATAGTATGGGTAAGATAAAGGCTTTGCAGGAATATATTCAGCTCTATATCCATTATCTGAGTTTTTTCTAATGAACTTCGGAAGAAGAATCTTGTTTTCCTCCTCCAGTTTACTAATGGTAAGATTTCCTTTGGCTGTTATTTTCTGATCATTGAGATTACTCACCGATATTTTCAGGGATTCCCATTCGTTCTGAAGCATCTGTTCTGAACTTTCAATACTGATTTTAGCCTTTACATCCCCGATATTAATGACGGCCTGGCTGCTTTGGGATTCTCCGTTAACATCAGTTACATAAAATGAAACAAAATAGCGGTAGTTAGTTTTACTTTTATCAGACTTTTCCTCTGCTTCTGCATTAAACGAAATATTGAAATTCCCATTACCGTCTGTGGTAGTCTCGCCATGGGCAATATCAGTTTCTTTTTCCTTGTAATTTGGAGAGTAATAATTATCAAAATAGCTTCTCCAGAAATAAACTCGTTGTCTCTTAACTTCATATTTTACGGTGGCTCCGGAAATATCTGCTCCGGAAAAAGCCTCAGCCTTTCCACTCACTTTTACGTTTTCTCCCAGTTTATAAGCCTCCTTCACCGGATTGATAGCTACACGAAACTTTGGTCTTTTGTATTCTTCCACCTTGAAAGACTTGCTCTCATTAGCATAAGAATGCTCCTTTTGTCCTGGAATTTCTCCAAGATCAGCCTCCATGATGATAGAATAATTTCCCGTAGTTCCGGAAGACGGAAGGGTGAATGCTCCTGTAATACTTCCGAATTCGTTTGTTACAGCTTCAGCCTTGGACATTTCCTCATAGTTTGAGTTCACAATCCTCACCATTACTTTTTGCTTGGGAAGAATCATGGTTTTGTCATAGTACTCCTGCTTCAGAATTCCCTTGTAAAACATCTTTTGGCCGGGACGATAGATGGCACGGTCTGTAAAAATGATAAAGCCCTTATTAACAGGTTCCCGAAATTGCTCTTCATTCTCTTTTATATCCTTGATCTCATCATAATTTCTGTCAATGATAAAATATTTTTTCAGTTGAGGAAAGTAAATAATACTGCCATAATACCTTCTCTCTTTTGATTTGGGTAAAGAAAACATTCCTAGTCGATCTGTACTGCCTTTCCCGGTTTGGATCAGCTTATTTTCCTTTCTGTTATTGAATTTATGTTCATATTCATTGATATTCTGATACATCATATACTCTGTATTATCAATACTTTTTCCGGTCCTGGTATTCATGGCCTGAAAGGTTACTTTTGCATCATTTTCAAATCTTTTCACGTAAAATAAATCTGAAACTACAATTCTGTCGGTTCTTCTCACCTCTTTCGACAGCGTAGTGATATCATACATTCCTTCTTCCAGAGGCGGAATAGCAAGCAGGGTCTTATGTAATTTGTAATCATTAAATTTTTGCAGTGGAAATGTCTCGGAACGGAAATTCTGATCTGCAAACTGAGGATTAATAAAATAAGCATATTTTTCTCTCACAGAGTATTTGTTCCAAATGGGCTCTTTATCAAAATCTATCCGCCCCGATATTTTATTCAACTCTATTTTTACTTCGTCTGTATTTTTATAAATGGTCTCTAATGAAATGTACTCCCCAGGCAGATTTCTCTTGGGTATTTCGATCGCCATTTCTGAGCTTTCAAGCCCATTAATCAGTCTTTTACAGTGGTTGCTCCAATCTGAAGGCGGGATATGATCAATTGCTTTTTGACAGAATTGATGAGCATTCAGAAAATTGTTTTCAGAAATTTCCTGTTTTGCCAGATTGGCTGCCTGAAACAGAAGATAAGCAGAAAATGGTTCCTTAGGATAGGCATCTGCTAAAGCTTCCAGCTGTTGTAACTGCTTCTTCACGTCACCCTCTATTTCAGTACTTTTAAAATAAAGCAATGCTGTTTTATCATCATCATTGACATGAAACTGATGTAAATTGTTTTTAATCTCTGCTATTTTTTTCTTTGCAGTATTATCATAATCAAATGGCAATCCCTGTAGAAATTTTAAATAATCTGTTGCAACAAGATCATATAGTGTGGGCATATATTTTATGAATTCCAATTGATCTATCAGCCGATTCCAAAGTTGTGTTTTTTCCTGCTGCAGTATTTCTCTGTTGGAAAGTGACTGACTGTACAATTGGTCTGCTTCCCTGTAAAAATCATTGACAGCCCATGTTTTATAGTCATCGGGAAGCTCATGAAGAGGAGTAATGTCTTTTTTCTTTGCTCTGTAACCATACTTCCCGATATAGGAAACATATTTGTTCGCCAGATAATATTGATAAAGGGCCTTACGCAACCCTTTTGATTCATTTACTTTTTTTCGGAGGATCAGGATCTGATCGCTATCCGGTCTTATATTCTCATCATCAGAATCATAGTAGACATTTACGACTTCCAGAACCTCTTTCTGAATAGAATCCCTTGAAGACATTTTAGGGACTGAACGATCTATTTTTTGTTTTGATATTCTGGTTTTTAAAGGCTTAGTCTCTTTATGCACCGGAATCTGTGAAAATATATGGACTGAAACCCATAATAATAACGTGAGAAATATTTTGAATGAAAATTTCATGATAATTAAGTTTTAAAATAGGACGTTATTCCTGAACAAAGTTTGGAATTTCAATCAGGTCAACGGATTTTTTCGGAATGAAATATCCTCCATTTCTCCTAAGAATTATATATTTTCCGGGAACCAGGCTGATGTAGATTAATGCAGATTCCTTGTCATTGGTTTCTATTTTTCCTGACGATAAATACCGTATCGTTTTTCCCATAAAGTCAGGGGATGAAAAATACAATTGTTCTGAAACCGGCTTGTTTTTAAGATATAAATTGTTCCATTTTCTTTTGGAAAACCTCTGAAAAATCTTTTCTTTGGATAAGGCTTCAATCTCTGAAACCGGAATAAAAGTAGCTTCCACATCCTTATATACATCTAGCGGTTCCCAGATTTTGTTATGAGAGTAATCTCGCTTCAATCTCATAAACGGAATTCCTTTCTCCTGAAAAAAACGATAGCTTATTTCTCTGTACAAATCATCTGTTGGATGTTTTTCCAGAAAATGAACTGTCCCCCGATAAAGAATCATAAAATTTACATTCTCCATATTCACTTCTGAAAACGGAAAGCTTTTGTATTCCATATAAGGAGGTGGCTGGGCAATGGCACTCTTTTGCGTTCGGTAATAGAAGTATTTCCCGTTTTTCATTTCTTCTTCAGGATAAAAATAAGAGGTACTATCCAACTGCTGAATAAGATTGCCGTCTTCATCAAAATTCTTTTCCAAAATAAGGTTGTCATTTTGATATGAATATTCTACAGCCGTCTTCAGACTTTTCTTCCAGTAGTATACATGCTTGTATTCTCTTATTTTCTCTTCTTTTTTCGGAAGATTTACCCGTTCTTCAGATTTATCTTTCTTGTGGTATTTGTGATATTCATTTTTGGAATAGCCATATCCTTCGATTCCTGACTCAAGATATCCGTTTTTATAAATGGCTTCTCCCAAAATGCTTCCATCGGGTTTATATTCAATAGTTTTTCCGGATTTCAGGCTGTCGCCATATTCCACGGTTTTCCAGACTTTACCATCATCAAAATAGTAGGTAAGTTTTTTCTGTTTGGTTTTATTGAGATAGGAATGTCCTGGTCTGTCTTCTTCATCTGAATCAAACCAAAAAACTTCCCCAATTCTATTTTTTTCATCTCCATCCGCAAAATACCCCTGCATCTGAAGTGCATTTCCCTTCATGTAATAATCCCGAAGCAATTCTACATTTCCAGATTTTGGAAAAGGAAGCGGACGGTAATAGATGGCAGTGGATTTTTTGGTTTCCTTCCAGTGAGAATCAAAATAAATGGTTTTTGCCTGCGCAGAAAAATGAACAGGCATATAAAATATCCAGAAAAGTAAACAGTACTTTTTCATCATGAATGATTGTTTTTCAGGTTATAATGTTTTTTCATTACAATGATTGGGGAGCAGGAGCATACAAGCAATAACAGGATTGCAAAAGAGAATATTTTCATCAGGTGTTTGGTTTTATTATTTTAAATTCCCATCTAAAATATAGAGATTCAATGATTTATAAAATTCTGTTTTCATAATATTTTTCGAAAAATACTCTTTATTCAAAGGCAATGCATTCCAAAAAAGGATTTTCTTTCCCCTAAAAGTAAACTCTAGGAAATAATCAGGGCGTACCACAAAGGTTTTCAATGCCTTATCAATATCTTTCTTCAGTTTCTTTTTATCATCATTCTCCGCCATGGCTATAATCCCCTTTTCTCCTAATGAATAGTTCCATTGCGAGTTAATCAGAGCCAAAAGATAGCCATAAGCCTCATCTTTCCGCCCCAGATTCTGATATACTTTTACCAGATCATACTCAATTCTGTGAGAATCTTTTTCTATGGTAGTTCCGCTCACACTGAATAACTGATGTTCTACAAGTGCCTTATGAAAATATTTTTCTGCCTATTCATAATCCTTTTTTCCAAGAAATACATCTGCCAAAGCATGTGATGCCGTATGATTGATATTCACGATTTCCTCATCATAATTATCTTTGTACTTTTCATCAATCTTCAGGTCTGCAAAATAGCGCAGTTCCTCAATATAATGGGCAATGTTGGTTCTTTCCAGTTTATCCTTAAGGTTAGATGTATATTGTATCAGAGTCGGGTCAGACTTATAAGGCTCATCCTTTATCAGATATCTTAGGCCTATCCGAAGGTCATCTACCCTAAAATTATGGTACAACGGATGGGCAAGTGCAACGCTGTCTGCTTTCTTTAGAGTTTTATCAGCCTGTGAAAATACAGTTTGTACAGTACACGTAAAAAGGATGCAGCTGAGTATGGTTTTCATTATTATTAATCTTATTTTTAAAAGTACAAAAAATAGGATGAACAGAGTCAAAACAATATTATGTACATTTAAGGAGTGACAAATACTTAATAATATGATGAAGAAAACGATAATTTCAATACTTTTATCTTTTCCCTGCCTTTTGATATTTGCACAAAAGTATCCTGAATTATTTCCTGTAAGTGACAAAAAGAAAGGCTATATTGGCTATTATCTTGCAGATGGCACCCTTGTGGTTCCGCCACAGTTTTGTAGTGCTTCCAATAATACAGATGGCTATTATCTTGTTTCCAAGGCTGAACATGAATATGATGAATCAGGAAGAAGAAAGGAAGAGCATATTTCCAACACGGAAAAGTATGGGATTCTGAACAGAAAGGGAGAATGGATCATTGGTTTTGATAATAATTACAGCATGATAGGGCTTACAAATGGTTTTATAATGGTTTCTAAAAATGATCTGAGTGGAATTGTCAATGACAAAAATGAAATATTAATCCCCATAGAATATGAAATCCTTGACCCGATGTACAGCAACCTTATTGCTGCTAAAAAGAATGGTAAGAAAGGGATAATAGACATTCATAACAAGATCCTTGTTCCGTTTCGGTATGATGAAGTTTATAGTTTCCATCTTGTAAAAAGTAAGAATCAATATCACGCTCTCGTCAGAGTTGGAGATCAGTGGGGCATGATTGATGAAAACGGAAAATATCGTATAGAATTAAGCAATACAGAACTTGTCACGCTTACTGACACTTCCGTTATTATTCAAAAAAACGGATTATATGGAGTCTCTGATTTTAAGCTCAAAACAATTATCCCAGCCGAATATTCTGAACAGCTCTTTACCGGTGAGGAAATACAGTTATTGAAAGACGACGCCTACTATTACTTCAGTCAGGAAGGAAAACTGCTGAGAAAGGAAGAAATGAAATGAGACAAAAAATACTAATTCTTATAGCCATTACCACAGGAATTTTCCTGTCATCGGCACAAACGCTAACATCGTCCAACATTTGGTATGATATAATGTCTAATGGAGCGAAAGCAGACAGTCTTTTAATCCAAAAAGGATTTAAACTCAAGTATTCCGGACCGAAAAAAATGGGTGGTAACTTAGCCTGTTATGTCAACAAAAAATTTGATGAATGGTTGTTTATTAATGATAATGACCAGGGAAAGACCACACAGGTATCTTATCTTCTGCCTACCTTAAAAAAGTATCGGAAAAACCAGGTTGAGAAGAAGAGGTTATTAATGGGTGAAGAGGTAAATCCCTTAGGAAAAACCTATCAAGAGGGTAAGATCTATTACCAACTTACCTATACCTTTGAAAAAATAGAGACCCCTCCGACGACGAATTAAATATAACCAGAACAAAATCCAATGAAAGTACTAGCAGCCATTACCCTTTTATCAGCTATAATTTTCAGTAGCTGCAACAAGGCCAAGCAGGTTTCAGGAACCTATATTATTCAGTCGGAAATGCTTCCAAAGGTCAATGGATGTTGTGCCAATACGGAAATAATGCGGTTAAACGAAGATCAAACTTTCAGTATGTATCATCAAAATGATCAGGGAGATTATACTACCGAGGATTTTGCAACGGGAACGTTTCAGCTGGCACAGGGTGTGGTTTCCCTGAAGCCGGACTCCATTAATACTCATTTTGATCTTTCAGAGGCAACGTTTAGAAAAGAACATGCTGATCATGGTATGGATTATCTTACCCGACAGGATAATAAAGCGAAATACCATAAAATTAATTTTGAAAAAGCAGACTCCCTATACATTCGGCGTGTGAATTCTGATACCTGGGAAAGTGAAGAAATAACGGTAAAAAAAGATGGTACTGTTCGCTATGTATTGTACTCCTCTGACAAATCTCAGCATACAATGGCCCACATTAAAAATAAGAAGCTTACCAAAGAGCAGTTCCGGGAATATGTAGAGACCATGTCTCAAAGTAGTATTTTTCAATCAGGAATAATCTCCAAAAAACATGAAATTTCCCTGTTATTAAATATTTCTGAACAAAACATTTCACTCTACGATCACAATAACATCGATAAGAAACTGTATGATTTCTTCTTTGAGAAAGTTCGCAGTTGGGTACAATAGATTCATAATAAAGCCCAATTGGTTAGGATCTTGGTATTCCACGATGTACACATTCTGCTTCAAGGATATTCATCATGGTGCGGTCCCCTATTGAAAAGAAATAAATCTTCTCCCAAACTTTCATTCTTACAAAAAAGCCGCTGCGGGGAGCACTTGTAATTTTAATATTTGTAATATCCGTCCATGGAAATGCCAATACCCTACCCAGTTTAAATACATATATAGAGGATTGGCCAATGATAAAAGGCGGAGCCAGCATAAAACCGTCCACCATATTCATAGACTGGTTTACATCAATCATTTTCTCGAAATGTGCCTGATCCAGACTCAATATAACCCTTCGGTAATTCTGTGTCATTTTATTCATCAGCCAGGAAACCAGGAAAAAAAATAACATTCCCAATCCTGCCATCCCTCCCAACAAGAGATAACTGTCTTTCATTCGGGCATCATAACGTTCTGCATCCAATTTGCCTTGGAAACTCAATGTATCAAAGAGAGTCAAAAAAAAGGGAAAGGAAAATACAATAGCAATAAAGACTAAGAAAATAATATTTACTGCACGCTGCCGCGCTTTCATACGTATGAAATAATCTTCCCGTTTCTGAATAGTGATCTGATCCAACATTTGATTTGAGGAATCTGATCCGGTAAATTCTCCTCTTTGCCCCGATCTGGAAATAAATACAAAGAAGAATATTGCGGAGACAACGATAATGATGAAAAAAATAAGTGCTATATACATATCATTCTTTTAAATACTAATAATTGGCTGGTGAATGTATTTCAATTTCCTGAAAGGCGAACCTATTAAAAAAAATTGTTATTTCCGTACTTTTTGAAACTTCCTAGTATTTTTAAGTCAAAATCTCTTAACTACAAACATCTATATCATTTCCATGTATGCTTTGATCAGATCTTTAAGCCTATTATATTTTATCTTTCAATTTGTACAACAAAGCAGTATTATGGATAAGACTCATCTTAAAATATTATCTTCGTAAAAAATTTGACAAAATGAAAAAAATAATATTTCTGGCTTTTGCTCTTCTTACTTTACATTCTTGTGTGGTAAGAACTGCTACAAAAGTAGTTTCAGGGGCAGTAAGTATAGGATATAAAGCGGTAAAAGGGACGGTAAACGGAATCAGCTGGGCTGTAAGCAAAGCCAAAGGGAAAATAGATGAAGACCGATTGGATGGAACCTGGAAAGTGGTAGGCGTTTATCGTGGTTCATTTGAAGATTTTTCTAAAGATCAGAACCCTGACGGTTCTTTTACATCAGACTGTACAGAGAGTTTTGATCAGATTATTTTTAAGGCTAATAAATCCAAATTCAAGCCTGTACATTGCAGTTCTGACAAGGAAGACTGGGTAAAATATTCTCTGGAATTTGGAAAAAATCCTATAACCAAGGAAAAGGAGAATTATATTGAATACAACTCCAATAATTATATTTCAGTTATTGATGTAAATAGCAAAACTATGGTTCTGGAGGGAAATCTGATGCCTAAAATGGCTTTTTCCGGTGCCAAGTTATATCTTTTGGAAAAGGTGAAGTAGAAACCTCTGCCTTGAAATAAAATATAAAAAAATTGTCTGCTTCTCGTTTTGAGGAGCAGACATTTTTTTATCAATCTTACCATTATCTGTTTTCTATATCAATAATTTTCTTTCCCTGCGCTCCCAGATAATGAAGAACCAGCTTTTCATATACTTTATAGCCATCATCCACATTGGTAAATATCAGAATCCCTTTTCCGTTTGTTGGCAATACAAAGGCAATACATCTTGTTCCCTTATCAGCCCCTCCATGAGACAGCGCATAATCTCTATTTCCAAGATCGTATACTGAAAGTCCCAATCCGAAATAGAGATCTTCCTTTATTTTCGACTGTTTTTTGATCATTTCCTGAAATACGTCCGGCTTCAGATCTTTTCCTTTCATAACATTGACCATGAAATTTCCATAATCCTCTATCGTTGTATGAAGATCATCGGCAGCATTGGCTGTTTTATTCTTTTCTGTCGGGTAAGGTTCTCCCTTTTCGTTATATCCAATAGCAAACCTTGATTCATCAGTATTCTGATCCCAGATATAATGGGTATCATTCATTCTCATCGGTTGAAAAATAAGTTCCTGAGCAAGTTGTTCCAATGGTTTTTTGAACTTCTTTTCCAGAGCTTTTTTAAGGTATTCAAAACCCTCTCCTGAATATTGATATTTTATTCCCGGATCAAACTGGAAATTCAGTTTTTTGTCGGCATTCATCCATCTCCAGTTGGAAAATCCTGTCTGATGGGTCAGAATAAGTCGGGTCGTCAGCTTTTTATGTCTCGGGTCATTGGCAATATCCGGATCTATCCAATAGATATCGAGAGGCTCATCCAGTTTCCATTTTCCCAGACTTATCAGACGTAATGCAACCATTGCGGTTACAGGCTTGGTAAGGGAAGCCACATTGAAATAGGTATTATAAGGTGCTGGAACGTTCTTTTTTATTTCACCAAAAACTTTTACCTGCTTCAATTCTCCCCCATCAATAATTCCTAATCCAAGTGTTGGGATTTTATTTTCAATTAGCCAGTTTTCAATTTCCTGGTCGTTATCAAAAACTGTTTGCTGATCATTAGCCTCCTTGGCATGGTGATCAAAGCTCAGCGATCGAGTCAGCTTCCAGTCTCCATTTTCCAAGGTCCAAAGATTGGTGAACTTGGCTCCTCCCACTAATTTTTCAGCTTGATTTTTTTCTTTTTCATAAAAGATGTGGTCTCCATTCTGAATGGCAGCATAGACTTTTCCATCTTTATACAACGGATAAATTTGAGTGCTTTTATCCACCAGAACTCTTTTGGCTCGATAGGTATCCGGATCTTTACATAATCCATTTTTAAAATCAGTCATGAATTTTATTTTATCGGAAAAGCCATCTTTATCGTGATAAAATTCAAGCCGATCACTTAGCACGGCTTCGGTCTGTTTTATATTACAGGTATTGAATCCTACTGAAAAAAGTAAACTATCTTTCGAGATAATTGTTCTGTAAAGAGGATCTGCTTTTTCGATTTGTGCATGAATACTGCCAAAAAACAGAATAAAGAAAAAGAGAATACACTGAGCAGACTTTGTCATTGTTTTTTTTGACAAAGATTATATTTTCAAGTATTTTTTGACTCAAAATGAACCCGACAAAAACCCGACAATACCCTGACAAGAACTATATCATACTGAATTTCAATCTATAATATAATTTCTTATTTCGGTCGATCTCTGCAGCATTGCGAAGGATAATAAATACATTGGAAAGCACAATAAGGATCATCAATACCAATGTAAACTGTCTTCCAAGCTTTAAAAAGATCCCCAACATAAATACAATAGGCGCCATAACCGTCCATATCATCTGAACTGAAATAATTTGTCTGGCCAAGGTATTTCTCTGCTTCATTGTAAACATCAGAAGAAACGGAACGAGAATATTCAATGGTGGCAAAAGAATGAATGGCAATGACGAAAGATTAATTATTTTAATCTGGGAATAATTGATATCAGATTGTTCTTCTTTTACTTCGGCGATTACCTGATCATCTATTACTTCACCCATTTCAGAAGTTGCTGCTATATCCTGTAACAAATTTTCTTCTATATCCAATGCCTGCGCAAGGGCCCTTAAGGTATGTCCCTTGGGTTCTGTTCCTGCTTCTATCCGCTGAATGGTCCTTACAGAAATCTTGGATTTCTCTGACAATTCTTCCTGGGTAAGATTCTTCTGTTCTCTTGCCGTTTTTAGCTTGGACATAGTTTAATATATTCTAAAAAAGAGGTATTCTTAATTAATTTCTGACGGCTAATTTACAGCTTTTTCAAAAATTAAAAACACAGGATAATGGAAAGAACTCTATTCTATTAATCAATGATAATAATAATGTTTGTAAACGTTTTTCCCTCAGCCATAAACATGTATCATTTTCATTAAATATTGATGAGAGTATTGCTCCTTGTTTTAATTAATAAGACCTTTGTATAAAAATTAATTGAAATGATACCTCTTCATGAACTCTTCTTTTTTGTTCTGGCCGCACTTGTCTTAGTAATTAGCCCGGGACCTAATATGATTTACCTGATTTCAAAATCAATTACTCAGGGAAAGAAGTCCGGTTTTATTTCGCTGGCAGGAGTAGTCTGTGGTTTTTTGTTTCACATTGTTATGGTATCATTTGGTTTAACTGCTGTTCTCTTGGCTGTTCCGTTTGCATATACAGTTCTTAAAGTATTAGGAACGGTTTATCTTTTATATCTGGCTTATCAGGCCATTAAGCCCAATAGTAAAAATATTTTTGATGTTGAGCAAAGCAATTCACATGACAGTCCTAAAAAGCTTTTTACAGTAGGCTTTTTAACGAATGTACTCAATCCAAAAGTCGCTGTTTTTTATTTATCATTTTTCCCGCAATTTATCAAGCCCGAATATGGCTCTGTATTCACTCAAAGTCTGGAGCTTGGTATCGTTCAGGTATTTGTAAGCTTTAGTATTAATTTTGTGATTGTTCTTACGGCAGCAAGAGCAGCACTATTCTTTTCCCATAACCCGATCTGGATTAAAGTACAAAAGTGGTTTATGGCCAGTATACTGACTTATCTGGCGGTGAAAATGGCATTTTCAAAGGCTAAGTAATAATACTTTAAATTTTACAACATCCATTCAAAAAGATGAAGCAGTCTATTCCCACCTACGATTTAAGTGATATTTCCCAACACTCCTTTCTTATTGAAAGAATGGAAAAGCGCAGCAACAGTTCGGAAGATAAGCTTTTGGATAAAGGAATACATCGCGATAATCATTATATTTTCACCTGTATGGAAAGCGGACATGTAAGAATGATGGTGGATTTTAATACTATGGAAGCCCAGGATCCTACCATTTTCTGTGTATTACCCGGACAGGTGCATCAGGGACTTTTAATGGAGAATGTTTATGGGTGGTTTATAGCGATTAACGCAGATCTTATTCCGGATGCAGTACGTTCTGTCTTTGAGGAATCTCTGGAGATCATTCAGCCACTCTCAGTTGATACAAGCTGGATTGAAAAACTGAATAGCATTGCCAATCTGCTGTATGCTTCTTATACCGATGAAGCATTAACTACTTCCAAGGAGGGATCTTTAATTATCCAGTCGTTGCTTAATGCCCTTACCGGAATGTTTTCTTTTATTTATTCTTGTGAAAGCTATTCGGAGGTATCCGGTGAAAGTAGAGCCTTACAACTGACAAGAGCCTTTAAAATATTAGTAAGAAAAGAATTCAAAACCCTGAAAAGTCCATCAGAATATGCGGAGACTTTAAATATCTCAAGAGGTTATCTTACAGAGGTTATTCGTGAAGTGACAGGAAAACCAGCACAACACTGGATTCATCAGGAACTTTTAATGGAAGCAAAACGACTATTGGCTTTTACCCATCTTACGGTAAAAGAAATAGCCTATGAATTGGGATACAGTGATCATACTTATTTCAGCCGCTTATTTTCAAAACTGGAAAACATCTCACCATCAGAATTCAGAGCAAAAACACAACATAAACAATAAACCACGAATAGTCCAACCAATTCCCTGAAACGGCTATCGGTATATTTCAATTTTGCAACGTCCTTTGCAATAAAAATATTTATGTCAAGTTTACCAAAATGGATCAATGACACAATAGAAAATGTCTGGTCCTCAAAATTTAAAACCTGCACCGTTATCCATATAGAAAATATTTCCCATAATCTTCGTAGAATGCGTTTTGCAACAGACTTAGAGGATGTTCACTTCGAGCCGGCCTATGCCATAGGAATAAGAATTAACGATCGGGATTTCCGTAACTATTCCCCTTTCAACTTTAACAGGGAAACGGGTACTTTCGATGTTGTTTTTCATCTTCATGATACCAATGCAGTAGGAAGTAATTTTATCACCGGATTATCCATTGGAGATCCTATCAAAATATTGATGCCCAGAGGTAAACATTTTTTTGATTCTAATGCTAAAATTCATTTCTCCATAGGTGATGAAACTTCATTGGGCAGCTCTCTTTCCATTAAAGAGGCTGCAGAGAAATCTACCTGTTCCTACATATGTCTTCATGAGCTTGAGGAACCAACAGCCTTGGAGGCACTCAGTTTATATGGCTACCATGCTCCTAAAAATAATACAATGGGTATTATAGAGGCCTTAAGCGACTTTCTAAGGGAAGAAAAACTGGCGGTATACAACAATGATGTTATTTTCTATCTTACCGGAAATGGAGAAAGAATGTCATTGATCCGAAAGTTCCTTAAGGCTAAGGAGGTGTCTCCGAAGTGCATTAAATCACAGGCTTACTGGATAGAAGGAAAGAAAGGATTATAAAAAACAAGTCCGATTCCTACAACTTATCAAGGTAAGGATGTAGGAATCGCAGACTATTTTTAGCTCAATCTCCTCTGTAAAAAGCTTTATTTTAAGCCTCTTCCCAATCCTCTCACCCTTTCCAGCCATTTTGTCCGTTGCTCTTCTTTAGAATCCCTGATAATTCCTAGATAAGTCACCTTTACCGGTTTTACCCCACAGAATTCTAAGGTTGATTTTTTCAACTGATTGACACTAGGTTTTCCATACATAAGCCAATAATACCAACCCGGCTGATCTAGGGTTGTAATGATATGTGCTGTTTTTCCTTTTAAAAGTTTATCCCACCACACCGAGTTTTCTCTGTATTTATAAGCAAATCCGGGGAGAAAAAGCCGATCTATAAAACCTTTCATAAGCGCAGGCAGACCTCCCCACCACACTGGATGTATCCAAACTAAATGATCTGCCCATTTGATAATTTCCCAGGCTTTTATTAAATCAGGTTCCAGCTCCATTCTTTTTTGATATCCAAACTGTAGATTAGGATTAAAATTGAGATCCGCAATGATAATTTCCTTTATTTCTACACCTGATTCCATGGCTCCTGCTTTGTAGGCTGAGGCTATTCCAACATTGAAAGACTCTTTATTGGGATGGCCGTTGATAATGGCTATTTTTTTCATTGTGCTAAATTGATGTTAATCGTTTCATAGGCATTAAGCTGTGCCAATAATGACAATGGCTCATGCAATTGATGGCTGAAGTACACTTTATTTTCATGAGGATTTCGTGCTAGCTCTTCCGCATGCAGAACCGCAGATAATGCAGTAAGTTCCGCCTGTCCCTTTGTACTTTGCAGGCTTAATTTCTTATTCCCTTTTTTGTCTTTTACAATAATTTCAAAGACGGCCTGATCTCCATTTCCACTGGATCCGAAAATCATTTTTCTTTCCTTTAAAGATAAAATATTAAAGATCCTTAGATACTGAAAACTCCCGAGCAGCCAGGTAATAAACTTAGAGTTATAAGTCATCTTAACACTTACATTAGGTACTCTTTCTATTTTGTTGAGGATATAAAGATCCGGAACATCAAAATTATAGGCATTTCTTTTCCCGATTCCAAAGGAGAAATCAAAAGTTTCGGTATTTAAAAAGTGTCTGATAGAAACAGGTTGATCGTTTTTATAATCATGGAAAGGAACCGCTACATTTTCTGCCATAAAATGAGCAGAACTTTCCCCTGCCAGATCTTTAGCAGAATAATATACGAAAAGCTTCACCTGCTGAATGGTATCCGCATCCTGTGAAATGGTATTAACCAGCCCTGGTACAATGCCTCCCATCCAGCCGGAACTGAAGACAATTCTGCTGTTTACGTCTGATTTCCCTGCAATGTCATAGGCCTTTGCCAGATCGGGAGTTGGTTTTGTAATATCTAAATAATCAATAGCATTCTTGATCGCATATCGCAGGACCTGATCAGACTTATCATTCACTGACAGAATAATCAGTTTTATTTTTTTATCAGAAATAACCTGAAAAGAAGCAGGATCGGTTACGTCAATTTTCAAATCCCACTCTGTCTTCCCTCCTTTTCTTCCTCCGATAAAAATAATCGAATGAGGATTTCTTGATTGTAATATCCGTGCAATTGTCCTGCCTACCAGTCCGTTTCCTCCAATGATGAGAATATTGTGCTCCATATCTTTTTTTTACAAAATTATAGAGCTGGGAAACCAATAAACAGGACAAATGTCTAAAAAGAAACTTCCTTTCTGATACGGCTTAAATGCCGCTGGGTAATTCCCAAATAGGATGCAAGATACTGTAACGGAATTTTTTGAATATAGTCCGGATAATTTTCCAGAAGGGCTGCATAACGTCGGGAGGCACTGTCCCTCTGAAGCTGGAAAAATCTATTTTCGAGCTCAAGATATTCCTGTTCCGCAATAATTTTTAAAAACTTAGCCCAGTTAAGATTATCCTGTACAATTGTATCCATTGATTCTTTTTTGAGAACCAACAGCTCTGCATCAGTAATGGCCTGCATATTTTCTTTACTGAGAGATCCGGAAATAAATGATGAATACGCCGCCATAAGCGTATTAGGAAACCTGAAGCAGTAGGTCATATCCTTACCGTCGTCTGAAAGATAAAAAGAACGGAAGATACCGGACTTAATAAAGGCTACTTCCCTGCATCTTTCGCCCTCGTGGATGAAATAATCATTCTTATTTACTTTTCTAAGCTCAAAAAGTTGTAAAAACTCCTCAATCTCGCTTTCTGAAAATAGATTAAAGCTTCGAAAAAAATCATGTACCATTGTTTCAAGTTTCTTATACGGCGAAAATAAATAAAAAAAATCATCCCAGAGTGGGATGATCAACCGTTTTGAATTTACTAAGTTATTGTATGAAGATATGAATGATGTTTTTGTTGTCACAAAGATAAATACAGTCTAATTTTCTTCCATCAGGGGAATCCCTAAAGTTTTATCCGTAAAAATACGGTTGTATAAATGAAAAAGCCCTGCAAGAAATACTTACAGGACTTTTCTTATCTAACAATTATCTTGTTTAAAATTGAGAGCTTAAGGCTGAATATCAGAATCTAATGTTTAATTCTGATTTTATGCCTTATTATTAAAGCGGGCTTACCAATTGTAAGAACCATTCTTTAACTTCTCCATCCAAATGAGGACCTATTTTTTCCTCACAAGTTTTGTGGTAGCTATTCAACCATTCAATTTCTGTTTCTGAAAGGATTTCTTTAACAACAGTATCTTTAAAGAATGGGCAGAATGTTAATGTTTCAAATTCATAGAATGTTCCGTGAATCGTTTTCTCTGCTTCTTTCACCGCAATAAGGTTTTCATGACGAATTCCGTATTGTCCTTCAAGATAATATCCAGGTTCGTTAGAACAAACCATTCCTGGAAGAAGATCCTGCGGGTTCAGATCTTTTCTGATGTTTTGTGGTCCCTCGTGAACATTCATGAAGCTTCCTACTCCATGTCCTGTTCCGTGGTTGAAGTCTTTCCCTTCCATCCATAACGGAAGTCTTGCAATGGCATCAAGGTGTACTCCTTTTGTGCCTTTCGGGAATTTCACCATTGATAAACGGATTAAGCCCTGCAATACCAATGTAGAGTTTCTTTTGAACTCTTCAGATGGTCTTCCTAATGCAAAAGTTCTTGTAATATCTGTAGTTCCCTCAAGATACTGACCTCCTGAATCTACAAGGATCGTTTCCTCGTTGGTTACCTCTTTACTTCCTTCTTTCTTTGCAGAATAGTGCATGATAGCACCATTATCCTTATATCCTATAATGGAACCGAAGCTTTCTCCTACAAAGTTCTCTCCAGCAGCACGGAAGCTTCTCAGCTTTTCACCGATGGAATATTCATTCATGGCTTCTTTTCCGGCATTGTGCGTTAACCAGTAAAGGAATTTTACCATGGCTACCCCATCTCTTACCATTACTTTTCTAAAACCTTCCAGTTCTGCTTCATTTTTCTGAGCTTTCATCAGGTTTCCAGGAACCGGAGCCTTGATAAACTGATTATCGGCCTTTAATGTTTCAAAAATCTGCTGGTTACTGTTTGGAGAAACCAATACTTTTTTATTTTTGAATTCTTTCAGATAGTTATAAAATTCTTCGTAAGGCATCATTTTCACGAAAGAATCATCCATTTGTTTTCTGGCTGCTACCTCAAGTTTTTCTAAACCTGTGAATAGGACCGCATCATTTTTAGTGATGACCATGTACCCTAAAAATACAGGATTGCTTTGTACATCGCTTCCTCTGAGGTTAGAGGTCCATGCTACATCATCCAGACTGGAGATGATATGAACGGTTGCTTCCTGCTCTTCCATCTTCTGACGGATAGCAGAAAGTTTATCCGCCACAGATTTACCGGCTCTTTCTACAGGATGTACAAAGATCGGGTTAGTGGATGGCGTTCCTCTTTCTTTCCAAACCTCCTTTAAAAGAGGGATATCAGCAAGGGTAATATTTTTTGAATTAAATTTTTGAGAAAGCAGTTCCCAATTGGCATTAGAAGCAGCTAAGGCATTTACAGCCACTTTACCACCGGCAGGAATTTCAGAAATGATCCAATCGATATAATTGGGAGTTCCCTCTAGTCCGTCCTTGAAAAGGTCGATTCCTGAACCATCCAATTCAATGGCAGCCTGTGTAAAGTATCTTCCGTCTGTCCAAAGTCCACCTTTATTTTTGGTAATTACCACAAAACCGGCAGAACCTAAAAATCCTGAAAGCCAAGATCTCTCCTGCCATTCTTCAGGAAGATACTCACTCATATGAGGATCTGCAGAATATACTATAAATGCATCAACATTATTTTTCTGCATTTCTTCACGAAGCGCAGCAACTTTTTCCTTTGAAGTCATTCTTTTCATTTTTAAACACCGAAAGTTACGAAAAATTTGAAGTCAGAGCGTGAAATCAATCTCCTATTTTCCTTAATAATCTATTATTTTTTAATTAATCCTGGTCGACGACATTCATTGATAGGTCTCATCATTGAATTTGAAAAAATTTGAGGCTCACAGATCTAATTTTCATATAAATGCTACGCGTTTTATGACAAATGGCAACCAGTATATTCTATTGCATGTTATTTCTTTATTTTTCTTTTAAAACTTTAAAATTTTCAGCAAATTAAACAAATAACTAAACATATTTCATGAAATAAAACCTAATTAATTATTAAAACAATAAGCTTTTGGAAAGATTATTGCTGTATTCTACGATATGAAACAGCAGAATTATAAAAATCACAGGAAGTTTTATCCACCTCATCATTTTATCTATCTTCCTTTATTGATCATATTGGAAATATTTGGAATCTACAAAATAGGGAATGATCCTGATAATAAACTGATCTGGAGCCTGTTTTCCATAGTGATCTTTCTGCTTTTTTATCTTGCGTTTATGACTAGGCAGCATTATGCGCTAGGACTGCAGAATCGTATGGTTATTCTTGAGTTCAGGCAACGATATTTTGAGATTTTCAATAAAAGATCTGATGAAACGGTTGAAAAATTGAGATTTGACCAGATTGCTGCCCTAAGATTTACGTATGATGAGGAATTTAAGGACCTTTTATACAAGGCACTCCATGAAAACATTTCCGGGGATGAGATCAAAAGGTCCATTAAAAACTGGAAAGCCGATCAACTCAGAGTGTAATACACCCGTAAAATATATAGCTATGAAAAAGTGGATCTTTTACAGTATAACGATATTCAGTTTGTTGACTTTAACAAGCTGTGGAGCGGTTGAAACAATTTTTAAGGCTGGAATGTGGTGGGGAATCCTCTTAGTCTGTGTAATAGTAGTGATTCTTTTACTGATTTTTTCGAAGGGTAAAAACTCTTAACCATTTTCTATGGAGGAGAATACAGATTTAGAGAAGATCTCTCACCTGAAGCCATCAAAGATTGTGAAAATCATGAAGGATCCGGAAGCTTCTGCAAAGGCGGTACATCTCGTATATACCACCGATGCAGAAAATACCGGAATTACACGTAAAAAAAACGGTACAAAATTTTCTTATTACAAGGATGGTAAAAAAATAAAGGAGAAAGATGAGATCACCAGAATTAATAAACTGGTGATTCCCCCAGCCTGGGAAAACGTCTGGATTTGTGCGTTGGAAAATGGTCATCTGCAGGCAACAGGTTTTGATGCTAAGCAAAGAAAACAATATCGCTATCACCCTTTATGGAGTGCCCTGAGAAATCATACAAAATTCTATAGAATGCTGCACTTCGGATATACACTGCCTGATATCCGACTTCATATAGAGCAGGATCTAGCATTGAGGTCCTTTGAAAAACGAAAAACCCTTGCGCTAATTGTGAGCCTATTGCAAAGAACCAATATTCGTATTGGCAATAATGTCTATGAAAAACTATATGGTTCTTTTGGCCTTACTACACTAAAGAATAAGCATGTAAAAATCAAGGGACAAAAAATAACATTTTCATTTAAAGGAAAGAAAGGTGTCATACATGAGGTGGATATGAGAAGTAAAAGATTGGCGAGGCTGGTACAAAAATGCAAAGATATTCCCGGAAAGGAGCTTTTTCAATATTTTGATGAAGAGGGAAACAGAAACTCTATAGATTCCGGAATGGTAAATGACTACATCAGGGAAATAAGTGGCGATGATTTTACGGCCAAGGATTTCAGGACATGGTCCGGAACTGTAAGTGCATTGATGGCCTTTAAGGAGATTGGATATGCAGAAAATGATACTCAATATAAAAAAAATGTAAAGGAGGCATTGGATATTGTTGCAGAACATCTCGGAAACACGACTGCCGTTTGCAGGAAATATTATGTACATCCCTTAGTTATTAACCTTTATGAAAACAATAGGATCCAAAAATATCTTGACGAATTAGAAATTATTGAAGAAAACGACGGAAAAGCCAACCTGACAAAAGTAGAAAAGCTTGTTCTTAAGATTCTGGAAAATGAAAAGATCGTTTAACATTATATTTACTTAGGAACTCTATTTGTCAAAAACTGAGTTCTATATTCTTTAGGGGTAATGCCTGCAATTTTTTTGAATAGCTGAGTAAAATGGGAGGCGGTATGAAAATTCAGTTCATAAGCAATCTCTGCAATATCTTTACTGGAATGAAGGAGTGCCTTACTGTAATTGATATCAATCTCATTGATCCATTGTTTCGGTGATTTCTGCGTCACGCTTTTTACACATTTATTCAGATAGCTTTCCGTTACGGATAGTTTATCAGCATAGTATGCCACCCGCTTTTCTCCCACATGATATTTGAACAAAAGATCCCGAAACTGAAGAGACAATTCCATGGGACGTGTAGCAGACTTGTGGTGGGTATCTGAGTCTGTACTCAGCATTTTGATCAGAATAAGGTGAAGCATGGTGACTACCACATCATTTACGTTAAGATTACTGAGCCATAATTCCTGTTCCATAATGAGGAGAAGCTGCGTTATGGTGCCATAAGTAAGGCTATCCAGGTTCAGGAAAGGCGTCATAAAGAAAATACTGCTTTTATGCTTGGGGAGTTCCTGTTCGGATAGAATATTATTTTCATAGGCAAGAAAAAATCCTTCAATGTCATCTGACAATTCTACAGTTGCAGTTATTGTTCCTTGTTTAATAAAGATTACTCCTCCTTTTTCAGCATGATATTCCTTGTTTTCAAGATACTGTTTAATTTTTCCTTTGGTAACGAAAATAATAAAGTTAAAAGTTGTGCGGTACGGAATTACCGGCATCAGAATCCCTTTAAGGTAATCCTCTATCCGATAGAGCTGTATATCCGCATTATTGACTAATATTTTCTCTGCGATATTCGGGAGAAACAGTTTTTTGTATTGAAAATTGGATAATACTTCCATGATGAATTGATTATTACAAATTTAATGCTGAAATTGAATATGTTGATTGTTTTGTGTAATGTCGGATGTAAAAAGTATACATCCGACATTCTGCTTAAAACTTATAGTACACGCCTACTCTCACCCCAAACGGGCTTCCTGGTGTGTAAGTAAGATCTGTGATAGGCTCTGCCTCTCCTTTCAATTGAGTTTCTGTTGCAAATTGGGCTTCATTCCATTTTACATTGAAAAGGTTATTAACCTGAATATTCGCTCCCCACTTCTGACGGTTATAGGAAAGCATCAGATCATTTACGAAGTAAGCTTTTGTCTTGATACTATTGTCTTCCACTGCTGGTCTTTCTCCAAGGTAACGGTATTGAAGTCCTAAAGAAAAACCGTTCAGGAAGTCCCAGTTTACAGATCCTGTACTGGTCACTACCGGTGCTAATGGAATATAATCCTGACCTTTTTCTTCTTCGAGGAATCTTCCGTGAGAGTAATTGATATCGGCATTCAAATAAAAGTTTTCCAATGGTTGAAAACGAATTCCCAGATCTGCTCCAAAACGTCTTGATTTTCCGGATGGTTCTACTACGGCATCATCTCCTACATATACAAATTCCTGCTGCAGATCCATATACCAAACGGCAGGAGTAATAATAAGCGATTTGAAAGGATGTAATCTTACCCCAAAATCGGCACCAATAGAATAAGGAAGGGTATTTTCATTTTTATTGGGCACCACTACTCTCAGATCATTGGAGTGGAAGCCCATTCCTGTTTTCAGGAACCACATTACGTTATCATTCTGTGCATAGGAGAAGTTTAATTTAGGGCTTAGCCTTGTTGCTTCTTTTGACTGTCCGGACGGTAATTGTTCTGCATCCAAAAGGTTATGCATATTGAAAATAAAATGATCTACTCTCAATGCAGGATTGATTGTCCATTTTCCTGTTTTCCAGACTAACCCTGTGTAGGCATGAAGATTGGTTTCCGTTCCGTTTACGTCTGACATTCTGTTGAGCAATAGATCTCTGTGGTAAACATGATTAAGCTGTAATGTATTGATGTCATCATTTCTTAATCCTATTCCTGAGGTCCAGTTCAGTGAGCTATTGGGAAGTGAGAAGCTTTTGGTATATTTCACTTCTGCCCCATAGATATTTCTTCCGTCTGTCTGCTGAATTTCATCTCCATGATCTTTATCTTTTAAGTAAAAGGTAAAATCGGAATAGAGGTTGAAGTTATATTTTGAATAAAAAGCCATGGCATCTATCTGCTCAGAGGGAGAAATGATATGCTTAAAATTCATTTGAAGGTTTGTTCTGGAAGTTTTACCACCCTCGGTAGGATCTATGCTTCCCCATCTGCCAATGATTCCCTCGTCTACGGCACGTTCAGGAATCTGTCCTGATGCATTCCATGAAGAATTGAATGTTGAAAACTGAATATTGAAATAATCATTATCGGTAAGCCATTGGTTATACTTTCCAAAAATATTGACTCTGTTAAAATTCTGTTTTACATCAAAAGGTCCGTCTGTATAATTGTATTCTGCAGCGATATAAGCATTCTTTCTCCCAAGATCATCATGCAGAATATTGAACATTCCTAATACTCTTTTGGAATTAAATGAACCTCCCTCCAGCTTGATCATGCTATTTTTCAATCCGTTATAGGTCTGAAAATCGACATATCCTGCCGTATTAAAATCTCCACGGTCCATATAATAAGCTCCTTTTCCGAAGTCAATATTATTTACGGTTTCCGGGATCACAAAGTGTAGGTCAGAATATCCTTGTCCATGGGCGTGAGAAACGATATTTACAGGCATTCCGTCTACATTCACACTTACGTCTGTACCATGATCTGCGTCAAATCCTCTTAAAAAAAGCTGTTCCGCCTTTCCACCTCCGGCATGCTGTGCAATGAATAATCCCGGTACTTTTCTCAACAAATCCTGTGCTGAATTAACCGGAAATTTATTCAGATCAACCTTGGTGATAGCCGACAGAAATGAGCTGTGATTAATGGCTACTTCTGAGATCTGAAATGGCTTATGCTGTAAAAAAATAACCTTACTTCTATCTTCATCTTTGGTAACTACCCATTTCACCTCATCGTATCCCTGATGGCTAATCACCAGCGTATCGGGTAGAGATTTAACAGGAATAGCGAAGGTACCGTCTGTTCCTGTATGGGTATGGCTATTTCCGTGGTCGTATTTTACCAGGGCATCTGCAATGGGAAATTTGTCATCTGCATCTTTTATTAACAGTTGTTTTTCTGTTTCCTGAGCCATTGTTTTACCACTGAATGCCATGACCAGAAATACGGCTGCTATTTTAGTTATCTTCATTTTAATCTTTTTTTGAAAATGTACAATGTAGAATGTATTTATGATTCTAAACACACTTTAGAGCTATTGTACATTAAGTTTGTTAATTTTTTATATAATTTTAATCTTTTCATTTATGAATGTCTTCTTAGACAGTTCTTATTGGGCTGTATTAGTAAAGTCTCCGTCTAATAAGTCACAAATCGGGCATCATCCTTTTACCTTTATAAAAACCTTTTGGAGTAAAAGTGTAATCCATGTTCCTGCAACAAATGGGAAGGTAAGCACCCCGCCTACTGCATTCAACGTATTATTATCCACCAGATAATCATCAATGAGTACCGTTAATACCACAGCCATGAAAACCCAAATTCCGTCTATCTTTTTGAACCCTGAAAAAACGATGGCCGAAAGCACGGCATTGAAACCAAAAAGTCCCATGTGGATTTTATCAATAGGCTCACCATGCATATGAGAGACATAAGATCCCAAAATAGCTCCTAAAAAACCGTACAAAGCAGCAACCGGCGAACTGATAAAAACAGCAATAAAGAAAATGACTCCCGAAAGTACACCCCCCTGAAATATAACTTCACCAAAGGCATTGGTACAGGTAAGGAAATCATCATAATCAACAGGTTCTATGCTAGCAGCAACTGCTGCTGAAGGCGGAATCTGTGTCAATTGATGTAATGCAAAAACACATACCCAGGTAATGATGATAAAAGGAAAAGTAAATACCGGAATCTTCTTTTGAATAAAGAAATGCTGAATAATGGCTGCCAAGGCTCCCCCCAATACAATAAGTACCCAGATCAACAAGGTGGTTTGAAATACAAAGGACAATGCTACTCCTACAAGCGCTGCACTGAAACCGTATAATCCGGCATTGATTTGGGATTGATCATATCTAAGCTTCATGGCTGTAAAAGTTCCGGCTGCCGTTGAAAGCAATACCGCAACACCTCCCTGCCAGCTTCCCATAAAAATTCCTATGAGAAACAAAAGCCCGGTCCATCTGTTCTCCTGAAGCATAATCTGCCCGATTCCTTTTAAAACATTGTCTATAAAAGGTATTTTTTTAAAAAATTCGTCCATAGTTTTTTTGTATAATCTATTTTGTATAATAAGAGGTTAGATATTAGAAGTTAGATTTCAGGTTGGAGGTTGTAATTTATAGGTATAAATGATTGTTCTTAATTACGATCACTCCACAACTCACACACTCTACCATGCTTCTACTCTCAAACACTCCAACTCACTTACCAGCCCAGAAATACCATTCCGACTCCGCAAACCGTTACTACGGCTCCACTAACTACTCCCATATATCTTTCAAGTTTTTCGGTATTGAATAGTGTTGAGTAGCCATAACGTCCTAAAAGAACCATTCCAAGCATGGTGAGTACCGTAGTGGCTGTAAATGAAGTAACTAGTACTGCTATTTCAGACATGGAGTGTTTTACTCCGGAATAGAATAATAAAGGAATCAAAGGTTCACTGGGTCCCATTACAAAGATCATAAAAAGGACAAGTGGCGTTACTTTTATTCTTTTCTGCGGCATTACCACTTCACTGTGATTATGCTCATACACATACACGTCATCTCCCATTACATCAAAGTGTTTATGAGGTTTATTTCTGATAGCCTGAATCAGCCCATAAACCAGATAAACTCCCCCGAAGATAAGCAGTGCCCATCCTGAAAAATTCCCCCTGATATCCTGAAACCATGATATTTTATTCAGCTGCCATCCCAGAAACACACCAATAAAGCCTAAAACCAAAGAGCTTAATACATGTCCTAACCCGCAAACAACAGTTAAGACTGCGGTTTTCACCCCACTCCATTTTTTGGATTTTGAGATCACAATGAACGGCAGGTAATGGTCCGGTCCTGATGCTGTATGTATAAAACTTATTGAAACGGCACTCAGAAGAAGTGCCCAAACTGTACTATCCATTTTCTATTTATTCTGTTATTACTGATTCTTTTTTAAGTTTTGGGTAAATCTTTTTTCCATTGAATATTTTTCTCGCAGATTTTGGAGGTTTCGCAGATGACTATGCTTGAATTCAATGCTTTGTCTGCTTAATCTGATCAACCTACAGTTTTTTTTAATATTCAACGATACTCTCAACCTACATAAGAATCATTTTAATTTTTTTATTCCAAAGACCAGAGCATTTCCTGAATATGAAGAAAGAAATTGTACATCAATTCTCCTCCATGTCCCAAAGCTCTTACTACAAAGCCATTATCTTCCATAGCAGAAACGCCAACCTCCATTTCTTCAAGGTGCACTGCAGCCGCCTCTACAATGTTTTCTATTAAGCCATTCTTGTCTACATTTTCCTTTGTGCTGTAGAATATCAAAGTTCCCTGATGGGTATATTGTTCCAGATTTCCAATACTGCTGATAGGAATTATTTCAGGCTGAATCACCACATTATCTTTCACTACCAGTTTATTTTGATGGTAGATTTCCATAAGATTTTGAAAACGTTTCAGCTTGAAAACCTCTCCATAATGTTTTCTTCCACAGGTAATAATCTCACTCATAATGACCTGGCTGTTTTTCCAGATCTGAACATTTGTTTTACTTTTAAAATTGGAATCTTCATGAGGAACAATGGGATGCGGAACATAGGCAAAGGAAGTTTCATCCTCCATGCTAACATTCAGCTCCTGAAGTGCCTTATCTCTCATATTGAAAAGCCTCTGATACGATTGTGACTGCAGCTGAAGAGATGCTCCTTTTTCAAGGACTACATCAAGGTGATAATGGTCTCCATCCAAAATACCGGGAGAAGAACTCATGATCATCTGATACAGTTTTTTATCGCTTTTTCGTTGTCCAACAGAAACAACTCTGAAAGGAAGTGAAACATACAGATCTTTCACATATGACTCTCCTCCCTTGAATCCTGCGATAATATGTAAACGACTATCCATTTATCTTACGAGGTTCGGTTCTTCAATTTCTTCTAAAAGGGCATATTTTTTAATCCAGCCAATTACTTTATCCAGCCCTTCATCTGTTTTAAGATTGGTAAATACAAATGGATTTCCTTTTCTCATTCTTCTGGCATCATTTTCCATTACTTCCAGACTCGCCCCCACATAAGGGGCAAGGTCAATCTTGTTAATGATCAATAAGTCTGATCTTGTAATACCCGGGCCTCCTTTTCTAGGAATTTTTTCTCCCTCTGCAACGTCAATGATAAAGATGGTAACGTCTGCAAGGTCAGGACTGAATGTTGCAGAAAGATTATCACCGCCGCTTTCAATAAGAACCAGTTCAATATCCGGAAAACGTTCAGCCAGCTCATCTACTGCTTCAAGGTTCATACTTGCATCTTCACGAATGGCAGTGTGAGGGCAGCCTCCTGTTTCTACTCCGATAATTCTGTCATGTGGAAGAAGACTGTTTTTAGCCATAAATTCGGCATCTTCCTTGGTATAAATATCATTGGTAATGACTCCAAGATCATATTTCCCGAATAATTTTCTGCTTAAACGTTCTAGTAATGCAGTTTTTCCTGATCCTACAGGTCCTGCTACCCCTACTTTTATATATTTTCTATTTTCCATTTTTTCTAAATTTTATTTTATTTTTTAACGCCAGAAGTGCTAAGGTTTTCTTTAATTAAGGCTACTTTAAGGTTTTTAAAATATTTTACTTGGTAAAAAACCTTTCATCTATTCGCTTCTTTACGACATATAAAGTCTGGAATAAAGTCTTTCATGCTGCATACATCTGATATCAAAAGCGGTATTACAAAGTCCTACCATATCCCTATCGAGTTCCATCGTTTCCCAGACTGTTTTTTCCATTACAGGATATAGGGAAAACAGAATATCCTGCCCGTCAAGCTGCCCCAGAGGAACCAGTTTTACGGCATTCGTGATCATTCCAGCAACAGAGGTATGATAGAAGCCCAATAATGCTTCGTATAAAGGAATTTTCATTAAATAAGCATATACCCCGAATACGATACAGTAATGAGAATTGGCTTCCTTGTTTTGCACTGCTTTTTCAAAAGCCTCCATAAAAGGAAAAGTATCCCTTCTTTTGAATATTTTGATCAGCCTTAAACCCAGTTTTTGACTGGCCTGGCGGATTTCCTTTGGGCATTTTATGGCATTACATTCATTATCCAGCTTTAACAATAAGTGTAGATCATTGTTTTCTGCTGCTTTATAGGCCAGTTTTACAAAAGCTCCGTCATTGAATTTAAGATTGTACTGAAGCATGTTCTGCACAAATTCCTTTGCAGTTTCCAGATTATGTACAATTCTTTCCTGTACATAAGTTTCCAGACCGTTGGAGTGGGTATATCCTCCAATCGGAAGTGTCGGATCTGCAAGATGAAGCAGACTTGACAAAAAATTGATATTCATAGTATTATTCATCTTTTGGGGCTGCCATTTTTAGGATTTTGGTGAAGATGGTTGAACCAAGACTTCCATGTCCGTGAGGTTCTACATTGGATTTAAGAAGATTCAACAGCTTTACGGTTTGTTTTTCCGGTTTAAAGCCACTTGCCTCCAGCCATCTGAACATGGGCATTTCAAAAGGAAGCAGCACTTTATCATCCTGAATAAAAAGTGGAATATGCTTGTTCCCTATTTCATAACATACGGTTCCCATTTCTAATAGAGAACCCGGCTCCATTACAATAGCATCTGTCTCCAAAACATTGATGGCTATTACTTTTTCTGTATTCTCGAAAAGAATATCACCCTCACGCAGACGTTGTCCCTCCTTAAGAAACTTGATGGCAACATCCGTTCCTTGTCTTGTTTTTTTACGTTGAATCCTTTTGGTGGTTTCAAACCATTCCAGATCCAGATAATCTATAATTTTTTCTGTAGGGTTTTCAGTTAGATTGCCTATGGTTTGATTAATTATCATCTTTTTTCGATTTTTTTCTGAAGTCAAAGTTTTTAGAAATGCCTACTCCGAATGTTGAACCACTGATTCCTGCCACATAGCTTTTGGTCCAGCCTACCTCTTTTACTTTGGTCTGAAGCATGGAAAGCTCAGCAAATTTGAATTTCAAGGCCCATCCACTTCCAAGCAATATCCCGATTAAAGGATAGGCACGGAGACGAAATCCTGTAAAATTCTGCATAGAGTCTGCTGTTCCTGCTCCCTGCTGTCCCCAAACATAATGAGCATCCACCTGCCCTATCAATACAAAATATTTCCCAAGCATTAATGAGGGACTATACCAGATTCCTGCTTCATTTTGTTTATAAACCACATCATGATTAACAGAGTTTTGAGAATAGGCATAATTGATTCCGACAAGGTCATTATTATTGATGAAGTACCCTACTCCAAGTGGCGCGCTGGAAACAGTACTGCTGCTGCTGGATGGGGTAGTAACTTTAGAATAATCCAATGAACCGTAGACCATAAACTGTCCTTTTGGCCCTTCTTCATCACTTTTAAGCCTATGTCCGCCCAAAAACTGAGCATTTATATTCCCTGAAAGGATAGACAATCCGGCTATTGCAAGAGAAAAAACTGTTTTATTTAAATATTTCATTCTAAACTTAGTTCTATAATTATTTTAAATTCTGCTTGAATAAATCTTATAGGCATTGGAAGCCTATAAGATCAGTCAGGTTTATTCTAGAACAAGTAATACAACTGTGTTAAAGGAAGTTTCTCTGCCGGTTCACAAGTGATATATTCACCATCTACCGTTACTTTATAGTTTTCAGGATTCACTTCAATTAATGGAGTTTTATCATTATGGATAAGGTCTGCCTTGGAAATATTTCTACAGTTTTTTACCGGAAGAATCATTTTTTCCAATTTGTAAGAAGCAATGGTTCCATTATCGATAGATACCTTAGAAACGAAGTTGGCACAAATACCAAACTTAGCTTTTCCGTGGGCCCCAAACATATTTCTGTAGATAATTGGCTGCGGTGTCGGGATAGATGCATTCGGGTCTCCCATTTTAGCAGCAATTACAAATCCTCCTTTTACAATCATTTCAGGTTTCACTCCAAATAATGCAGGTTTCCAAATAACCAAATCTGCTAATTTTCCCTCTTCAAGAGATCCTACATATTCTGAAATACCGTGTGCAATTGCCGGGTTAATCGTATATTTTGCAACATATCTTTTTGCACGATAGTTGTCATTCCCGCTATCTTTATCTTCCGCTAAATCACCTCTCTGCTCTTTCATTTTACTGGCCGTCTGCCAGGTTCTTGTGATAACTTCACCCGGTCTTCCCATTGCCTGAGAATCAGAACTCATAATACTGAAAACTCCCATATCGTGAAGAATATCCTCAGCAGCAATCGTTTCAGGACGAATACGTGAATCTGCAAATGCCACATCTTCAGGAATATTCTTGCTCAGGTGGTGGCATACCATCAACATATCTAAATGTTCATCAATTGTATTGATTGTGTAAGGTCGTGTAGGGTTTGTAGAAGCCGGTAGTACATTGGGATACATTGCTGCTTTAATGATATCAGGAGCATGTCCTCCACCAGCACCTTCCGTATGGAATGTGTGGATTACTCTTCCGTTGATTGCTCTCATAGTATCTTCCAGGAAACCTCCCTCGTTTAGAGTATCAGTGTGGATAGCCACCTGAACGTCATATTTATCTGCTACTTTTAAGGCTGCATCTATCGTTGCTGGAGTTGCACCCCAGTCTTCATGAATCTTTACTCCCAAAGCACCTGCTTCCACCTGCTCTTCAATGGGCCCTTCTGCAGAACAGTTTCCTTTCCCGAAAAACCCAAGATTCATTGGATATTCTTCTGCTGCTTCAAGCATTTTCTGCATATTGAATTTACCCGGAGTAACGGTAGTAGCATTAGTTCCGTCATTAGGACCTGTTCCTCCTCCTATCATTGTGGTGATTCCACTATACAAAGAGGTTTCGATTTGTTGTGGACAGATATAGTGAATATGGGTATCAATACCTCCTGCTGTTACAATATACCCTTTTCCTCCGTGAACTTCGGTTGAGGCTCCGATAATCATATTAGGAGATACACCGTCCATCGTATCAGGATTCCCTGCTTTTCCGATTCCTACAATTTTACCATTTTTTATTCCGATATCTCCTTTTACAATTCCCCAATGGTCAATGATTACTGCCCCAGTGATACAAAGGTCCAAAACCCCTTCATCTCTTTTTGCCGTTACATTTTGTCCCATTCCGTCACGCACGGTTTTTCCACCTCCGAAAACGGCTTCGTCTCCGTAATGGGTGAAATCTTTTTCAATTTCTATGATAATTTCAGTGTCACCAAGCCTGATTTTATCTCCTGCTGTTGGACCTAATATATTGGCGTATTGTTTTCTGTCTACGTGTAAGCTCATCTTAGTGATTTTTAAAGTTTAACTCTTCAACTTTTGCAAGGCTTGTTTTTTTCTGTTCTTCAGAATCTACCTGCCCGTCAACAAGGTTATTGAAGCCCATTGCTTTTTTGGTTCCTCCTATTTCTACCAGTTCTACTTCCTTTACCTCTCCCGGTTCGAAACGAACTGCAGTACTTGCTACAATATTCAGTCTCTTTCCGAAAGCTTTTTCGCGGGCAAAACTCATAGCTTTATTGACTTCAAAAAAATGAAAGTGTGAACCTACCTGAATAGGACGGTCTCCAGTATTTGTTACTTTTATTTTTACAGTTTCTCTGCCTTCGTTGCAGATAATTGTACCTTCTTTTACAAAAATTTCTCCTGGTATCATGATCAATAGGGATTAACGGATTGGATTGTGTACGGTTACCAGCTTTGTTCCATCAGGAAATGTGGCTTCTATCTGAACATCGTGGATCATTTCTGCCACGCCCGGCATCACATCATCTTTAGTAAGAAGGTTGGCTCCTTCCTGCATCAGTTCAGCTACTCTTTTTCCGTCTCTTGCGCCTTCAAGCAAAAAATGGCTGATCAATGCTATTGATTCTGGATAGTTTAGTTTAAGGCCTCTTGCCTTTCTTTTTAGAGCAAGCTCTCCTGCCAGAAATAGCATAAGCTTCTCCGTTTCTCTCGGTGTTAAGTGCATAGTATTTTTTATTTAAAATTGGGCAAACAGTATCTGGTCTGCCTTGTTGTAAAGGCAAATAAGAAGTGTTCAGAAAATTAAAATTGAGAAATGACTTCTATAGATCTGTACATTAATACAAACCATAATTCATCATTAAATTAAAAAAGGATTAGCAGCCTGCTATCTGCAGGGCATGATACAGAATGTATCTGGGTGCTGTAATATAGGTCCCGCTTTGAACAGCCGCAACCTGAGTATTATAAGAATAATCTGCAAAAAAATAATTAAGCCATTGTTCTGCAAGTATTGAATAATCAAATTTTACTTTCTCCCAATCATTGGAATCCTGTAGATCCTGTGCATCTGAAAAATTATAGATTTCAGTCTGGGTCTGCTGATCCGATTTTTGTTGGAGAAGATGGATTTTTGATAAGACATCAGAGTATGGTTGAGTTTTCCCTTTATGTGCAAAAAGACTTACACATAAAGCTGAGAAAAACATTACAAAAGAGAAAAATATGACTCTTTTTTTCATACCTGTTAATAATGATGTAAAATTAGAGTAATCTTAAAAGGCAGGCTATCTAAAAATTTATTTAAAATGTTCAAAATCGCAACAAATACAATTTTAATGAAAATCCACATTTACTCATAACTACCTTTATTACAATAATTAAGAATAAAAAAACAACTATGACAAATATTTATTTGTCACTATTCATATAATTACAACATTTTTACTGTTATTTTATTCTCTTCAAAACATTCAATGAAATTATAAAACATTACTATCTTTTATTTTCAAATACATAATATTTACTGCTTATTGATTAACAAAAAAGTTTATTTCATAAAAACATACGGTATTTTTTTCTTTCCTTATAATTATCGTAAATTTGTATACAACTTACTTATTTAATTTTAATAAAAATAATAAAACGTAATATGTCAAAAGCAATTTCGCAAGTACCATTAGCGGTAAATGAGCCGGTAAATTCTTATGTACCGGGATCTCCAGAAGTTAAAAGCCTTATCAATACCTACAAGAAAATGTGGGCTGAAAAGGTTGAAATTCCAATGATCATCAACGGAAAAGAAGTAAAAACTGACGAAAAAGTACAGCTTCAGTCTCCACAAGATCATGCTCATGACTTCGGATTTTATTACAAAGGTGGTATGCAGCATGTGGATGACGCTATCAACGCGGCATTGGCAGCTAAAGAAGAATGGAACGCGCTAGGTTGGGAACAACGTGCAGCTATTTTCTTAAAGGCAGCTGATCTATTAGCTGGTCCTTACAGAGATGTTATCAACGCAGCAACGATGATTGGGCAGTCTAAAAACGTACACCAGGCTGAAATTGATGCGGCTTGTGAGTTCATCGACTTCTTAAGATTCAACGTAGAGTTCATGACAGAAATGTATTCTGAGCAACCAGTTTCTGACAACGGAATCTGGAACCGTGTAGAATACAGACCATTGGAAGGATTCTGCTTTGCAGTAACTCCTTTCAACTTTACAGCAATCTCTGGAAACCTTCCTACTTGTATGGCAATGTTAGGAAACGTAGTGGTTTGGAAACCGTCTGACAAGCAGGTTTATTCTGCTAAAGTAATCATGGATGTATTAACTGAAGCTGGTCTTCCTGCAGGGGTAATCAACATGATCTTCACGGATGGAAAAGATACTGCTGAAAAGGTATTGGCTCACAGAGATTTCGCAGGTCTTCACTTCACAGGATCTACAAAAGTATTCCAGGGAATGTGGAAAATGATCGGTGACAATATCCATAACTACAGAACATACCCAAGAATTGTTGGAGAAACTGGTGGTAAAGACTTTGTCATTGCCCACCCATCTGCTAACGTAGAAGCTGTAGCTACTGCTTTGGTAAGAGGAGCTTTTGAATACCAAGGACAAAAATGTTCTGCTGCTTCTAGAGCTTATGTTCCTAAGTCTCTTTGGGCTGATGTGAAAAAGGTAATGGAGGCTCAGATGAGTACTATTAAAGTAGGTACTCCGGAAGATACTTCTAACTTTGTGAATGCTGTAATCGACAAAAATTCTTTCGAAAAATGTAAAGGATATATCGATAGAGCGAATGCATCATCAGAAGCTACTGTAGCTATTGGTGGAACATGTGATGATTCTAAAGGATGGTTTGTACACCCAACTGTAATTGAAACTACAAACTCTCAATATGAAAGTATGGTAGAGGAAATCTTCGGACCAATCTTATCTGTATTTGTTTATGAAGATAAGGACTGGAAAGAGACTCTTAAGGTAGTTGATTCTTCTTCTCCTTATTCATTAACGGGTTCTGTATTCTCTCAAGACCGTTACGCCATCAATGAAGCTTACAAGGCTTTAGAAAATGCTTCAGGAAACTTCTATATCAATGATAAACCAACAGGTGCTGTAGTAGGACAACAACCTTTCGGTGGTGGTAGAGCTTCAGGAACTAACGATAAAGCTGGTTCTAAAATGAATCTTCTAAGATGGACGTCTGTAAGAAGCGTAAAAGAAACTTTTGTTTCTCCAAAGGATTACAAATATCCATACTTAGGATAATTTATAAATAATGAATAATAGGCAATAACTAATGATTGTCTGTTTTTTACATACAGCCTCGGAATTTCGGTTTCGGGGCTTTTTTATGAAAATACCTTAAAAATTCAAGGTTCAAGGTTCAAAGTTTAAAGTTAACTACAATCAGAAAAGAACTTTGCTTCTACCATACCCTAATACTCTAACACTCAAAACCGTCCCATTACCTATTCCCTACTTATCTAACATCTTTTAACAAACTTTACCTATATTTTACCACTTCATACCCCCTGTTAGGAATAGTTATTGATTTTTTACGATTACACCCCAAAATAAAATAGTATGAAAAAGTTATTGCTAACAGCTATCGGCGTAGGATTATTTGCAGTGAGCTGTGGAACCAAGGAGTCGTCCATGCCAACAAGTAACAGTGATTCACTAGCAGCCGATAAGGCTCAAAAAGCATCATCCGCTACTACTGATACCATGGCTACAAAAAAGACGAATCCGGACAGTATCAAAGTGAAAATGGATTCAGCAACAACATCTCCTGTCAAATAGGACGGTACGTGTTTAATTTAAAATTGAAAATCTGTAGATAAAATGGCTGCAGATTTTTTTTGATCTTAACTTTTGATGAAAGCCAAATGACCATTGTATTTACAATGAAAGCGGCTAAAGTCCACTCCTAGTGAAATTTAATATTAAGATCTTTTAATCTTTTACAAAAATCACTATATTTGATTAACATCAAACATTAAAAAGTATTTGTATGAAAAAATTATGGATCGGAGCAATTCTTGGACTTCTTTTCCTTGGAAGCTGTGCTCAAAACAAAGAAAAAAGAGAGGAATTCAAGGATGCCCATGATAAGGATTCTCTGAGAAACAGAATGGGAGATTCTGCTGTGGCAAATTCTGAGCCAGCCCCCATAGATACTTCAAAAGCAAAAACCGACAGTACAAAAGCTAAATAAATCGCAAATCCACAGATGATCTGTGGATTTGCACTTAAAAAAACTTGACTGAAAAAAACCGGGCAATCAACCCCGATTATATTGTATGATCCCTACTCCTTGTCAGAATAGGAAATTTTTAGCAGATAAAAGAGGAATAGTGATGATCTCATAACAACGAAATATACATGTATTCCCTATCTAAAGTTTTATGGTTTGGCTTGTAGCGTATGAGAATTTATCTTAGCTTTTATTTCAGAAGAAACAGAATGGCTTCGAAAATAAGATTAATGAGTTGCATGATGATTGTATTCATTCCCGTAAAACTGTCGCAAAGATAGGATAGCAGCAGGGTTACATAAAATAATAGGTTATCCATTTTCACGAAAAGCGGTAAGGTAGAATGAAAAAAAACATTCTTTTTTAATCATTTTCGCGAAAATGAACACCTTTACTTGTTTGATTTTCAGCATCAAGATATTTAATATAGGATGATGGAGAAAAATCAGTAACCGCCTTGAATATAGCAGCAAACTTACTGTGTGAAGAGAAACCACACTCATCAGCCAGAATACTGATTTTATACTGCCTGTACTTTTCATCATTAATCAGCTTGTCTACAATATAATTAATCCTTAATCGGTTGATATAAGTTTTGAAATCGGCACTTTTGTGCTGATTAATTACATAAGAAAGATATTTTGTATTGGTATTAAGTTCACCTGCCAGAAAAGAAAGAGACATTCCCTTATTGTTATAAAGATTTCCTTTTTCAAATCCTTCAAGCAGTTCAAGTAGCTTGGCCTCTGTTTCGGAGGTCATCAGAGAATCATTTCTTTTTCTGTCTGCTTCGCTGTCCTTTTCTTCAATTTCTTCTACAGATATATTTGAAAATTCAGCATCCTCAGGCTGCCTTATAATCTTAGTTCTGGTACCGCTAATCATATTCACCTGGCTTCTTATGATATTCCTAAGTTTTGAACGTTGCTTTTTTTGCTTTGTTCTGAAAAATATAATCAAACCAACCAAAGAAACAAACAAGATAATAATTGCAACATTTTTGGCTATACTCATTTGCCTGTTCCCTTTATTTGTTTTACCTGCCAACACATTACTTTTCCCTACAAATTCTTGATTACGGGCAGCAATACTATCATATGCCCTTACATATTTAACGGCATATAAGGAAGCTTTAAAGTTATCTCCTGTCCCTTCATAATAATCATTGATATTAGAATATACAGCTTTTTTAAGCTTTAGGCTTCTGGAAGTATCTGCTATTTTTTCTGCTTTTTTCAGATAGAGTTCTGCATCTTTCCAATTTTTCTGTTTCAGACGAATCCCACCCAACCCGTTATAGACCAACCCCAGGGTACAGCTCCCCTCTTTAAGTAATTCTTCAGCCTTTTTATAATAGCTTTCAGAAACATCATAATCGTTAAGCTTAAAATAAATATCTCCTAATAACTGATAGGAAGCGGCTAAGGTACGGTCTTCATTCTGACTGTTTATTTTCTCAAAATTCTTTAAGGAAAACTCAATATGTTCTATAGCATTTACATAGTTTCCAACTTCCATTTCATAGAAAGCCATCTCCTGATTCAACAGTCCTTCCACTTCATTGCTTTTTTGAAAATCAGAAATTTGCCTGGACGCATCCAGTCCTTTAGAAATGTATTTTTTCGCTCTTTCGTATAACCCTACCTGTCTATATTGTCTCGACAATAATCTGCTTACACGGGCCATCCATTCGGCATCATTCATCTGATTGATTAGTGAATGGGCATTTTCACTATAGCATATTGCCTTTTTAATTTCTCCTGCATGGTGATAAAGCTCTGAGGAAAGAAAAAGACTCTTTACTTTCTCTTCCGGTTTTTGGGCAGCCATATAGAGCGAATCAGCCGTCTTGATCGCCTTGCTTAAATCTTTATAGGCAGTGATGGAGGAAGCTCTTTCACAAGCTTGGTCGAAGCTGTTCTGTTTTTGGGCAAATATGGGGATTGCTGTAATCAGCAAAAACAAGATTCTCAGTAGATTATTAGACATAAAAAAACAAATTATTATTCTATAATAATTCATCATTTTTTCACGAGGTGTCTTTTTGTTTTTTACAAAATTAGCAATATTTTGCTTTTGAATGAAATATTCTTCTGAAATTTAATCATTTAACTAAAATCTCATTTTACATTAATTTTAACAATAAGTCTAAAACAATAGATGATTTTCTTTCATATGAGCCTATACCTATATTAAAAACAAAGTTCGTTGATAATTATTTTCAATATGAACTGCTTAAATGTCATCATATTTATTACATTTGCAGGGAATAAAAAGTTTTTATGAAAAAATTAGCGATACTTTCTTCTCTATTTATAGGTGCTCTTGCGTGGGCGCAGGGAATCAAATTCGAGGAGGGCAACTTTGCCTCTATCCTTGCCAAGGCTAAAAAAGAAAACAAATTGGTCTTTATAGATGCCTATGCTTCATGGTGTGGACCTTGTAAACTTATGGTGAAAAATGTTTTCCCACTTAAGAATGTAGGTGACTACTACAACGCTCACTTCATCAATGCTAAAATTGATATGGAAAAAGGTGAGGGAGTAGATATTGCAAAAAAATATAATGTAAAGGCTTTCCCTACCTATTTATTCATTGATGGTAATGGTGAAGCTGTACACAGAACACTGGGCTATGTTGAAGAAAAAGACTTCATTCAGTTTGCAAAAGATGCTGAGGACCCAAACAAAAGACTTACTTCTCTGAAACTGCAGTTTGAAAAGGGGGAGAAAGATCCTGAATTCTTAAAAAACCTTGCCGGACTTACGATGTACAATGATGCTGAGTTTGCAGGCAAAGTACTGGACCGTTATTTTGCACAAAAAAAGGAGCTTGATCAGGATGACGTTCAAATACTTCTTGCAGGAACGCAAAGTACAGAAAGTCCTTTGTATAAAATCTTTCAGCAAAAAAAGAATGAGATTGTAAAATTTTTCCCGGAAGATAAGTATGAAAAGTTTGACAAAAGTATTAAACTGAATACTATTTCTAAAAAGGCTTACAATGCAGATACAAAAACCTGGAATGACAATTATTTCATAACAGAAACTCAAAAACTGATGAGTAAGGAAGATGCTGAAAAGGCTCTAAAAAGAGCAAAAGCCAGCAGAGCTTTAAAAAACAAAGATATTCCTACTTATGAAAAATTGGCTCTGGAAATCTATCAGGATTATTCTTCGGCAAGCTCTGGCGAGCTCAATTCACTGGCCTGGAACTTTTTTGAAAACATCACTAATAAGTCTTCATTAGAAAAAGCAGTAGCTTGGGCACAGGAGTCTGTAAAGAAAGATCAGAACTTTGCCAATACAGATACTCTTGCTAATCTTTACAATAAAATGGGTGACAAAAAAAATGCTAAAATGTGGGCCGAAAAATCCATTGAACTGGCAAAAAGTTCAGGAGAGGATTCTTCTGATACAGAGAAATTATTAAAAAGCCTTTAATTGGTAATCTATAAAATGAAAAAAACCGCAGATTGTTCTGCGGTTTTTTTTATGTTGTATCCTGTTGATAGCTCTTTTCTGCTCCCATTAGTATTCAAAAAGAACACTTCCCCAGGTAAATCCACTTCCAAAGGCAGAAAGAAGGACTAAATCTCCTCTTTTAATTTTGCCTAGCTCAATGGCTTCACTTAATGCAATGGGAATGGAAGCTGCCGTTGTATTTCCGTATTTTTGAATATTATTAAAGACTTTATCATCCGGAAGACCAAATTTCTGCTGTACAAACTGAGCAATTCTAAGGTTCGCCTGATGTGGGATAAACATGTCAAGATCCTCAACAGTTTTTCCAGCCTTATTTAAAGCTTCCATCATCGTCTCCGGAAATCTTGTTACCGCATGTTTAAATACGAAGTTTCCGTTCATGATTGGGTATACTTCCTTATTCGTTACATTTTCAGGTTCTTTTCTCATTCTATCACTCCATCCAAACTTAGAACCAGGGAACTGAGTACAAAGTTCATCAGCATATTTACCCTCAGAATGCATATTTACGGCTAAAATATCTCCTGCATTTTCATCTTCTGTTGCAGAAAGTACAACCGCTCCTGCTCCATCTCCGAAAATAACAGAAACCCCTCTTCCCTCATCAGAAAAATCCAATCCAAATGAATGAACTTCTGCTCCTACAACAAGGATATTTTTATAGGTTCCAGACTTTATAAACGCATTGGCAACACTCATAGAGTATACAAATCCTGAACACTGGTTTCTCACGTCTAAGGCTCCAATGGTATCACATCCCAGCATATCCTGAAGCAAGACTCCACATCCAGGAAAATAATAATCCGGAGAAAGCGTTGCAAAAACAATGTAGTCGATATCTTTAGCTGTTAAACCTGCTTTTTCAAGGGCCTTTTCAGAAGCTTTGAATCCCAGGTAAGCTGCTGTTTCCTGAGAATCGTTTCTATTTTTTCTGTGTCTTCGTTCCTTGATGCCTGTCCTCTCCGTAATCCATTCATCATTGGTGGTCATTAATTTTGCTAAATCATCATTTGTAACAACATTATCTGGAACATAAAATCCAACTCCTTTTATTGTACTTTTAATCATATAGTTTTTTAATTTTGGCAAAGATAAAACTTATTTAACACATACTTTTTCAAAATATTAGTATTTTTACTTTATGCCAATTGATACGATATACAGAAGCACCCACTGCGAATGGGTAGATGTAGAGGCTCCTACTGCAGAAGACCTAAAATTTCTTCATGAACGATACGAAATCAACAATCTTCTTCTGGAAGATACTATAGACCCTAATCACCTCCCAAAATATGAAGAAGACGGAAATGTAAAGTTCTTCCTTCTCCGCGAAAGCACAGAGCTGGAAAGGAAAAACCTGAATACGATAAGTGATATCAGTACAAAGATTGCAATTTTCATACTGGATAAAACCATTATTACCATCCATAGGATGAAAACCAGAAGTATTTCTGAAACGAAAAAAAAACTTTCAGTAGTACAAGAAGAGGCAACCCCTCAAAAAATTGCCCTGATGATTGCCATACTCATCATGAAGAGCTTTGATGACGAGTCCATAAGCCTGCTGGAGACTATGGACAATATTGAAAATGAAATTTTCCTTAAAAATACCAATCATACAAGTCAGATCCGAAGATTGTATAAGCTGAAGCGAAAATCAGGGCTGAACTCTCGTGTGCTGGTGATCTCTACAGATGCTATTGACAAATTCAAGCTTTTGAATTTACAGGATTCAGAAATTGTGGATTTAAAGGATAAACACAAGGATGTAGTCGCAGATTTTGATCATTTGAATATACAGATAACCAACCTTATTTCAATGTTTTTAGCTCTTTCTGATCAGAAAGCCAATCAGGTAATGAAAGTTTTAGCGATTTACTCCGTCTATTTTTTACCGATCACCTTTATTGCCGGAGTATATGGGATGAACTTTGATAATATGCCCGAGCTTCATCATAAATACGGTTATTTCATCACGATGGGTGTAATGTTAACGGTTGTTGTCAGTACATTTATTTATGTAAGACGTAAACAATGGTAACATCCTGGAATCAGTATGGAATAAACTTCCACCATCGTTGAAAGATAGAAAAGCTCAATTTTTCAGCACCACCAAAAACAAAATACATGAAAACGGAAGATCTCAATACCATTCTGGGAGATGGCTCTCTTTCACAGGCATCCAAGGATAAGCTTATTGCCTTGCATGAGAATATTTCTGCCAAGGAATTTTCTGATCTTCTGGATCGGCATGGGAACCAGTATATAGAATTTGTACAAGAAGGAGGTGGTGTTTGGGGAAGTGCGCTGGTAGGTTACCTTTATGGTCTCGAAACTTTCGGGATCCGTTTTTTGAAAGTAGCAGGAACCAGCGCCGGAGCAATCAACACAATGCTTATTGCGGCTTGTAAAACTAAGGAAGAGCCTAAGAGCAGACTCATTAAGGATATTCTTTTTAGTTGGAACTTCGCCGATTTTATGGATGGGAAAACGTATGTAAAAACAACCCTCCATGCCATGCTGAATAATAAGGACTTTTTCAAAATCAATGCTCTTATTGCGGCAGTTTTCTTCATTATTCTGGTGAGTATTCCTTTTGCAGTATCCTCAGAAACCATACTGAATGCCAAGCTTATGTTTCTGATTCCTCTTGTTCCGGCTGTTATTCTATTTTTTTGTGTCAAAAAATTGTACAACAACTTCAGAAAGGAAAACAGCGGACTTAATCCGGGAAATATTTTCATGAATACCATGGAAAGAGCTCTGGATGATTTTGGAATAAAAACCGTGGCTCATCTCAATGAAAAATTCATTCAAAAGGAGTGGGATCTTAACCTCAGCTATCGTTACGGGAACGGTCAGGAATATTATACAATGGCTTTAAACAGTATTGAAAAGATTAAAACCAAGAACCAGGAACATATTGATCTGACAAGATATAAGATTTTCTATGACAGTGTTGTCAATAATGATTATTATAAAAACAATCCGTTTTACCTGCTTCAGTCTGAGTATGTTGTCATTACCACAGACATTAATGCTAAAATAAAGGTTGAACTTCCCACAATGGCCAATTTATACTGGTCTGAAGAGGAATTGAAACATGCCAGTCCTGCAGAGTTTATAAGGGCTTCTATGTCTGTTCCTTTCTTTTTTGAACCTTTTCAAAAAAGAATTGATAAAACGGAGAGCTCCATAAAATATGCATGGAGATACTGGATGAATACTAAACAGGAAGACATTAATCCCGTTGGTGTTTTCATAGATGGAGGCAGTATTTCTAATTTTCCTATTGATCTGTTTCATGCTGATGAAGTTTTTTATCCGAGAATGCCTCTTTTCGGGGTTCAACTGACGAGTGATTCTGATATTCTTTCCGAAAAGGGAAAAACAAGTGCGGAAATTCTTAAAACACCTTTCAGCTATGCAGGAAATATCATCAGCACACTAAAAGGATTTAATGATAAGACCTTTCTTACCAAACATACTTTCTACCGTTTATACAGCATACAATCTGTAAACTGTGGTACAAACAGCTGGCTGAACTTCTTTATGAAAAAGGAAGAGAAAGAAGATCTCTTCAACAGAGGGTTTCAGGCTGCCCTTGACTTCCTTAACCTATTTGACTGGGAAAAATACAAATACGAGAGGATGATGCTTACCATGAAGGAGAAAAAAATACTGAAAGAAGAAGATACCCCAACTGTGGGATAACGATTTTTAATTATTTTAGCTGAAAAAAATAATCAATGAACTGGGTTATTAGAAGTACAAAAAAGGTAAAATTTCACACAAATCTTCAAGAAGTTCTCAAACCTATTTGGGAAGATCTCTCTGCTTATAGCTAGATCTTGACCGATCTGGATTTTGTTTCTAATGAACAACTAATTCCAATTAATTTTGATGAAGATTTTTTTTTGTTAGATCATCAACAATTTGAGCAGTTATATAAAAGTAATCCTCAGGTCATCTGGGGTATAGTTGCTGCTGTTCCCAATAATACTAATCCTGATATAGCACTGCTTTCTAATTTATCCGTTGAGGATACTAACGTTTGGAACGTCAATCATTTTTCAGTCCCGGAATCCATTCTGGAAATTATTGCTATTGACAGTGGATACACTATTGTCAAGTTTAAAGACAAAAAAATTTCTGATAAGTTTAAAGATTATTTTCTAGAACAAGCATTAGATCTACAGAAATTTAATGAAAAGTACATTAATTGAAAAGAAAAAATATGCTCAAAATTGGGATGTTGAACCATTTGAATACATTCAAAAGTAAGTTGAACCCAGAGGTCCAACTTTACTTTTATTTTTTATAACTGATCCAGAAACTCCAGATACATCGGAATGCTATTTTCAATCCACTCTTCAGAAGAATCACGCTCTATACCGTAGTATACAAAAGGTTCTTCGTATTTCGCTTTAATATAATCAAAGGTTAGTTCATAGGGACGGAAAAGCTCATTCATCGTGTACTTATATTCTCCTGACTCGCTGTAGCCTTCTTTATCAATTCCGGCAGTGACAGCCAATGACATTTTTTTTCCCTCCAGTTTAAATCCACTGTTACTTCCATAAGCCCAGCCATATAAAACAACCTCATCCAGCCATTGTTTTAACATGGGCGGACTGCTGAACCAATAGAAAGGAAACTGAAATACAATTTTATCATAGGATTCCATCAACTCCTGTTCTCTGGCCACATTAATTTTACCATCTGGATAAACTTTGTATAATTGATGAACGGTATATTTTTCAGGATATTTGGCTAATTCCTCGATCCATCTTTTATTAATGATTGATTTTTCAATATCAGGATGTGTGACAATAACTAATGTTTTCATTATGTTTAAATTTCTATTGCAAAATTACAATACGTAACGTACATTTTGTACATTAGCAACCTATTGTATGGTACTATAAAAAATGTAAGTAATGACTAAAATAAAGGAAACCTCAACCAATTTCGCGAATAAAAAAGCTCTTGCTGATGAATGTCCGGAGATCTATGCCTCCAATATTATCGGTGGACAATGGGCACTTGCCATCTGCTGCTATCTGATTAATGGTAAAATGAGATTTGGAGAATTAAAGAAACGTCTTCAAAACATTACAGAACGTATGCTGACTCTTCAACTCCGCAGATTAGAGGAAGACAAAATCATTACAAGAACGGTATATGCAGAAGTACCGCCACGGGTAGAATATGAACTGACAGACATTGGCTATAAACTAAAACCCATTATCCTTGAATTTGAAAAATGGGGGAAAGAACATAAAGAACTTACAAAAGAAAGTAAATAATTCTTCATTTTGTTATTTTACGTACATTTAATACTCATTAAACTCACAAATTAACAAAATGAAAAACTTAACTTTTTTAATTACCCTCACGACTACTATTTTTTGGGGAACATCCTTAAGCGCCCAAAAAATTTCCGACGGTCAGACTCTGGAAGTCAATGGAATGAATGTCACATTCAACATTCTCAACAAAGAAAGTATTGAATCCGGAGGAAAGCAGTATGACCGCTATAAAGTATCTGCAACAGTGAAAAATACTTCGGATAAGGCATACAATATCAGATTGTCTGCATTTCCACAGATTGTAAGCAATATTAACCTTATTGAGCTAGACTGCATTAATGCAACCGGAGCAAGGCTTACTTCTAAAAAGATTGAATTGAAGATGAAAGCTCAGATCATCAATGTCACCTATTCTGCCTATGACAAATCCGGAAAATTTACGACCAGCACGATTCCTGTAACCGGAAGTTATTATTTTGATCCTGGTGATAGCATTAGTGACAATGCTATTTTCATTGTTCCTCAAGGTGAAAAACCTGATGTTTCCGTAAGAAATCTAAGATAAAAAACATGCCGACAGGAAATCAGTCGGCATGTTTATATTGTATCAAATTATTTCCACAAAGGTTTTTGTTCTAAAACTTTGGCATGAATAGGGCACGTTTCATGGTGTGCTCCTTTCAGATATCCTGTACTCATCAAAAATTCGTTAACAATTTCTCCTCCTGTAAATTTGAATGTTTTCTTAAAAAGCTTCATCCATTCCTGTAATGTTTTAGGATGATGATGCTCCAGCCATTTTTCAAATGAACCCATTTCTTTTTGTAATTCAATAATGGTTTTGGCGTTTTCAATAGCCGCATTCACTTTCAGTTTATTTCGGATAATACCGGTGTCATTCAATAATCTTTCTCGGTCTTGCTCTGTGTAGGCTGCTATTTTTTTGATATCAAAATTGTCGTATGCCTTTCTGAAGCTTTCTTCCTTTTTCAGAACCGTTTCCCAGCTCAAACCTGCCTGATTAATTTCCAAAATCAGTCTTCCAAATAATTCATTATCATCATGAATGGGGAACCCGTAATAGTTGTCGTGATAATTTTTATGCAGTTCTTTTCTGCTTTCGGGCTGCATGTTCTCTATTGCTAAACAATAACTCATTAGAATATATTTTCTGTTTTAGTTAAGAATTTCTCCAGGGCTTCTTTAATATCAATATCCATACGGTCTGCCAGAACAATCAGCCACCATATATTTTCGGCTAACTTATGTTCCAACTCTTCTGCCGAATCTTTTTTAAGCCATGTTTTCTCATGAGACATTACATTTCTCCCGACCAATCCGGCATCCGTAAGATAAGCAAGAGCATCTTCTTCCAATGTCCATTGGGTTCTGTTACCTTTTATTTCCAGTTGATGATACTTTTCTCTGATATCCAAGGAACGTTTTATGATTTTATCAAAATTATTCGTCTCCATATTTTGTTTTTTTATGTAAAAATTCAGGATATAAAGATAAGGCAGGATTGTGACAACTGTTAGTCAGTAGAGAAGTCTTTTTATTTTTTTATCATGGTAAAAACTGATTTCAATTCTATACTTTGCTGAAAATATTTAGTAGTTTAGGCCTTTCAAAACTTCAACGATGAAATTTCTCATATCTATTCTGTTTTCCTTGTTTCTAAGTTCCGTAAATGCTCAAAATATATACTCCAAGGCTTATGGAAACAAAAAAAATCCACCCATAATCTTTATTCATGGCGGGCCAAGTGGAAACGCGACTTTATTTGAAGGAACTACTGCTCAAAAGCTGGCTGATAAAGGATTTTACCTTATTGCTTATGACAGACGCGGAGAAGGTCGATCCAAAGATGAGAATGCAACAATGACTTTCAAGGAAAGTTTTGAGGATTTAAAACAGGTTTACAACACCTATAAGATTAAAAAAGCACATATTCTTGCCCATAGCTTCGGAGGCATTATCGGAACATTATTTACCAGTCAGTTTCCTGAAAAAGTGAAATCGCTTACCCTTGCCGGAGCCTTATTTACCCAACAGGAAACCTATGATCATATTTTAAAACAAGCCAGTGAACATTTCAAAAATGATCCAACTCAATTAAAAGAGATTTCTGAAATAGAAAATCTTGATAAAAACTCGGCTGCCTACCGAAAGAGATGCTACGAAATGGCCAGCAAACTTGGCTTCTTTGACATGCCCAATCCAACACTGGAAAGTGAAAATGTAAGAAAAGAATATCAAGCGGGTGAATTCTATACAAACAATATCAGAAATGCCAACTCTCCCATCAGGTTTTACCAAAATGAACGATTGAATAACCTTGATAATACCGTTATTTTAAAAACAATCAAAAGAAAAGGTATTCCCTTGTATGCAGTATATGGGAAAAATGACGGCATATTCTCCGATAAACAGCTCAATAACCTTAACAATATTGTCGGAAAAGAAAACTTCAAACTTATTGATAACTGTTCCCATTATTTATTTGTAGACCAGCAGGATGAATTTTTAAAATTTATTGAGTTAAAATTAAAATAAAGTGTAGTTTTGTAACAATGTCAAATACCAAAGTTCATATGAAGACCTACAGAGCCATCATTACGATGCTTATACTGGTGTTTTCATTATCCCCATGTTCTGTTAAAAGAAATGTTCTGGACATTTTTGACATACAATACATCAGCGGATTAAATAAGGTAAAAACGACCTCAGGACTTTCCCAAAATTGTGATATAGCTAACACTTCTTCTAAAACTTCTGTTTCAAAAACCGAAGCTAAGATTAGCTACAAAAAATTCTTTTTCGCTTTTGATTCTACTACAAGCAATATCGGAGAAGAAAAAATATTTTTCAATGAATACTCAGGGCACACTACAGGTAACAGCCCTCCGAAATATATTTTATTTAAAAGACTGAAATTAAGCATGATTTATTTTTTTTTTAAATGCATTAATTCAAGTTTTTTATAATACAATATTAATTTCAATGAAACATACTACAAACAGCCAGTCTTATGATATGGCCGGATTATATACTTTATCCCTCCGCATGGTAATCGGATGGACCTATTTTTCAGCTTTTTGGCGCAGACTTATCCTTGAAAACAAGCTTATTCCGGATGAAAAGGGATATATCGGGGAAAAATTCAATCATTTTTTACCCAATGCCTTAGGAATTAAGCCTGTCATAGAATATCTTGTTACTCATCCGGATGCCTTGCAGCGATCTATGATCATATTCACCATTATCGAAGGTATTGTTGGATTATTAATCATTCTTGGTCTTTTTACCCGATTGATGAGCATTGGGATCTTCAGTCTTGCATTGGGAATTTTGTTAGGCTCAGGTTGGTTGGGAACTACGTGTCTTGATGAATGGCAAATTGGCGTTCTGGGAGTCGCAGGAGGATTTGTTTTGTTTCTTTCAGGAAGTGGTCCTTATTCTATGGATCATTATTTTATGAAGAAAAATAAGAGTTTCACTCAAAGAAACTGGTTTCAATGGTTGGGTTCCGGGAATCTCCCTGTATCAAATCCAAAAGTCCTTGTGCTGGCTGGTTCTTTAATTATCTTTAGCCTTACCCTTTACACCAATCAGTATTTTCATGGTGGGGTCTGGGGAACACTGCATAATAAGTCTGTAAAGCCAAAGCTTGAAATCTCCAATATTTCGCACAATAACTCGGATTTAAAATTTGAGGTGTACAGAACAGAAGGTGCAGATGTCTATGGTTCTTTCCTTATCGGCATCCATTTTTTGGATAAAAACGGAAATATTTTAAAGGAACTGGATCAAAAAGAGCTATCGAAATTATCTAAGGAAAGTATCAAGAATCATTATGTAGCCAAGGTAAAACCAGGAAAACACAGTCTTATAATTCCGTTGGGAGCCAAGGCAGATATCAGCATCAGTATTCATGATATTCTTCAAAAGGAAGAGATTCATGCCTTGAAACTGATTGATATCAGTGGTATTGAATGGACAGAAAATATCAAATAGATTTAAATCTGATGATATACTTTGTTGGGAATACGCAAGGACGTAAAATAAGTTTTTTACCTATTGTCTATTGTGAGACACTAGGGATTTATCTTCGATAAAATGATGTCTTGTACATAGTGATTGGAGAAAAAAAATTGCGTCTTTGCGTTTGCCAACAGAAAATGGTAGAAGATATGATGTTCGGGTGTTTTTTAAGCTTTGGCTAAAGCCATATGGATGATATTGTAATTATAAAAGCGGACTAAAGTCCGCTCCTATCGATGTTTAATGACCTAATTTTTAATCATTTAATTTTTTAAACATCTTATTTCTCTGTCACACTTACCTGATACATACATGAACTATCCGGGTCCAGTTTCAGGACTTTTATTTCAAGTAAAACATCCAGTCCCATAGTATCGCATATTCCTTGTACAAAGGGTTTTATGACCGGCCATTTCAGCAGTCCTGCGATCTGAAGACTTTGTGTGATTTTATGGTAACGATCAACCCCTTTGATCAACATTTCAACTCTATGGTCATTTAATTCTTTAAATTCAAAATTATATTCGGGACTGGATGTAAAAATTGCTCCTATAAGTATTTTTGCTACTGCAGGAATTCCTGGCTGTAGATTGGGTTTTGTTTCCAGATTTTTCAAAGTCATTCTTGATCCTAAATCATACATAAAGGTATTGGAAAGCTGTTCAATAGCTTCGGAACCGTATAGTCTTCCGGCTTGTTTAAGCAAACCTCCATAAAAGGCTCCTGTAATGTCCGAAAGACGCTGAGTCAATTCTGTAAAGGTTTCAGGAAAAAGGTCTGATATAATCTGAGCCTGATCCATCTCGGGAAGATAACTATCATTTTTCCTAAAATCTGACAGAGCCCTAAAGGTTTCCGGCAGTTGTGTTCGGTTCATATTTAAATTTTATAAAGTTTTGGTTATTAGTTGATGTAAAATGGTTTAAATCATAAAATACAGTATCATTTTAATGAAATTCAATTATTAAAATTTTTATAATAAAATCCTGCCAATAGAAAAAAAGTACAGTTTCCTACTCCACTGTATAGATTTGGAGATGAGGAATATACATCTTTACTTTTACATAAAAACAAATAGTTTAGCTTATGAAAAGCTATGGTACAATCTGGATTTTGATTTATAAATAGGGCAGGAATATTACATTCCAATCTTTACCTTTTGAAAAGGTACAATAAGGGTGTGGGAATCTATTCATATTTTTTCATTTGGTAGTGTAAAGCTAAAAAAAATAAATAAATTCTCCAACAAGTGATATTAATTTATAAAAAAGATATGTTGGATTAAAATGACAATCCATTGAAATAAGTATAAACCTATTTCATCAAGTTTTAACACAAAAAAACCTCCGAAAATTTCGGAGGTTTTTTTGTGTTAAAATTTAGTGCATGGCTTCACTCAAATCTATTTTTTCTTTACTTTTTCTTTCTTTTATAAATAAGATAAACGGAATACAAACTAAGAATGCAATTCCTAAATAAAGGAAAACATCCATATAGGATAGCACTGTTGCCTGTTTAGTAACGGTAAGATCCAGCATTTTATAAGCAGCATTCATTGCAGCATCGGGAGTCATCCCTTTAGCCGTAAAACTTGCTTTTAATGCATTTAATCTCTGCTGGACATCAAAGTCATTAGAATCTAAATGAGAAATCAAATTGACTCTGTATTTTTGGCTCGCATTTGCAATAAATGTTGTAATTGCAGCGATCCCGAAAGATCCCCCCAACTGTCTCATCATCCCCGTAAATGCAGCTCCCTGTCCAATTTCCTGACCTTTCAGTGTACTTAGTGATAAAGATGTGATCGGAATAAATAGCAATCCTAATCCTGCTCCTCTTACCATCAACATCCAGAAGAATGCTTCTTTACTGGTATCTGGAGTCAGAATTTTGTACCCCCAGAAGCTATAAACAAAGAATGTAAATAATCCTAAAGAAACCAGAATCTGCTGTTTTACTCCTTTCGAAAGCAACTTACCGATAATAGGCATCATAAAGGCGGTTGTCAATGCAGCCGGAATCATCAAGGCCCCCGACTCTAAAGCCGTCCATCCCAAAATACTCTGGGTATATAAAGGAACAATAAATGTTGACCCGTACAAGCCAAATCCTAGTACGAAAGACATCGCCGTTCCGATCCGTAAATTTCCGTTCTTTAAAACTCTAAGCTCTACAATAGGATATTTGAAAGTAAGTTCTCGCCAGAGGAATAATATAAATCCTAATATTGCCGTCGCCGTAAATGTTACGATCATTCCGCTTTCAAACCAGTCTTCTTCATGCCCTCTTTCCAAAATAAACTGCAATGAACCCACTGTTACAGCCAGTAACGCAATTCCTAACCAGTCTACATCTGAGGCTTTACGTTTCTCAGCATATTTCGGACTTTTTATAAACTGTAAGGTCATTAAAGTAGCTGCAATCCCGATAGGAATATTAATATAAAAAATATAGGGCCAGCTAAAATTATCTACGATATAACCTCCTAATGGCGGACCTAATGTAGGGCCAATAATTACTCCCAAACCATAAATAGCCTGAGCCATACTTCTTTTTTCAACCGGGTATGATTCCGTGATGATGGTCTGTGATGTTACCAATAAGGCTCCACCTCCAATCCCCTGACACAATCTGAAAAATACCAGTTCCCAAATATTATCTGCATTACCACATAAAAATGAAAATACGGTAAAAATGATAATAGAGGCTGCAAAGTAATTTCGTCGTCCAAACTGCTGGGAAAGCCAGCTTGTCATTGGCACAATAATTACGTTACCAATGGCATAAGCCGTAATTACCCATCCCACTTCGGAAAGTGTAGAGCCCAGGTTACCTTTCATCTCGTTCAAGGCAACGTTCACAATCGTGGAATCCACAATTTCCAGCAAAGCACAAAGAATAGCTGTGATCGTAATAATCACTCTTCGGGCTCCATATTCTACTAATGAATCTTGCATAATTTTTTGTACAATGTATTGATGTGAAAATTTTGTAAAATGTACAATGTAAAATGTATGAATGATTTAAAGTTTGGCTAAAGCCATTAATTTCAAACCAGTCATAAGTTCATTTTACCTCAATACATAGAGTACTATTTCAGTGAAACCTCTGCTTTCACGTTCATCCCTGTTCTTAATTTCTTAGCAATGCCCGGATCCAATTTTACAAAATCAATCTTAACAGGAAGTCTTTGTACTACTTTCACAAAGTTACCACTGGCATTATCTGGAGGAAGAATAGAGAATGTAGAACCTGTAGCTGGAGAAAATGAACTTACCACTCCATCAAATTCTTTATCAGGAAAAGCATCAATTTCAACTTTCACTTTTTGCCCTTCCACCATTTTATGAACCTGAGTTTCTTTGAAATTGGCAACCACCCATTTCTGATCATTTTTAACTAAAGAAAACAACTGTGATCCTGCTTGTAAATATTGTCCGGCCTGAATAGGAACTTTTCCAACAAATCCATCTTCAGAAGCTAATATTACGGTGTATGATAAGTTTAATTTTGCATTTTCAACATCTACTTCTCTTTGTTTAGCCACAGAACCTGCAACACTGATTTGTTGAGAGCTGGCAGCTGTTTGAGATGATGCAATATTAGTTTGTTGTGCAATTTGATTTCTTTGATCAACTAAAACCTGTAATTGCTTATCTGCTGTTTGTTTTGCAGCTAAAGCCTGCTCATATTGTTGCTCTGTAATTGAGTGGTCTTTCACAAGATTTGCATATCTTTTCAAATCCTGGGAGGTTTTCCAAACATTTACTTTTGCGGCTTCTATCTGTGCATTAGCAGTCACTACCGCTGCCTCAGAAGAGCTTATATTTTTTGAAGTAGCAGTGGTAGAAGCTTCGGCATTTGAAATATTGCTTTTAGCTGTAGACAAGGCTGCTTGAGCTTGTTCAAGAGCCATTTTCTGATCTCTGTTATCTAAAATAACCAAAGTATCCCCTTTCTTTACAAATTGATTATCTTTTACTTTAACTTCAGTTATATATCCTGAAATTTTAGAAATAACCGGTGACATATTTGAAGCGATTTGAGCATCATCAGTCTCTTCGTGATATTGTCCGTAAGAGTACGCTCTATAACCGTAGATTCCTCCACCGATTAAAACAACCGCCAAAATTATTGGAAAGACTAAACTTTTTTTCTTTTTAGGTTCAGCCGCTTTTGTATCGTTATTTTCCATTGTTGGTATCGTTCTTAAGTTTATTTAATTGTTAAAGTTCCTGTAGTCTGTAATAGTTTTCTGTAGGCTAATGCGGCATCTGCTTTTGCATTGATAACTCCTACATTTGCTGAAATCTGAGCGGCATCTGCATCCAATAATTCCGTCATGGTAGCCAGACCGTTATCATATTTATTTTTTGTGATTCTGAAGTTTTCATTAGCCTGCTCAGCAGATTTTTCAAAAACAGCAATTTTCTTTTTAGAATAATCTGTATTTTGATATTCTCTGTTTACATCCAGCTTAATGTTATCATTCAATAATTCATCTGTAGCGGCTAATTGCTTTTCTCTAGCCTGAGATTGCTTTAATGATGAATTTTCTTTCCAGATATTGGACAAATTATAAGAGATTCCAACACCTACATTCACAGCATTGTAAATCGTAAGAAACTTAGGAATATCTGCTGCCACATATCCTCCGGTAAATGCCAAGGATGGAAGATTCTCTGCCTTTGCAGACTTTATTCCCAATTCTGCAGCCTTTCTTTGCTGTGCCAAAGCCTGTAGATCCTTACGGTTTTCTCTGGCTTCATTCACATAAAAGTCAATCGGTTTTACCTCAGAACCTTCTTCAATATAATTTTGGTCTACATCAATTTCTGTAGTTTCAGGAAGTCCTAATAACAGGTCCATATTGATGTTGGCAATATTATAATTATTCTTGGCTTCCAATAATTGAAGTTCAATGTTTGAAGTCTGGAGATTCGCCTTTAACCTGTCGTTTCTGGCAATTAATCCATTGTTTTCCATTTTAAGGAATGTTTCGTCTCTCTTTTGTGAAGCGGTAAGATTTTCTTCAAAAACCTTAATAGACTGATTCGCCTTAAACAAATTGTTGTAAGCCTGAGCTACATTATAAGCAATGGCAATCTTATCATTTTCCGTACTTAATTTTGAAGCTTCTACCAAGTATTTTGCAGACTGAATACCATATTTGATTCTTCCTCCGCTGTAAATAGGTACACTAAGATTTGCGGAACCATAAAGTACCTGATGGACTTCCGGACCTCCTGCTCCCCCTGATACTCCCGGAAGTTTAAGGTCTACATTGGGCTTTATCGGAAGGTACATATAGCTTCCTGAAACTTTCAATTCCGGAAGTTGTCTGTTTTTAGCCTCCAGAAGATCAGCTGTAGCCTCTTCGATCTTGGCTGCATCGATCTTGAGATTCTTGCTGTTCTGGATTCCCAGCTGCACAGCTTCGTCAAGAGAAAGATTTTTTTTCTCCTGAGCATTTGCATTTGCTATTCCTAGGAATAGTGATAATGCAATCACTGAGTTATTTATTCTCTTCATAACCTAAAAGGTCTTTTAGTAAATGTTTTATATGTTTATTAAGTTCGGTATAGTATTTTTCGTCAAAAACATCATCTTCTGCGGTATCATTAAGGAATTCTTTGTACATATCTTTAGCATTGAATGCATAAAATAAAGTTCCGCTAATCGTTGAATGAAACAGATAAATTGGAGGATTTTTAGTAAAAATTCCTTTCTCCAGTCCACGTGCTAATATTTGAGAATACATGGAAAGGAATGACATTTTAGTTTCCTTTAAAAACTCTAAAATCTGTGGATTCTCTGCATGAAGCTGTTCCCTCTGCATAATCCTGTAAAAGCATTTTTGGGTTCTTATTCTATTGGAAAACTGGTCTATTATTTTCTCAATTTTCTGCCATTCATTAAGGTCAGTTCTCTCTACAATATCCTTTGAAAAAAACTGTCCCTCATTCATCCTGTATTCAACCAATTTTTCATAGAGTTTTTCCTTAGAACCAAAATAATACGAAATCATAGAGATGTTTACATTAGCCATTTTTGCAATTTCTCTGGTGGAAGTTCCGTCAAAACCCTTTTCTGCAAAGAGCTTTTCAGCTGCAAACAATATATTTTCTTCTTTTGAAATCATGTCAGTGTCCATTTTTCAGGGCGCAAATTTACACAAGTTTTTAACTGAATCAAACGATTGATTGATTTTTTAAGATTGATTTAATTTATCGGGAATAAAAGACAGCTTCTATGAAAGAATAAGGAAGTCATATAGAAAGGATAAATTTACAGAAATAATGAATACAATTTTAAAGATTATTTAAATATTCTAAAACAATTCAAAAAAAATATTATTTTTATCAACTTTAAAAATTTTAGATCATGAAAAAAATAATCTCAATTCTAGCCATCGGTTTATTTGCATTTACTTATGCTCAGGAAAAACCTAAGGAAAGCGGATGTTGTGCAGGGAAAGATAAGAAAGAATGCTCTGTAAAAGATAAAAAGGCATGTTCTGACGCTCATCATAAAGGCTGTGATGCCAAAATGAAAACAGCAGAAAATACTCCAAAGGCAAAAGATAAAAAGACGGTAAAGGAAAAAAAGACAGCTTAAAATTATTATACTATACAGAAAAATAAAACTCCGGAAATTATCCGGAGTTTTTATTATGTACTTTTATGAATATATCTCGATAGCTTTATCCCAAGATCAGTCCATACTATTTTAGGGTTTCCATTTCTGGTAAGATGTAGATCTGCAGTATTGATTTCTTCCAAAATATTTTCAATATTGGCTCCACTAATAAATTTTGAAAAACCGGCCCAATTGAATCCATTGGCGTTGATCTTTTTATATACCAAATTTTCTGACTGATAATTCTGAAGAAGCGCCAGTCTGAAGATCTCAGAACAGTAATTTAAAAAATTCTTTTGCTTTTCCCTGTTCCAGCCGGCAATTTCTCTTGCCCAGAAAATAATACTTCTAAGGTATTCGGGTTTCTTTTTTACCATAAAGGCATCGCGAACCCATTGTACAAATAGTTTTTCAAACTCATTGCTTTTGTCCCCGGAATTCAGCAGTTTTATCGCTTCATTCAGATTTCCTTGGGCTTCATGAACAATCTCTTTTATTTTTTCCTCAGAAACAGAAAAGTTCTTTTTTAAATAATTCTCAAGGTCTTCATCATTAATCCTTGGGACCTCTACGATCTGCGTTCTGGAAAGAATAGTGGGAAGAATATCATTGGTATTTTCTGCGGTAAGAAGAATGATGGTTTTTGCCGGTGGCTCTTCCAGAAACTTTAGAAACTTGTTGGAGGCAGCCACATTCATTTTATCAGCTCTCCAGACGATGAGCATCTTGGTTCCTCCCTCAAAGCTTTTTAGGGCAAATTTTTGGTTCTGGTCATCAATCTCATCTGCTGAAATGAAAAGCTGCTTGTTTTCAGATTCCAAAAAGGCAGTCCAGTCATCATAGCTTGCATAGGGAGATGCTAAAATCATTTCCCTAAACTCTTCGAACTTATTCTTGCTTAATGAATTTTTGTTATCTGTAAAAACCGGAAAACTGAAGTGAAGATCAAGATGGTTAAGGTGCTCCACTTTTGAAGCGGCATGTTCATTTTCCTGGTTCAAAATTTCCTTAGCATAGGCCAACACCATGGGTAATGTTCCGTATCCCTCTTTTCCTACAAAAAGTTGGGCGTGGCTCACTCTGTTTTCGGTGATGCTTTCTCTAAGAAGTTTTTTCAGGTTCTCCTGTCCGGCGATATTCTCCCAATTCATGTTCCAAAGATAAAAAATCTTATCTCAATTTATAAAATTAAGTCTGTTTAATCTGTCATAAAAATCCTTTATATACATTTTAAGGTACTCAAAACCCTATTATAGGAAACATCAATAATCTAATTAGAATAAATTTAAAATTAAATTGTACACAATTTAATTTTTGGAAATACATTTGCATTTATAATTTTAAACTAAATTAACACTAAGAATTTAGCTTGTTTTAATCATCAAAATAAATTAAAAATGAATAAAGAATCTGAACAGAAAATAAGAGGAGTTTTTCAGCAGCAGAAAGCCTTTTTCAAAACCAATCAAACGAAAGATATTGAATTCAGAAAGACCCAGCTAAGAAAATTCCGTGAGGTATTTTTAAATCATACGGATGCTCTTTGTGAAGCTTTGTTTATAGATTTGGGGAAAAGCCGAAAAGAAGCTGAATATGTAGAAATTCAAATTGTCATCAGTGAGCTTGATTATTTTCTGGAAAATATAGATGAATGGGCAAAACCTACACCTGTACCGTCAAAGCCACATCCATCTGGAGCTGAAGTCATTAGTAAAATCATGTATGAGCCATATGGAGTGAATTACATCATCGGGCCATTCAACTACCCTGTTCAACTGACTTTCAGCCCACTGATCGGAGCTTTAATTGCGGGAAATACAGCGATCTTAAAGCCATCAGAAAATACACCTCATGTTGCCAAAGTTCTGGAAAAAATTGTGAAAGAATCTTTTGAAGAGTCTTATGTAACAGTGATTCAGGGAGCTATTGAAGAAAATACATTATTATTAAGCCTTCCTTTTGATTATATCTTCTTTACAGGAAGCCCGAATGTAGGAAAAATTGTAATGAAGGCTGCTGCTGAGCAGTTGATTCCTTTGGCTTTAGAACTTGGAGGCAAGTCACCTACCATTGTTCACAAAGATGCGGATCTTGATAAAGCAGTGGAAAGAATATCCTACGGAAAATGGATTAACTGCGGACAAACATGTGTTGCTCCTGACTATATTTACATTCATGAATCTGTAAAAAGTGCCTTTATTGAAAAATTTAAGGCTCATTTAAAGACTGTTTACAATGATGAATCTTTAGGCAAAATAGGAAAGATTGTGAGTCAGAATCAGATTAAGAATCTAGCCGGTTATCTGGAAGCAGCTCCTGAAAAAGTGATCTATGGAGGAAACTATGATCTTGAAACCCGTCATTTTGAAGCTACTTTAATGGATGATATCACCTGGGATGATCAGGTAATGCAGCAGGAAATTTTCGGGCCTATCCTTCCTATTATGATCTATGATGATATTAATGAGGCTCTGGAAGAAATCAATAACCGACCTAAACCATTGGCTTTATATGTTTTTACGGAAAATCAGGAATTTGCAGATTATATTTTGAACCATACAACAAGTGGTGATGCAGAAATCAACAGTACTATTATTCATGTAGGTTCTCATTATTTACCTTTTGGGGGTGTAGGAACTTCAGGAATGGGAAAATATCATGGAAAATTCAGTTTTGAAAGTTTTAGCCATAGCCGTTCTGTACTTCAGGTGAAATAATTCTGTTAACCCTGTTATTAAAAAAAAGACCGTTATAGGATTATAAACGGTCTTTTTTCTATAACAGAATTAGTATTTTTATGAATAAAAAATTGCATTTTTCTCTTAAAGAAAGGCCCTTAACAAACTTTAACCACATATAATTTTTACAATTCATTAATATTTAAGATATTTGCGCATTGTTTTAAAAATAAAGAATGAAAAAAATCTTTGTAGTATCATTCATATCGGTTGGATATTTCCTTAATGCACAGAGTCTAAGCAACTCGCCTTATGCAACATATGGAATTGGAGATGTAAAATATGATAATACGATCGAAACTGCTTCCATGGGAGGTATATCTACTGCTTATATAAGTGACTTTACGAGTAGTTTCAACTTTGCAAACCCTGCAAACAACACCAATTTCGAGCTTACAAGTATAAAACTGGAGGCAACCAACGAAAACAATTATTTCAAATCGAATTATAACGATATGAAATCTACAAAGCATTCAACTTACCTTTCTAATATTGCTTTGGCATTTCCTATCTCTTCAAGGGTAAAAATGGGGATTTCCTATCAGCCTTATAGTTCAAAAAGTTATGATATAGCAACCCAGCAGATTGCTGAGAGTGGTACTACATACTATAACGCATTTAAAGGAAGTGGTACGTTGAACACTGCAGCAGTTGCCGTTTCTTACAAAATTAATCAGGAATTCTCTGTAGGGGCAAGAGCCAATCTTTATTTTGGGGATTTATATGACCTTAATGAGTTTCGTACCTCATATTCTGAGTACATCAATGGGTATGAAACGAAAAACAGAGTTAGAAACTTTAACTTTACATTGGGTACCAGCTACCAGAAGTTAAATACTCGTACTGATAAAAAGTTAACAATAGGGGCTACGGCTACTTTCGGGAACACCAGCAATATGACTACTGAATACATCAACAGTACCTACAGGTATGCAGATGCAGCAGGAACTAAAGTTGATGAAAAGATCTTGGAACAACAAGATACAAAATCTAAAAATCTACTTCCATTACAGGCTTCTGTAGGGGTAGGATATGGAAGTGATAACCATTGGTTTGTTTCCGGACAGGTTGACTATAAAAAAGGTGAGGATATTTCTTATTTTGGGAGAACATTTGACTTCCAGGATACTTATAGAATTTCTGCCGGAGGATGGTATTTACCTAACTATAACAACTTCAGAAACTACTTCTCAAGGGTAGTCTATAGATATGGAGCTTTCTATGAAAGAGGAAATCTGAAATTGGAAGGGAACAGCATCAATAAATTTGGTATTTCAGCCGGTGTAATGCTTCCATTCAAAAACAGTAGTATTACGAGAATGAGCGGCCTTGAACTTGGTGTAGAAGTAGGTAAAAGAGGAACTCTTAATGATAACCTTATCAACCAGAACTTTATCAACCTAAAAATCGGCTTTAACTTTGCTGATAAATGGTTCAGAAAGTCTCTTTATAACTAGAATGAACTTTTCAAAAAAAATAGTATATAAAAATATAGCATGCCTTTTTAGTTGTGCTATATTTTTTATATTGACATCCTGTGAGGAAGATCTTACCAAAAACAAAGGCAGCAAAAGCAAGAACTTTCCCTCACAGATCATTAATAACGCCAATATCGTACAACGTGATTCTGGTTTTGTAGTCCTAAAGGCCAAGGCCCCGATTATTGAAAAATATGAATTAATTGACAGTCCGTATGTAGTGGCCAGAAAAGGGATAGATATTGAATTTTTCGATAAGAAGAAGCCCAAGATTCCGGGAAGAATTACTGCGAAATACGCTCGTATTTTTGAATATAAAAAATTCTACGAAGCAAAAGGTGATGTAAGGATCAAGACGAATGAAGGGCAAAGATTTGCCATGCAAAGCATTTATTGGGATCAAAAGAAAAATAGAATCTATACGAAAGATACGGTATATGTCACCATGGAAGACGGTTCTACTTTAGTGGGAGCCAATGGGATGACTGCCAAGGATGACTTCTCTGAATATACTTTTTATAATAACTCAGGAGACTTCAGTTCAAAAAGACTTTCTGAGAATAAAAAAACGACTCCTTAATCATGAAATTTCGGGTTATCGGGCTTATGTCCGGAACAAGTCTGGATGGCTTGGATATTTGTCTTGTAGAATTTAAGAAACACGACAGATGGACCTTTGAGATCCTGAACGCCAATACCCTGCCCTATTCCATTGATTGGGAGAATAAACTAAGAAACTCTATTCATCTTTCCGTAGATGACCTGTTGGAACTCCACTCGGAGTATGGTTTCTATCTGGGACAGCAGGTGAAGGAATTTATTGAAAAGCATCAACTTGAAGATATCGACATGGTTTCATCTCATGGTCATACAGTTTTTCATCAGCCTCAAAGAAAATTTACCCTTCAGATCGGAGATGGAAGGGCTATTAAATTGGAAACGAATTTGCCTGTCATCTACGATTTCAGAAGCCAGGATGTTTTAATGAAAGGAAATGGAGCACCTTTGGTACCTATTGGTGATGAGTTGCTTTTCTCAGATTATGGAGCTTGTCTCAATCTGGGTGGATTTTCAAATATCTCATTACAAGACAATGGAAAAAGGATAGCCTTTGATATTGCTCCCGTTAATATTATCCTGAATACATTAGCCAGACAACTCAATAAAGGTTTTGATGAAAACGGCGATCTTGCCAGAAAAGGAAAAATAAATGAGGATTTACTCTCCCGACTTAATTCCCTGGACTTCTATCAACAGCCACATCCAAAATCATTGGGTATAGAATGGTGCAATCAGCATGTATTTCCATTGCTTGATCATATAGACTCTTTGGATGCACTTGCTACTTTGACAGAACATATTGCCCAGCAAATTTCAAATACCATCAATAAAAATAACATTAAGGATATACTGATAACAGGAGGAGGCGCCTATAACACCTTTTTAATTGAAAAAATAAAGGCAAAAACAAAATCTGAGGTAATCATCCCTGAAAAGGAGATCATTGATTATAAGGAAGCTCTGATCTTTGCATTTATGGGTGTTTTAAAAATAAACAACGAGATAAATATCTTATCTTCAGCCACAGGAAGCACTTCTGACCACAGCTCAGGAGTAATTGCTTAACAATACAATTTACAGCATAAAAAAACCTTCATTTTCATGAAGGTTTTTTATTTATTATTTATAAGCTTCGATCTTATCTGTCAACGTATTGATAAAGTTCTGTAATGGTTTTTCTACCATCATTTTGATAAATGGATTGAATTTTCCTTCAAACAACATCTGAACTTCAGTCTGGTTCTCATTGATAGGATTTAATGTTGCTGTTAATGAAAAATCCAAGCTTGAGCTTGCAGACTTCAAAATAGCTTTTTGGTCAGTTACTTCATCTATTTTCAATGCAATTTCCGGCATCCCCTGTAGTCCAAACTTAAAGCCATTATCTTTTGTTTCAAATTTTTGAAGACCGTCTGGCATAAAATCTTTGTAATTTTCAGGCGTTTTCAATAATTCCGACAGCTCTTTAGATGATTTATTGACAATAATTTTTCGTCCTTCTAAATTCATTTTTTATTTTTGTTTTTAGTTTCTTACTTCTTACAAATGTATAAAGTTTTTTGAACGAAAAAAAATTATTAATACCTAAGCATCCTGAGAAACTTAAAAAACTAAATAATCATTGACAAATCAATTAAATCATGAAAAAAAATAGAAGCCTGCCTAAAATCCTAATAGCCCTTGTTCTTTTTATTCCTGCTTACGGCTTTTCACAAACCTATCTTGATGTAGAAAAGTATAAATCTAAAATAGGGGCTCCTATAAATAATATACTAAAGAACTTCAAGCAAAAGAAGATTGAACAAGAATCTTTTGGAATAAGCATTAAGTCTGTTCATATTAATAAGTATTACTATCTCTCTTTTCTAGAGACAGAAGATAATGATAAAGTGGGCAGTATTAATTTTTATAGCAAAATTAAACTAGACAAACAATATACAAGTAAAAACTGGTATGATATTGTAAAATATTACTCGGATAAATTAAAGCTGATTGAAATAAACGTGGTTGTTCGAGGACAGCTAAATAAGTTTAACGAATATAATGAAGCTATAAAATTTTTGCAAAGTCAAAATACAGATGATCTGGATGTCTATATGGCCTCTTTCAATACGGATGATTACCTTACTTATCATTTTATGATTAGTGAAGATGTATTATATTATAAGATTGAAAGAACGGATAATCAGGAGAATGCTGATTGATAATATAAATGTTCCTAAAGCCCGCAATAGAACGTAAAAATAAAGCTCTTAAGCAGAACATATTGTGCTTTATTTTATATATTTGCGAATATATTGTAGCGAAGAGAAAATAAAACATGTCGGAATACCAGCATATTTTCACATCTTTACAAAATCCATTTTACTGATTATCAATACCCTCAATAAATATTAGAAATGTATAAAGTTTTTGTGAACGAAAAAAAATTATTGATATCTAAGCATTCCGAGGAACTTGAAAAAAACCTTGAGTATGAAAGTTTCACGACTTTAGAGATTGCATTGGATCTTCTGGAGAATACTTCTGTAAAGGAACTTAATGTTTTTGGAGAGAATATTGATGAGATCTGGCACGAGTTCCAAAAGCTATTCAGAATTATAGAAGCTGCAGGCGGCCTTGTGAATAATCCCGGGGGAGAAATGCTTTTCATCAAAAGACTAGGTAAATGGGATCTTCCGAAAGGGAAAATGGAAAAAGGAGAATCCAGAGAAGAGTCTGCCGTAAGGGAAATTGAAGAAGAAACCGGACTGGTAGATGTAGAGCTTGCAGAATTCATTAATACTACCTACCATATCTATATAGAAAGAAATGGTGACAAAATCCTGAAATGTACCCATTGGTTTGAAATGAATTTCGATGGAGAAGATACTTCAAAACCACAGATAGAAGAAGGCATTACTGAAGTTGCCTGGAAAAACACCACTCAGATTGAAGATGAAGTTTTCCCAAGCACATTCCAGAATATTAAACTTATTGTAAAGGAGTTCTGGGCTTCAAAGGCTAAATAAATTCTATTACCTTTTCCAGAGCTATTCCTCTTGATCCCTTCAGTAGTATATTTTCTGATTGAATTTTATGTTGTTGAAGATATTCAATCAAAGCAGCTGTACTTTCAAAAGCTAGATCTGAAGGATTTATTGCCTTAAAGTATTTTCCTACGGTAATAATTTCGTTAAATTTAAGCTCCTGAGCCAAATTAAGGATGTTCTGATGCTCTTTTTCACTCTCAGCACCCAATTCCAGCATATCACCAATAATAATGGTTTTACTGCCCTCAAAAGTGATAAAGTTATTCAATGAGGCAGTCATGGAACTTGGATTGGCATTATATGTATCCAGCACGAGCGTTCTGCCTTCTTTCTTTACAACCTGCGAACGCATATTTGTTGGTGTATACTGTTCTACGGCATGCTTTATTTCTTGAAAACTGATTCCGAAGTGAAGTCCAAGGCTTGCTGCAGCACAAAGGTTGGTAAAGTTATAGTCTCCAGTCAGTTTTGAAACTGCCTTTTCTGCCTGATAGATCAATCCTACAAAATGATCCTCTGAAAATGCTTCAAAATTATAGTCTGCAGTTTCTTTTCCAAACGTAATGGTAGGAGAATACCCCACTGTTTTTTCAACCTGAATCGGGTCATTTTCATTAACAACAATGGTTTGATGATTCTCTTTAAGGTAAGCATAAAGCTCAGACTTTCCTTTAATCACTCCCTCGAAGCCTCCAAACCCTTCCAGATGAGCCTTTCCAAAGTTCGTAATATATCCAAAATCAGGTTTTGAAATTGTACAAAGAAATTCTATTTCTTTCTGATGATTGGCTCCCATTTCAATCACAGCCATTTCATGTTCGGGCTTTATAGAAAGAATGGTAAGAGGCACTCCAATATGATTATTCAGATTCCCTGAGGTATACTGTACATTAAACTTTTCTGAAAGCACAGCATGAATAAGTTCTTTTGTGGTGGTCTTACCGTTGCTTCCTGTAAGCCCAATAAAAGGAATCTTAAGCAGATTTCTATGGTGGATAGCCAATTGCTGTAGGAATTCTAGTGTAGATGGAACATAGAAAATATTCCTGTCTTTATTTTCAAATTCAGATTGCTCAACAATTACAGCCAGGGCACCCTCATCAATGGCTTTTTCTGCCAGTGTTGCTGCATTAAAGTTATCACCGGAGAAAGCAAAAAAGATATCATTTCCGCCTATTTTTCTGCTATCGATTGTTACTTTATTGGCCTTCAAAAATAAAGGATAAAATTGTTCTATATTCATAGTTCAAAAATAAAAAACCTTCCGAAAATCCGGAAGGTTTTTTTTAAGTATTTTTTTTGATAAATATTATCTTCTAGTTCTAGCTTTTTCGTTGGTTCTAGCATCTTGTGCAACACGGAAACCAATCCATCCATAAGCTCTACCTTGATTTTTATATCTTCTTTGTCCCGGATCCAGCCAATATGCTGTATCTTGCCAAGATCCTCCTTTTACTACTCTAACATCGTTAGAAATTCCAGAAGTTCTATCCTTGCCATCTTTCTGCATTTTCACTCTACCATTAGCATCTACAACGAAGCTTTTCTTAGGAGCGTTATACATATCGAATCCTGCAGTAGAATCTGAAGCTCTATAGTACTCTAGAGAAGACTGTCTGTCTCCATCTCTATAGTTTCTGTAGTCAGCGATTGTTTCTCTTTCAAATTGCCCAGGAAGTCCTTTATATACTAATCTTCCGTCAGCTAATGTATCATATTTAATAGTTCCTTCATCTACCATCTTATAAGTTCCGTCACCGTTTCTTACAATAGCCTGAGGCATATTTCCTCTGTAGTAGTTGAAGTCGTTGTAATCTTCATCAATAATAGGTCTGTACACATCAGCAGTCCATTCTGCAACGTTACCGTACATCCCATAGATTCCTAGGTCATTAGATGGATATTGTCTTACATCTGAAGTTTGTGCAGATCCGTCATTTTTCCATCCTGCGATCCCTGAATAGTCACCTTTACCCATTTTAAAGTTTTCCAGGAACATTCCTCTCTCCTTTCCTTTGGTACCTCTTAATCTTTCGATTTCAGGTTTTTTACCTAGGTATTGGTTGTATTCTCTATTCTTAGCCATACCAAGAGCTGCATATTCCCATTCAACTTCTGTTGGAAGTCTGAATTTCTGAACCATTGCAGAGTTTGGAGCTCTGTTTGCAGATAATAATCTCTGGTTGGTTGTTTTCATACCAGATTTTTGCTGCATTCTTTTTTCGTTGATATACCCTTGCATTTCAGGATCATTCGCTTTGAATTTATCCATATTGAATGCAGTACCTCCTTGGTTATTAGATTCGTTGATATATAAATCCTTAGCAATAACACCTGCCTGCATCAAAGCTTTTTCATTTGCTCTGTCTGTAAGCCATTCACAGTATCTGTTTGCCTGAGTCCAAGAAACCCCTACAACCGGATAGTAATCAAATTCCGGAGAACGCAGATAGGTTTCATTATAATCGTTTCTAGATAGTTTGTTGTCCCATAATAAGGTATCTGGTAAAGCACCATTATAGATTTCCTTAAAACTAGGGTCACTTGGAGGGAATACATACTTCAACCATGTAAGGTATTCGCGGTATTCGTAGTTAGTAATCTCAGTTTCACCGATAAAGAATGAACTCACCTGCATTCTGCGTGGTGTGTTATTCCAATCGTGCATAACATCATCTTTCACTAATCCCATTGTAAAAGTTCCACCTTCTACATATACCATTCCCGGCCAACCCTTCTGCTTCTGTTGCTTTCCTGCAAAAAACCAACCCTGTTTTTCGTTTGGCTTCCAACCCGTTTTACTGACAAATTTTTTGGTACCACCACCTTTGCTGGTTCCGGACCCGCCACAACTGGTTAATGCAAGTGTAGAACTTAATGCTATTAATGAAAACAACTTTAGTTTTTTCATAGTCGATATAAATATTTTCAAGAGTACAAAGAAAAAATAAATTATTCAATAAATCAAATAAAGATTTGATTTTTTTGAAAAACGTTAACAATTTAATTTTATTGTATCACAATTTAATTCTAAAATTTTGATTTATTTTGTAATTTAGCAATTTCAATAATAAACATGAGACGAAAAATCACGCTTTTATCCTTAATCGCTTTTACAACAGTACTTTACGCTCAAAGAAACACCATAGAATGGAATGGTTCCAAAATCCAGGATTTTGGTGACACAAAATTAAATCTTCCCAATTTCAAAAATGAAGGTTTTTCTTTCAGCCAAAATAATGTTTTTATAGTAACTAAGCAAAAAATAGGAGAAAACCAGCTAAAGATTTCTGACTTTGCCTGGGACAGTGTTTCCAACCAGGATTTATTTGAATTAGACAAAAGCAGCCTTCCTGATCACGATATTGCAGATGTTGTTTATTATACATTAGATGGAGAAAGATATGCAAGTATTAATGTTGCTTTATTTAAAAATGTAAAAGGACGTGTCCAAAGACTTTCTTCCTTTAATGTTTCGGAAGCCTCTACTCCATTGAATATTTCTGGAGGTGTAAGTAAGATAGGAACAGCCGGTAATCCACTGGCAAGTGGGAACTTTTACAAAATAAAAGTAGATAAGTCCGGAGTATTTAAAGTAACCACACAATTTTTAAGAGATAATGGAATTAATCCATCTTCTGTAAATCCAAAAAACATGAGAATTTACGGAAATGGTGGAAATATGCTTCCTGAGTTTAATCAAGACCCAAGATACAATTCACTACAAGAAAATGCTATTCAGGTGGTAGGTGAAGATGACGGGGTATGGAATGATAGCGATTATGCTCTTTTCTATGCACAGGGCCCAGATGGATATAATCTTTATGACACCTCCAACGGAAACGGTATTAAGAGAAAAGAGACAAGATCTGACACCAGCAACAATGTAAAAAATATATATGATGATTTTTCATATTATTATATCAACTTTGATAAAGGTATGGGAAAAAGAGTTCAGGCTATTGACGGAACTCTCCCTCCACAACTGATTACAAGGTATGACAACTACCAGGTCATCAATAATGATCAGAAAAATCTCCTGAAAGTAGGAAGAACATGGGTAGAAGATTCTCCTTTCAGTTCTGAAAAGGTAATCACCCTTACTACCAATTCTCCTATTCAGCCCAATGATCTAATAAGGTATAGAACACGAGTAATAGGCTACAGATCACAACAGAACTCTATTGAGATTAAATTCAATGATCTTCCTTCATTTTCTCAAACTGTTTCTACCGATACAAGCAGCTATCAATATACTTTCTTCCCGATATTATATTCCGGAACAACAACCAACCTTACAGGAAACCAGATTACCTTTAAATATAATCCGGATATTGCTAAAAACCCTAACGGAACATTCTACCTTGACTATCTTGAAGTACAGTATAAGGAGAATTTATCGTTTAATGGTTCTCAAATGAACTTCAGGGATTACTCTATTCTAAGTGGAAGTAGTACAAATTATGGATTTAGTGTTTCCAATGCATCCAGTTTGGAACAGGTATGGGATGTTACAGATATTACCAACGTTAATAGAAGAGTCAATAAAGCGGGAGCAGGATCTTTTAACTTTGCTTATATCGCTGCAGACCAGAACTTCAATAATGAGTTTGTGGCTTTTCGTGCTGATGCGGCTTATACCCCACAGTTCGTAGGGAGAATATCTAATCAGAATCTTTCTGCATTGCAGGCAATAGATTATCTGATCCTTACTGTACCTGAAATGATGGGACAGGCACAGAGACTTGCCAATTATCATCAGACAAAGAATAACTATAAGGTAGAAATTGTAGATGTAAACAAAGTCTATGAGGAATTTGGGAACGGAAGTAAAGATCTTACGGCTGTAAGAGATTTCGTAACCAAGCTGAATACTCCGGCCGGAAGACTGAAGTATGTATTTATCCTTGGTGACACATCCTATGATTATAAGAACAGAGTTCCCAATAACACCAACGTTGTTACTTCTTATCAGAGTGAGCACTCTTCAGATTATATAGCTTCATTCGTTACAGATGACTATATTGTAATGACTCAGCCACAAACAACCTTATTCGTTGAACATAATTTACCGGATCTTCCTGTAGGTAGAATTCCGGCAGCCAATATAACGGAAGCAGGGAACATGATTGACAAAACCCTGGCATATTATAATTCACTTCCAGGACAATCCAGTCCTTTTGGAGAATGGCGTATGCGACTTGACTTCGTAGTGGATGATAATGGAGAAGGCGGAGGACCTTTCCATAATGTAATGAACAATACATTATCTGGTCTTTTTGAACAGCCAGGTGTGCAAACGCTTAAGGAATATAATGTCAAAAAATTATATCAGGATGCCTTTACGATTCAAAGTACATCAGGAGGGCCAAGATATCCACAGGTAAACCAGGCTATATCTAATAGTATAGGTAACAGTCTTTATCTGTTTTATTTCGGACATGGAGGAATCAACGGCTGGGCACAGGAAAGAGTATTAACAAGTACTGAAATCCAGAACTCTAATAACTTCTCTAATGTATACAGCAGGTTTCCGCTTGTATCTACTATAACCTGTGAATTTACTTTATGGGATGAGCCTGCAACAAATTCTGCTGGTGAGCAGTTTATGAAGCTTAAGCAAGGAGGTCCTGCTTCCATGATTACTTCCAGCCGCGCCATCGGGGTAGATTACGGACGTGATTTCACGGATGTTTTCACTAGAAATATATTCAAATTAAATAGTGATGACTTTAATACCCTAGGGTATGCACACTTAAATGCAAGAAAAGAAAAAGGAGCCAATGCCAACCACCTAAGGGTAAATTTCCTGGGTGACCCTGCAATGAAATTAAGCAGACCTCAAAGGTTATTAGAGATTGACAATATTGAAACTCCTGTTCCGGGATTAATCAGAGGATTAGACTTTGTGAAAATCAAAGGACACATCAACAATCCTAACGGAACCTTAAACAATACATTTAATGGTAGAGTTTCCATCAATATTTTTGATAAAAGATTAAATAAAAAGACCCTGAATAACAACGGGTCACTATCCCCGATACTATCATACACAGAAGAAGGAAGTGCTATTGTAAAGGCTTCCGGAATGGCAGTAAACGGAGTATTTACCGCAGAATTCTATGTTCCAAAGGATATTAATTATGCTGTAGGAGAAGGAAGACTATTGGGATATGCAGATAATAAGGTAATGGATGTATTCAACAACCAGTCTGTACAGGTAGGTGACATTAACCCTAACGGAGTCAATGACAATCAGCCGCCAAAAGTAAAATTATATATGAATAACACCAACTTCGCAGATGGTGGAATCACAAACCAAAACCCTATGTTGTTAGCCTGCCTTACGGATGACACAGGAATCAACTCTACAGGATCAGGGATAGGCCACGATATTACGGTATATCTGGATGGCCAAATTATCAATACTGTTATCTTAAATGATTTCTATGCTTCAGGTGAAGGAAACGGATGTTTAAATCCAAGTCTTGCCGACTATCAAAAAGGGAATGTAACCTACCCTTTCAGAAATCTTGCTATTGGACAACATCAATTGACATTTAAAGTTTGGGATATAAACAATAATTCAACAACTACTACGTTAAATTTTGAGGTTAAGGATGAGTCTGACCAACATCTGACCATAAACCGTCCGTTGAACTGGCCAAATCCATTCACCAATAAGACGTATATTCAGTTTGAACATAACTGTGACGATATTTTGGATGTGAATGTACAGATCTACACAATAACCGGAAGATTGGTAAGAACTTTATCTCAACCGGTAGTTGCAGAACCGTTCCTACAGGGCTTTAGAACCCCTCGCCAGGCTATAGAATGGGATGGAAGAGATGATTTTGGAGCTACAGTTGCAAAAGGTACGTATATTTTTAAGATATTTGCAAAAAGTCAAAATCAAGAAAAATGCAAAGGAAGTGCTACAGCTGTAGAAAAAATGGTACTTTTGAAATAATTAATTAATACAATAGATAATAATATTAATAAAAAACTGATAATATATAAAAGACAACATATGAATTTAACTACTAAACTGCTTTTAGGATTTGGGTTAAGTGCTGGTTTTCTAGGCTATTCGCAAGATTTAGGTAAAATAAACCCTGTACTAACCGGAGCTCCTTTCCTAAGAATTGCACCAGACGCAAGATCAGGAGGTATGGGAGATCAAGGGGTAGTAACCTCGCCTGATGCATTCTCACAATTCTGGAATGCAGCTAAATATCCTTTTAGCAGAACAAGTTCTTCCGTAGGTCTATCTTATACACCATATATGGGCAAGCTTACCAATGATGTATTCTTATTATATGGTGCATTCCATAAATTCTTGGGACAAGATGAAAGATCTACCATCTCTGCAAGTATTTATTATTTCAATATGGGACAGGTAGACCTGACTCAGTTGGTAGGTTCAGACGTTACGTCAATGGGGGTATCTAAACCTAATGAATTCTCTATTGATGTTGCCTATGGTTTGAAACTTTCAGATTCCTACTCAATGGCTGTAACAGGTAGATTTATCCGTTCAGACTTAGCCGGAGGATTCAATACAGATACTACACTTAAAGCGGCAAACTCTTTTGCTGTAGATATTTCAGGATACTACACTTCCGAAAGATTCTCAAGTTTTGGAGGATATGACGGTAAACTGAATGCTGGTTTTGCAGTACAGAATCTAGGTCCTAAACTAGATTATACAGGAAACGAAGAATCAAGATCTTATCTGCCTACCATGGCAAGATTAGGGGTTGGTTATGATATGTATATGGATGATCTTAATAGAATAGGAATTAGCTTCGAGGGATCAAAGCTTTTGGTTCCAGGATCTGAATATGCAGGAATCGGCCCGGACAGACAACCTAGATACGAAATTCCAAACGTAGGCCCAATGGCGGGTATCGGAAAATCTTTCAAGAACAAGAACAGTATCATGTATAGTGGAGCCTTGGAATATTCATATGACAATGCTTTCTCTGTAAGAGGAGGTTATTTCCATGAAAGTGAAGAGCAGGGAGCAAGACAGTTTGCTACAGCAGGTCTTGGGTTGAAGTACCGTTCTTTTGGGCTGGATCTTTCCTACCTGATCAATATGTCAAAAGTAAACAGTGCTTTGGATAACACACTTCGTTTCGGACTTACCTGGAACATTGGAGAAGAAACATCCAACAACGATCGTTAAGAACTGTAACAACTATATATAAAAGCCTCATCAATATGTATGAGGCTTTTTTTGTGACTATTGGCCCTTACTTCTATCAATCCTGAATGCTTAATCCATTTCGCCCGTTAATTTCTGAAAGACCACCATTATTAAAAAAATATAATATTTAAGTTTATAAAAGTCTCTTCTTTATGGCTATTTTGTTAAATTCAATAGCTATTTTTGTAGTATGAATTATTCGGCAGAGCTAAAGAAATTTGTAACCAGTCAGTATTTGTATTCTGCCATCAGAATTACATTAGCCACTGTTCTGCCTTGTCTGGTTCTCGCCCACTTTGGAATTTTAAAAGAATACTTCCTCTTCCCTCTTGGAACCAGCTTTGTAGCACTTACCGACCAACCCGGGCCTTTCATCCGAAGAAGAAATGCACTTGCCTTTGCAATCTGCTGTTTTGTCTTTGTTGCCCTGATTGCAAGTCTGGTGATGAATTTTAGAGTGCTTGTACTCCTTGAGATCATTATATTCGGTATGTTTTTCTCCCTGATTGGGGTATATGGCCAGCGATTGGCTGCTGTAGGTTCTTTATCACTTGTTGTACTGGCGATCTTTATTGATGGACATCTTACAGGAAGTGACATTTTTAAAAGTTTGCTGATCTTTGCCTGCGGATGCATCTGGTTTTTATTGATATTCCTTGTGGTAACCACCATCCGTCCCTATAAACTGGCAGGTCAGATGATTGGTGAAAACTATCTTCAGCTGGCAGAATTTTTAAAAATCAAGGCCAACTACTATCAAAAAAATCCGGACTTCAACAAGCTTACAACTCAGGTTATTGCAAAGCAGATTGAAATAAAAAACCTCCAGGAGGAAACCAGAGAAACTGTTTTCAAAACCAGAACCATCGTTAATGAATCTACAACAACCAGCCGTTTGTTGATGCTGATGTTTCTGAATTCCATGGACCTTCATGAGAAGCTGATGACCTCTGAAAGTGACTACCAAAAGTTACAGCAAAGCTTTGAGGACAGTATGATCCTTGTTAACATTCATGATTATCTGAATCTTCTTGCTGAAGAAATAACCAATATTGGCATTGCCCTCCAAAGCGGAACAAGAGCAAAACCGATGTTTAATCTTGAACTTGAATTAAAAAATCTTAATTATAATTACTTTGAACTACGAAATAAGCAGCTGTCCTCAGACAGTCTGGAAAACTTCATGGTTCTGCGTCAGATCCTGATGCGCATCAATGAAATTACAAAAGAGATCAACGAGATTTATAAAGTATTCTCCCAAAACGTAAAGCTGGCAAAAAGTTTATCTACCGGATTAGACCTTAAAAAGTTTATGTCTAATGAGCCGAAGCTTAACTCTAAGGTTCTAAGGAATAATATTTCATTATCTTCTTCCCAGTTCCGCCACGCCATAAGAATTACAACAGCTCTGTTACTTGGCTATATTTTCTCGATGTTTGATTTACTGGGACTTGGACACACCTATTGGATATTAATTACCATTACAGCTATCCTGAAACCAGCGTACTCCATTACCAAGCAACGAAACTTGCTTCGTCTCTACGGAACCGTTACCGGAGCTACAATTGCCTATATCATTCTGCATTTTATACATATCAATGGAGTGTTGTTTGCCATTCTGCTTATCAGTATGATTATGTGCTTCAGTTTCTTGAAAGGACGCTATTTCTGGGCCGTATTATTCATGACAATCTATGTTTTCCTAAGTTTTAATTTCTTAAATCCTGGAAAAGTAAACATTATCTTCAAGGATAGGGTTCTGGATACTGCCATTGCCGGAATTATCGCCTTTGCAGTTTCTTATATTGTATTGCCTGTTTGGGAGCATACACAAAACCTTGATCTGATGAAAAAATCTGCTGCAGATAACCTCATCTATTTTCAGAGTGTGATCTCAAAGTTTCTGCAGGGAGATTTTGATATCGAAGATTATAAGATGAAACGAAAAAATGCAATCATTTCACTGGCAAACCTTTCCGATAATTTTCAGAGAATGATTTCTGATCCTAAAAATCAGCAGAAAAAACTGGAAGTCGTTCATCAGTTTGTGGCAACATCACATCTTGTCACAGCGTACACCGCATCTTTGTCTCAATACTCCAAAAACAATGAACAATATCCAGAGATAGATGCTGAGAGCTGGAGTAGAAAAATAGAAGCAGAAATGCAACAGACCTCAGCCCTTTTAAACGGGGAAGATGTGAATGAAGCCCTTAAGATGGAAAGCCGTCTGGAGCCAGAAGACTCTTCCATTGAAGATATGCTTATGAAAAGAAAAACCGAGATTGAGGAAAACGAAATTGTGGACAGAAGAGATCCCGACAAGATTTCTCATCTAACGGAGCTTATAAATATTCATGATATTCTGGAACTAATCTATGATGTGGCCAAAGAACAGAGAAAGGTCATTGAAAAATACAGAAGTGAGAAGCATGCTACTCCTCCACAATCGTGAAGCAGTAGTCATCAAAAAATTCCACTCTGGCCTTAAATTCATCTGAAAACTGTTCGTCGTATACCCTACAGCTTATTTTATGAAGATGCTTCAGTTCAAATGACTTCACTTCATAATTTTTCTTTAAGGACCAATACTTGGAATGATGGATCTTGTACATACTTTCCTTTACGCTCCAGATAATGGTGTAAAAAGTATCCGCCTTATCCGCCGGAATAAAACCCCGTTCATTTTCATACGTGAATTTATCTATCACTCTTAAAATCTTAGGATTAAATTTCTCTACATCTATTCCTATCTTATTCTTAGAAATAGCAATGGCAGCAAAAGGAAAGGAATGGGTAATGGAAATTTCCGCATCATTGGGAGAAAGAAAAGGTTCTCTTTCTTTATACAAAATCTTGGAGTGGGGTTTTAAACCTTTTAAAAGCTTACGCACCATCAATACCTCCAGTAATTTTTTAGGATGATAATCTTTTACTTTTTCGGCATTCTCCGTTTCCAGAAGTTCATTGATATCAAGTTCTTCGCTTTCATCATACTTCCAAACAAGGATTGTGGCATTATCATCTGAAAAATCTCGGTAAAGGGGCATCGTTTTTTTATTCGATAAAAATAGTGAAAAGATGTGGAAAGAGAAAATGGATGAAAAATAGAAAATTAAGAGCAGGAAAACGAAAGCTATAATTCGCCGGCAGAAGAAACGGTACAGCTTGTTTGGATCGGAAAGAAATAATCCATTAGTATAACTTCTAACTTCCTGCTCCTATCTTATTATTTGGACTGATGGTTCACATCATTTCTATGTTCAACAATTTCAAGATTTGAATCTACAAAATAAGCACTTCCAAATCCGTTTACGTAGGAACCTTTTACCGGCTGTAAAGCAATCAGGATAAAATCTCCCATTTCAGAAATAACATCTACTACTTTACCATGGGTTTCTTTAAGCTTTGCAATAACATTATTCCACATCTCTGAATCTCTTTCTACCTGAGAAGTTGTTGCTTCAAGCGTCAGACGTTCACGGGCATAGATCTGTTTTGTAGCAGATTCATCTTCAATAAACATTACAGAAGTCTTTCTTCCTTCTGAAAGGTTTTTCGTATGTCTTGCCATAAAAGAAACCAATATATAAAATGTCTGTTCTATCTGTACAAATGGTGCATAGCTGGAATTGGGATTTCCCTCTGCATCTACAGTAGCCAAAATTACACTTTTTGTATTAGCGATCAGTTCTTTTACTTTGGGAGCAACAGGTTTTGTTTTTTTCTCTGTATTGGTATGATTCATAAGATATTATTTATCAGATAAAAGTAGTTATTTAGATTAAGACTAAATAATTTTAAGTCATGCTTAATCTCATAAAACTGAAATTGATCTGTCGTTTTTTTATCTTAATTATAAATTGTAATTTTGCCTTTCGTTATCAACTGAATTTAAATCTATTCATTACATATGAGTACTACAACACAATACGTTCCTTATAAAGTTAAGGATATTTCCCTTGCAGAATGGGGAAGAAAAGAAATTACCCTTGCAGAAGCAGAAATGCCAGGTTTGATGTCTATCCGTGAAGAATACGGACCATCTCAACCGCTTAAAGGAGCAAGAATTGCCGGATGTCTTCACATGACGATCCAAACGGCTGTGCTTATCGAGACATTGGTAGCTTTAGGAGCTGAAGTTACTTGGTCATCTTGTAATATTTTCTCTACACAGGATCATGCTGCTGCTGCTATTGCTGCTGCAGGAATTCCGGTTTATGCTTGGAAAGGATTAAATGAAGAGGAATTTGACTGGTGTATTGAGCAGACTTTATTCTTTGGTGAAGACAGAAAGCCATTAAACATGATCTTGGATGATGGTGGAGATTTAACAAACATGGTTTTTGATAAATACCCTGAATTTACAAAAGATATCAAAGGTCTTTCTGAAGAAACTACTACTGGAGTTCACAGACTTTACGAAAGAATGAAGAACGGAACTTTAGTAATGCCTGCTATCAACGTAAATGATTCTGTAACTAAATCTAAATTCGACAACAAATACGGATGTAAGGAATCTGCAGTGGATGCTGTAAGAAGAGCTACTGACGTAATGTTGGCAGGAAAAAGAGTGGTAGTTTGTGGATACGGAGACGTAGGTAAAGGTACTGCTGCTTCTTTCAGAGGTGCTGGTTCTATTGTTACGGTTACTGAAATTGACCCAATCTGTGCGCTTCAGGCTGCAATGGACGGATATGAAGTAAAAAGATTAGATACTGTGGTAGACAATGCTGATATCATCATTACTACAACGGGTAACTTCAACATCGTAAGAGGAGAACACTTCCTTAAAATGAAAGATAAGGCTATCGTTTGTAACATTGGTCACTTCGATAATGAAATCGATATGGCTTGGTTAAACCAAAACTACGGTCAGACTAAATCTGAAGTGAAGCCTCAGGTGGACATCTATACAATCGAAGGAAAAGAAGTAATCATCCTTGCTGAAGGAAGACTAGTAAACCTGGGATGTGCTACAGGACACCCAAGTTTTGTAATGTCTAACTCTTTCTCTAACCAGACTTTGGCACAGATCGAGCTTTGGAACAACTCTGCAGCGTACGGAAACGAAGTATATATGCTGCCTAAGCATTTAGATGAAAAAGTAGCTGCTTTACACCTTAAGAAATTAAGCGTAGAGTTAGAAACTCTTTCTACTGAACAAGCTGAATATATCGGAGTAGATGTAAAAGGGCCATTCAAGCCTGAGTACTACAGATACTAAGATTTACTTAAAATATGATATTATCCCACTACCTTGAAATAGTGGGATTTTTTTTGTTCAAACCTACTGGTATTCCTTATTTTTGAAACAAAAATAACATGAAGAATTACTTATTTCTGGGGTTGGCCGGTGCTACTCTATTTTTTAACAGCTGTAGTGACAGTAATGATGATAATGATGCAGGTGGACCTACAGAAAAATTATTATTAAGTAAGGTGACCACAGTTTATTATGACAATCCATCCAAACCTGAAACTTCCGTAGCAACATTGAGTTATAACAGTCAGGGGCAGTTAATCAAAACTATATCAAAAGACAGAGCTTCTATTTTTGAATATGACAGTGCCGGAAAACCTTCAAAAACCACTTATTTTAGAGAAGATGGTACTTTAGATTATTATTCAGATTATATTTATAATGGAGATCAGCTGACTACGGTTAAAGCAATCTACGCTACCCCTTATAACAACAGAACGATAACCTATACTTATAATACCAACGGGCAGGTGACCTCTACCTCTCTTTGCCAATCACCGACCTGCTCCGATCCGATTGTTGATACTTATGTATATAATGGAAACAATATTTTATCAGAAATTTCAACGGGTGGAGGATCTGATTCTAGCACTAAAATTGTTTACTCTTATGATGATAAACAGAACCCCTATACCAATCTAAACAAATATCTAAAAACTACAATGGCAGGAGCTCTTGTTATAAGCAAAAACAATTATCTGAATGAAAAGATAAGCCGCAAAACTACTGGTAACTGGATAGAAGGTCAAAACAGAACATCTACCATACAATACAACAGCGCAGGTTTCCCCGTACAGGTAATCTCAAAAGAAGCCAACGGAAGCCTTTCCGCTCAATATAATTACGAATATATTATCCAATAATAAACAAGCTCTCCATTCTTGGGGAGTTTTTATTTTATATAAGCTAATCCTGCTATCCATTCATACTCCTCACACCTTGCTTTCCCTATCCTAATCCATCAAATTCCTTGCTTTTGCTGTGGAGTACCCACTTCTATCGGGGCTAAAATTTTTGTCTATGTCCCGTATTTTTCCCATATTTTCTCATAGCCATACCGATGTTTGCAAAAAATGAATATATTTAGCTCCTTAAACAAAACATTAATTCATGAAAAAACAAAGAGTATCGAATGCGTTTGTCGCAGCATCCTGGATAGCATTAGGAGCAGGAATGATTGGTTATATTGTAGGTCTTGTAAGAGCTGAAATGCTGCTGAATGAGAAGGGCTACTATTTTACCATTCTATTATACGGCTTATTTGCAGTTGTATCCTTACAAAAAGCGGTGCGTGATAAATTAGAAAATATTCAGGTAACCGATATTTACTATGGGATCTGCTGGTTTGCAACATTATCTTCTATTATACTACTGGCCATCGGACTTTGGAATGCGACCATACTTCCAAGTGAAAAAGGGTTCTATGCTTTTGCATTTCTCCTCGCCCTTTTTGGGGCTATCGCCGTCCAGAAAAATACAAGGGATAATATGCTTCAAGAATAATACAAAAACTCTCCAGATTCGGAGAGTTTTTATTTTATGGAACATCCTACGATTACACCAACAATAGGTACAAAAACCCAATATCATCATATTTTAATTAATAATTTGCTGTATTTTTCAATTATTTATATATTTATTTCACAAAATATAGATATGTATAAAAAACTTTTACCATTTATTATTTTCTTCATCACATTCCAGATAACCAAGGCCCAGAACGAATTCATTACCATCTGGAAACCCAATAATACCTCACAATTACCATTGAGCAATCCTCAATTTCCATCTCCACTTGGTGAAAATCAGATATGGTTTCCGGGGATTGGAGATAATTATTTGATAAGCTGGGAAGAGATTGGCTACCCTCAACACACAGGGATAATGACTAATGTGACTTCTACTGCATCTGTATTAATAGATTTTGGAACCTCCCTGAATCCCAACCATACTGAAGCAACTTACAGAGTAAAAGTCACCAATGGCAATGGAGTTTTTAAGCAAATAAAATTTTCAGAAGATATTTTTCTCCCTAATCCAATTTTTGAAATGCCTAATCTTAAAGCAATAGGAAGCGCTGATAAAATTATTGAAATCGAGCAATGGGGAAACATTCAATGGACTTCCATGAAAAGTGCATTTTCACAATGCGGACTTCTGGATATAACAGCAACTGATTCCCCTGATCTATCCAACGTTATTGATGCCACCTTAATGTTTTACAATGCGTTTTCTTTATTGGCAAATAATTCAATGGAAAACTGGGATACCTCTCACATTAAGATTTTTAAATATATGTTTGGATATACAAACAATAATTTTCTATTTACAGACAATTTCAATCCTAATATTGGTTCCTGGGATATGTCAGCAGCAGAAGACATCAGTTATATGTTTATAAAAAGAAAGGTATTTAATCAAGATCTGAACAGCTGGAATACATCCAATGTTACTACAATGGCCTATACCTTTGCAGAATGTTATCTTTTCAACAAGCCTCTTGACCAATGGAACACTTCCCAAGTAAAGAATATGGCTTTTATGTTTCATTTAATTCCTAATTTCAATCAGCCATTAAAGTCCTGGGACACTTCTAATGTAACAGATATGAGCCATATGTTTCATTCTGCAAAAGCGTTCAACCAGCCATTAGATACCTGGAATGTAAGTAAAGTGACAGATATGAATACAATGTTTAATCAAGCCTTACAGTTCAATCAGACGTTAAAAAATTGGAACCTGAATTCATTAGTATCAGCAAACGCAATGATAGCAAGTACGGGAATAGACTGCTTCAACTACAGCACCACCCTATATGGATGGGCTTATAATCCCAATACTCCCAATAATATTACCCTTTATAGTGTAGCCCCAGCTCCCTACTCCGGAGATACCTATACCGTAAATGCCAGAAATACTCTCCTCAATACTAAAAATTGGTTATTTAGCGGTGATACCATTGTTGAATGTGATCGTTTGGGTACCCATGAAAGCTCATTGAATCATCATCAGCCCTCTATTTTCCCTAATCCGGTAGATGATGTCATTCAATTCAGGAATTTACCTGATATTAAAAGTTATAGCATTCTTGATGCAGGTGGCAGAATGGTTCTTAGAGAAGATATATCTCAAGACTTTATCAATGTGCAGTCTTTAACAAAAGGTAATTATATTATTCAGATAAGTACAAAAGATAAAAACTACACTTTTAAATTCATCAAAAAATAAAAACAAGAAAGCCTCACCGTAACCAGTGAGGCTTTTATTTTTAAGCTTTACAACTATTTGTCGAAATAATTAGGATGCTGATTTTTAATATCATCTACCGTTCCCAGCACTTTATCTTTCAAAGAATCCTGATACTTTTGAAGTTTTTCGGCCACTTCTTCATTACCGCTTCCTATAATCTTAGCGGCTAAAATTCCTGCATTCAATGCTCCGTTCAAAGCTACTGTTGCCACAGGAATTCCTCCCGGCATCTGAAGAATTGATAACACAGAATCCCATCCGTCAATAGAATTGCTAGACAAAATCGGAACTCCGATTACTGGAAGCGTTGTACAGCTTGCCACCATTCCCGGAAGATGGGCAGCACCACCGGCCCCAGCAACAATTACCTTTAAACCTCTTTCATGGGCTGTCTTCGCATAATCGAACATTCTTTCCGGTGTTCTGTGTGCTGAAACTACCGTCAATTCATATGGAATATCCAGACTTTTCAGGAAGTTTGCAGCCTGTTCCATGATTGGCAGATCACTCTGACTGCCCATAATAATTCCTACCATCTTCAATTTTTATTAGATGTTCAAAGATAAAAAATTTAAACCTGTCACTAAAATTTAGTCTAAAAGTTTAAAATATAAATCAAAAAGAAAGCAATAGGTTTAAATAATCAATTCACACATTTAGTAACCATATATAAATTCATTATTTAAATCTGTACCTGTAAAAATTAATGCAACTGCATCCATAATGTTTATTTTAAAACAGGTAAATTTGCCCATTACACCACAATTTCCTTGAAAGATTATAAACTTATTTTTGCCGTTCTTACTGTTGCTATTGTCTGGGGAACTACATTTTTGGCCATCCGTATTGCCGTAGAAACCATCCCTGCATGGTTTGTTGCTGGAATCCGTCAACTTTTTGCTTCCATCATCATGCTTTTCGTTCTTCTTTCAAGAAAAGAATTTAAATGGATTGGCTGGAAAAATCTAAAATATCAGATCATTTTTTCTTCCCTTATGCTTATTATAGCCAACGGAATGGTTACGGTAGCAGAAGAAAGCGTAACCAGCAGCCTGGCTTCGCTTATCAGTGCCTGTGCCCCAATTTTAGTTTTCCTGGGGAGTCTTGCCATTGGTTTACAAAAATTTAGTCTCCGTGCCCTGGCTGGAGTCCTGATATGCTTTAGTGGTGTGCTTTTTGTCTTCTGGGACGGACTGAAAGATCTGGCTAACCCTGATTACAGAACAGGAATGCTTTTTCTTTTTTGTGCTATTTCAGGTTGGGCCTCCGGAACAATTTTTACCAAAAAATTAAATATTCAAAGCGGTAATATTACTCTTAATCTATTTTATCAGTTTTTGTTTGCGGGAGTTGTTCAGGTTATTTTCGCATTTCTGTTTTCAGAAAATTATAATTTCGGAAACTGGACATTGAAAAGCATCTCCGCTATGCTGTATCTTTCTATTTTCGGATCCGTTGCAGCCTTTTTCGCATTCCACTATGCTTTAACGAAGATCTCTCCGGTACAGGTTTCTATTTTAGCCTATATCAATACCATTATTGCCATATTTTTGGGTTGGCTGATTATGGATGAACCTATCTCTTTCAAGTTTATTTTAGCTGCAGCCTTGATTATCTGTGGGGTGTTTATCATCAATTACAAACCGGAAATGTCTAAAAAGCAGAAAGCAGTACAATAAAAATATGGTGAATTTGACAGGTAGTTTACCGATGTGTAATTTGTCTCACCATCATTTTTTTCCTATATTGTATACTCAACCTACACGATATGCTAAAAAACACATTTTTCATCTTTCTTACAAGTTCCTTTCTTTTGGTAAGCTGTGATTACAAGGAAAAGGAGAAGAATCTGACAGACAGAGAGAAACAATTATTGGAGAAAGAAAAGATATTTGCAAAAAAAGAATCTGAGTACCAGTCACTCTTAAAAATGAGAGACAGTATCTTCACAAAAAAGGATTCGGTGAAAATTGCAATTTGGCCAACAGAAATTTCCGGAGCCTGGAATGGAAAGGTGATCTGTACAGAATCTAATTGCAGTGACTATGCAATAGGTGATCAACGTACAGACCTTTGGGAATTCGATAATGACTCTACCCGGCCCATCACCAAAATCATCAACAATAACAATCTGGTAAGATTATATTCCGGAAAGTTTGAAAATAATGAGATCAAACTTTCTTTCAAGACCGATTCTACAGCCAAAAAAAATGTAGAAATGAGTGTTCTTCTTAATGACATTTCCGACAACAAGATCAAGGGAACCAGAACGGTTATCTCTGACGGCTGTACAGCCAAGTTCTCTGTTGAATTAGTACGTTCTACAAAATAAGCACTTATGATTTTACTGAGTATACATAATCTGAGTCTTCCTATTGAAGATCCGGTACTGAAATTCCTATTGGTACTAATTATCATCCTTGCTGCTCCTCTATTGCTAAATAAAATTAAAGTTCCACACCTGTTGGGGCTTATCATTGCCGGAGCTATCATTGGTCCCAATGGTTTTAACGTATTATCAAGAGACAGCAGTATTGTAGTTACCGGAACCACCGGACTTCTCTATATCATGTTTCTGGCCGGACTGGAAATTGACATGGGTGATTTTAAAAAGAATAAATGGAAAAGCCTCACCTTCGGTATTTATACCTTTATAGTACCTTTTGTATTGGGATATCTGGGTGGATATTATCTTCTTCACTTCTCCATGCTTACCTCTATATTATTTGCCAGCCTTTTTTCATCCCACACGCTTATTGCCTATCCATTGGTGAGTAAATTGGGAATCGCAAAGAACAAAGCAGTCAATATTACGGTTGGAGGAACCATGATTACAGATATTCTTGCTTTATTGGTGCTTGCCATCATTGTAGGGATGTCTCAGGGAGATGTAGGAACAGAATTTTGGGTTAAACTATCTGTTTCCTTTATTGTCTTTGCACTGATTGTCTTGATTGTTTTCCCTATTATAGGACGTTGGTTTTTCAAAAGGGTAGATGACAAGATTTCACAATATATTTTTGTACTGGTGATGATTTATCTTGCAGCAATGCTTGCCGAATTGGCAGGTGTAGAAGCCATTATCGGAGCGTTCTTTGCAGGATTGGCTTTAAACAGGCTTATTCCTCATACTTCTTCTCTAATGAACAGGGTAGAATTTGTAGGAAATGCCATCTTTATTCCATTCTTTCTGATCAGCGTTGGAATGCTGATTGATTTTAAGGTATTCTTTAAAAGCTGGGAAACTCTTGAGGTAGCCGGAATTATGCTTGTAGCTTCCATTGGAGGGAAATATATTTCTGCAGTGGCTACCCAAAAGACCTTCAGACTAACCAAGGAAGAGGGGAAATTAATCTTCGGATTAAGTTCTGCTTCCGCTGCTGCGACGCTGGCTTCTGTAATGGTAGGGTATAATATTATTCTTTCTGAAACTGAAACAGGAGAACCTGTAAGATTATTGAATGAACACGTTCTGAACGGAAGTATTTTACTGATCCTTATTTCATGTACCATCTCCTCCTTTATTTCAATGGCCAGCGCTCAAAAAATTGCAGAAGCCGATAATGAAGATACTGTTTCCGGAAACAGCCACGAGGAAGAAAACATTCTGTTGGCCATCAATCATGAAGAGACAATTGAGAGAATGGTTAATTTAGGAATTCTGATAAAAGCACATTCCAATACAGAGGATTTATTTGCCTTAAATGTCATCAATGAAGATAAAAATGAGTCATCCGTTAAAAATGCGGAGAAACTTCTTCATCAGGCAACGGATGCCGCAGCTGCAGCTGATGTAAAGCTACAGGCTCTTAAAAGATATGATAATGACGTCATCAACGGGGTAAATAATGTCATTAAGGAACAGAATATCACAGATCTTATTATTGGTCTGGAAGATGAAAAAGGGTTTTCCCCATCTTTCATTTATAATCTGTACAACGGCTATCTTCAGAATGACGATGTAAATGTCTTGGTATACCATGCCGCCCAGCCTCTTTCTACCATCAAAAGATACGCTGTAATGATTCCTGAGAATGCTCATAAGGAAGCAGGATTCTTCCATGCGCTTTTAAGGGTTTGGAACATTGCCCGAAATTCTGGGGCTACCGTAGTTTTTTACGCTCCTGAAAACATCGTGGACATCCTTCAGAAAATCATTAAAAAAGCCAATATAGAAGCTGAATTTATCATTATGACTACCTGGCAGGATGGTGAAAGAACTGCAGCCCAGCTGAAAGATGATGAAGCTCTGATTATTTTCATGGCAAAACGAGGGATGCAGTCCTATATTCCACGAATGAGACTTATTCCTGAATTATTGAACAGAAACCTGAACGATAATAATTATCTTCTGATTTTCCCATTCTCGGAATATGACAAAAATAGTCCCGAAATACGATCTGTAGGAAACCACGGAGATTTTGTGGAAATTGGAAACGTGATTCAGAAAATTTTCAAATAATAACCGGTATTTTTATTCCAATTAAAATTCATATCAAACAACATTGAAAACAATAAAGATATTTCTTCTCACAGCTACTCTGAGCGCACCATTATCCTTTGCCCAATTTGCAAAGATTGTGGACAAAGACGGCTATGTGAATGTAAGGGAAAACGGAGATGCAAAAAGTAAGATTACAGGAAAGATCAATTCGGATGAGATTGTCTATGCTTTTGAATCTGAACAACCCAATACAGACTGGCTTTCTATAGATTATAATGAAAAAACCAGCGGATATATTCATAGTTCAAGGCTGAAGTTGATAGAATCTTATGAAAAGGTAACTCCAGTGATACGTGATGAAAAGAAGGCTGTTTTTAAATCCGAAAATATTAAGGTAGATATCCTCTCTGAAAAATTCAATTATAAGGAAAATAAAAAATTCTTTTCTACTTCAGATTATAGTGGTCAAAAAATTGAAGACAAATATAAAGGTCAACCGATATGGGGCACTGACGGAACAATTCCTCAAACCCATTACCAGTCAATTACAGTACAGATTGGAGATAAAAAGATTAATATTCCCCGCAAAGAAATTGAAAACCTTTTTAATGTCAGTAATGAATATACCAACTGTTATTTTGACCGTAAAAATGATACCTTGTATATCACCATGCTCAACTCTGACGGTGCCGGTGGCTATGTAGCCCTTTTTAAAATTGTAAAAGGAGAATATAAGGGAAGAGTTGTTAAGATGCCTTTTTAAGTAGTAGCAGACTTAAAAAGTATAAGAATAAACGCGGCCTATTTCAATGTTTGAAATAGGCCGCTCTTTATATTTTGAGTTCAATTATTCTGCAATAACCCTCACCATTCCTTTCACCATGACAAGCTTTTCCATAAGCTCTTCTCTGGAATCTGCCAACACATTAATGTGCCCCATTTTTCTTCCCGGTTTGGTTTCTGTTTTTCCGTATAAATGAATATAAGTCTCCGGTAATTTAAGTACCTCATCCATTCCTTCATACACTACCTTTCCTTCATATCCCTCTGCACCTACCAGATTCAGCATTCCACTGTAGGTAATAGCATCTGTATCTGCCAAAGGAAGATTCTTCACCACACGGTACATCTGCTCAAACTGTGAGTTTGTATTTCCTTCCTGGCTCTGGTGCCCAGAATTGTGAAGTCTTGGAGCTGTTTCGTTTACCCAGACTTTTCCTTCTTTATCAAGGAACAATTCGATGGCAAAAAGTCCAGGAGAGTTGATAGTACTTAAAAACTTCTCTGTAATAGAGTCAATCTGCAGTTGAACATCCTCCGTAAGAAGAACCGGGCAAACATTGAAATCTAACAAATTAAGTTTTGGATCTGCAACCATTTCAGTTACCGGAAAAGTATTGGTTTCTCCTCTTTCATTTCTGGCAACAATTACAGAAAGCTCCTTGTCAATATCCACCAGACTTTCAATTACAGAAGCCTCTTTCCATAGGTTCTGATAGTCATCTTCCGTTTTGATCACCTGTACACCTTTTCCATCATAGCCTCCCGTATTCATTTTTTGAACGAAGGGTAATGGCATGATAATCTTTTCATCACTATTCCATACCACCTGAAATTCCGGACTTGGAATATCATGAGTTTTATAAAATTCTTTCTGAAGAATCTTCTGCTGAATGGTTTTGATAATATTGGCATTAGGAACCACTCGGATTCCCTGTTTTTCAAGTTCCGCCAATGCATCTGCATTTACGTGTTCTATCTCAATGGTAACAACATCTTTATCTTTTCCAAAGTTCAAAACGGTTTCATAATCATTGAAATTTCCCTGCGTAAAATAAGAGATATTATGACATGGCGCATCAGAAGCCGGATCCAGTGTATAAAACTCATCATCATACTTCAATGCACTCTGTATCAACATTCTTCCCAGCTGTCCGCCACCCAGAATTCCTATTTTCATTTTTTATTTTTATTAGATTTATTTCTTATTGAATTTTATCAATTTTTAAGTATCCAAGTCCCATTGGGTTCTCCTGATTTTCAGCATCAGATTTCTGAAGAACAATGGAATACTTTTCTTTCATTTTTTCAGGAAGAATATCACTCACATTGAAAATATCATCAATATCCACTCCATGCTTGTCATCAATATGGCTTACTGCTCCCCCAAATCCCATGGTTTGATAAAATTCAGTAGCCTTTGCTCTTTTCACGATTTCTCCCATTGATTGTCCCACCATCAAATGCTGCTCATGGAATTCCTCGAAAAATCCTCTTTTGTATCCTCCCAAATTAAGGAAATACAATTGCTCTTCAGATGATTTTTCATCTTTTTCTACAATCTTTACTTCATACCCATCTGCAAACTTCACTTCCTGATAACAATCAAGGTGAATTTTCCCCTCTGCTTCTTTCCAGAAGTCTTTCATATCAGGAACCAAATCCTTAAGGTTCTCTGCAATCCCGAAAAATACATCGTGTTGCTCTATATTTCTTCCTTTAGGAGTTGCTCCAAGAATAATATAAAATAATTTCATTTCACTTTTCATACATGCAAAAATACGTTAAATTTATCTTTTTCAAATGTTTGGCAGACTACTACAATAATTTTATATTTGTAACATTAATTGTAGTATGTCAGAAATCATCATACTCTTCCTTGGCGCTATTTCCGCAGGTCTTTTAGGGTCACTTACGGGTTTAGGAGGTGGAGTTATTATCATTCCTTTATTAACGCTGGGTTTTGGTGTTCCAATGCATTATGCCATCGGCGCTTCCCTTATCTCTGTAATCGGAACCTCTTCGGGAGCTGCTGTAGCTTTCGTAAAAGAAGGTTTCACCAATATGAGGATCGGGATGTTCCTCGAAATAGCCACTACGGCCGGAGCTATTGTAGGAGCCTTAGTTTCAGGAATGCTTAACCCGAATACCATCGGAATTATTTTCGCAAGTATTCTTCTTCTCACGGTTGTTTTAAACCTTAAAGGAAAGCCTGATCACCAGGAACCTTTAATGAAAGGAAGTCTGGAAGAAAAGCTGAAGCTTTACGGAACTTTTCCTGATAAAGGAGTTTTAAAAAGCTATTCTGCGAGAAATACAGTTCCCGGATTCTTGATGATGATGTTTGCAGGAGCCATGTCCGGACTTTTAGGAATAGGTTCCGGAGCATTGAAAGTATTGGCAATGGATAATATGATGAAGCTGCCATTCAAGGTTTCTACGACGACCAGTAACTTTATGATTGGGGTAACCGCTGTAGCCAGTGCATTGATCTACTTTCAAAGAGGTGAAATTATTCCTGTAATTGCAGCACCTGTAGTAATAGGCGTTGTAATAGGAAGTTTCATAGGTTCAAAAACATTAATGGTTTCCAAGACAAAAAAGCTAAAAGTATTTTTCGCTATTGTCATTACCATTTTGTCAATTTACATGATGTATAACGGTATCAACAAAAGCTTCAGGTAATGAAAAAGAATTTTACAGACGTAGATCTGAACCGTTCCGTAGGAAATCTTCTGAGATTGGGGGTTATTCTTTCTGTGGCCACTTCGTTTATTGGCTTTATCAAGTTATTTACTGAAGGCTTTGAAATGCCTAAAAAATACACCAACCTTGTTGTAGGTAATTCTTCTGAAAAAGTATGGGGCCAGTTTTGGGACTCTTTATCCAAGGGAGAAGGAATGGGCATTATCCAACTGGGAATCCTTTTATTGATTTTCACTCCTTTGATGAGGATTATCTTTGCTTTAATAGGGTATCTAAAAGAAAAAGACTACGTCTATGTAGTCATTTCCTCAATTGTTTTAGCGATTATGGCGGTAAGCTTCTTTGCAGGATACGCACACTAATTTACATTTCATAAAACTCCAACGGCAAATGATCGGGATCCTGGGTAAAGAAAAATTCTTTTCCGGTGAACTCGTCTATTCGGATCTCTTCACAAACCAGTCCTTTTTCCACAAGTTCATTTCGTTTTTCGCTTACATTTTCCACTGAAAAAGCAAGATGTCTTAAACCACATGCTTCCGGCCGGGATGGACGATTGGGAGGATTTGGAAAAGAAAAAAGTTCAATCACATAATGATCTCCAATAGCAAGATCAAGCTTGTAAGATTGTCTTTCTTCACGATATACTTCACGAATGATATTCAGGTCTAGAATTTCTGTATAAAATTTCTTTGAAACAGCATAATCTGAACAGATGATTGCAATATGATGGATCTTCATTTCTTTAATTTTAAACTACTTCTTATTTTTATTATTTTATCTCTTTGCAGTTGTCCTTTCTTCTGGTATCAATGATGTACTGAATTTTCCACTCCTCATTCTGTTTTACCAATTGAAAACTGTTGGCCCCACAATGTGAAAACTTCCCTTTCAGATAAAAAGAATATGGAGTAAAAACACTTGCCAGATTACCATCTGTATGAATGGCTTCTATGATAATTCTTTCCTCCAGATCATCTTTTGAAAACTTAGAAACAGAGGCTACAAAATCCTGTATACGATCACTTTTCACAGTACCATCTTTTGTAATGGTCTGCAAAATGGCATTTTCTGTAAATACAGTTTTCATAAGTTCTGGATCTGCATTTTTCATCGCAAGGAACAAATTACGGATCGGTTTTTCAATATCCTTATTTTGCTGACCGAAAGCTGAAATACTGATCAGCAGTAACAGTGCTATAATTTTATTCATAGAATAGATTTAGATAAATAAAAATAGATAAAATAAAATTTAAATTGATTAACAGATTTTAAAAATCATTTTTCTTAAATTGTAATCAAAATTATTTCATAGCTTTTATATGTGGATTATTTATCTGACTTTGGCCATACTCCTTCTGGTCATGACAATACTGCCAAAAATTCAGCATTCTCACTGGATATTCAGAGTTCCGGAATTTGCTAAAATACAGGTTACATATCTTATCTTTTTCACTTTTCTATTAGGTTTTTTTAGTGATTCTAAAGAATATTTATGGTATTACCAGGGTGTTCTGCTGGTCTTGTTTGTTCATCATAGCTATACTCTTATCAAGTACACCCGTTTCTACCCCGTAAAGAAGCACAGACAGCGTCACAAATCTTCTGATCAATTACACTTTATTTCAGCTAATGTCTATCAGTTCAATAAAGAGTATGAAAAATTCATTGGACTTGTTAAAAAGCATCATCCTGATTTTTTCATGACTATGGAAAGCAATGGTGACTGGGAAAAAGCAATGAGACCTTTAGAGAAAGAATATAGTTACCAGCATAAGGTAACCCTTGAAAACACCTACGGTATGCATTTCTATTCCAAAATTGAAATCAAAGAAGCGAAGACTCATTATTTCGTAGCTGATGATATTCCAAGTATTGAGGTACATATGAAAACAGCTGATGGTTTTTCTTTTGTCTTCTTTGGAGTTCACCCACCACCACCAAGTCCTACGGAAGAAGAAACATCAAAGGAAAGAGATGGCGACCTTCTAAGCACAGCCAACTGTGTAAAAGACATCAAAAAACCTGTTATTGTAGTGGGAGATTTCAATAATGTTGCATGGTCAAGATCATCTGTACTTTTCAGAAAAACAAGTCATCTGATAGATCCGAGAATCGGGCATTCTTTTGTTTCCACCTTTCATGCGAAATACCGTCTTTTAAGGTTTCCTATCGATCTGATGTTTCACAGTGAAGATATTTTTATTAAACAGCTGAAGACATTGGAGAATTTTGGCTCAGATCACCTGCCGGTATATTGTGAGTTTTTCATAGATCATCACAATGATGAACAGGAAGAGCTTATAGAAACAGCGACTTCTGAAGAGAAAGCAGAGGCCGAAATCATGATAGAAGAAGGAAAGAAAGAAGATGGCGAACGGGAAACTATTGTTACTGAGGATTAAAAAAGTGGGCTAAAGCCCACCCTATTGAATATTTTTTCGTTTTTAGAATTTCATCACATCCTTCACTACTCCATTCTTTTGAGTGTGTTGTAATAATTCCGCTTCGATAAATGCTTTGATCTTCTCTTCAGAATCATTACTTGGAAAGAGAAGGTGAACATTAGCTCCTGCATCCAACGTAAAGAATAATGACAGCCCTGTTTCTCTTCTAAAATCCCAGATCTTATTGATCACTTCTAGTGTTCCTGTCTTCATCAGAATAAAAGCAGGATCACTCATCATCATCATCGCATGAAGAGTAAGCGCTTCATGTTCTACCAATTTGATAAATTGCTCCATGTCTCCCGACTTCAGAATATCTTTCATAGGAACAAAGTTTTCTCTTGCTTCCTGAAATCTTCTTTCTGCATATGGATTGGTATTCATTAAGCCATGTCCTACAGTTGAAGAAACACTTTTCTGTCCTTCATGAATCAATAAAACCCAGTCATTAAAATTCTTGAATACCTCATGAATTTCCGTGTCAGGATATGGTACCGCAAACAGGTCTGAACTTCCGTTAACCTCATCAGTTTCTCCCCAAACCACAAGTCCGTTATATAAGCTTCTACAAGCACTTCCACTTCCCAGTCTTGCTAGAAATGAGGCTTTTCTCAGAGACTCTTCATCAGAGTTTTTCCCTGTAAATGTTTCATCCAAAGCCATCAGACATTTTGCAATCGCTCCAAATCCTGATGCAGAACTGGCAATTCCAGAACTGTGTGGGAATGTATTTTCTGTTCTGATGATATATTTCCCTTTCAATATCCACGGAAGATATTGCTCGATATTTTTGAAATATTTTTCTATTTTTTCAGCAAATTTCACTTCTTCATTTCCAGCCAGAAAAGTCTGAACAGAAAAAGATTCATCTGCTAAAAATTCCATTGTAGTATTGGTTTTACAATGGTTTAAAGTATAACTGATACTTGGGTTTGCAGGAATCTGATTGTCATATTTTCCCCAGTATTTAATCAGGGCAATATTGGACGGGCAGCTTTCTGAAACCGTCTGTGTATGAATGGTGAAATTTTCTTTTCCTATAAATTCTTGTGTTGTCATAGTTTAATTTAAGTGATAATACAGATAAAAATTGGAGATTAAATAGAGACTACCTTTGTACTTGTTAGTACATCTTCTCTATAATATCTGCATATTTTTTAAGAACCACATTTCTTTTCACTTTCAATGTAGGAGTAATTTCTCCCGTATTGATATCAAATTCTGCCGGCATTAAGGTAAATTTCTTTACTTTCTCATAGTCGGCAAGGTGGCTTTGTAATTCCTTAACTTTTTCTTTATAAAGGCTTACTATCTTATCATTTTTCACAGCATCCTCCCAATTGGTGAAAGGGATATTGTTCTTTTTGATATAGTCCTGTAGAAATTCAAAGTTAGGAACGATTAGTGCTGAAACAAACTGTCTTCCTTCAGCCACCAGCATAATCTGTTGAATAAAATTGTTATTGGTCAGAAGATTTTCGATTTGTTGCGGAGCAATATATTTTCCATTGGAAGTCTTCATCAGGTCTTTAATTCTGTCTGTAATGATCAGGTTACCTTTCTCATCAAACTTACCTGCATCTCCGGTTTTAAACCATCCGTCTTCTGTAAACACTTTTTGGGTTTCTTCAGGTCTGTTGTAGTATCCTTTCATGATTCCATTTCCTCTTGCCTGGATCTCGTCACTTTCACCGATACGGATTTCTACACCCGGTAATGGTTTTCCGCTGGTAGCATGTTCAAAGTGAGTCAAAGGGAAAAGAGTTAAAGTAGCTGTAGTTTCAGTTAATCCATATCCTACCGTAACGTGAATTCCTACTGATTCAAAGAATCGGGTTACTTCAGGGGATAAAGAAGCTCCTCCACACGGTAAAAACCATAGTCTGCCCCCCATTTTATCTTTAATCTTACTGAAGACCAGCATATCTGCAACAGATTCTTTTAATTTTAATCCAAAAGGAATTAATCTTTCATTTCTTCTTAGTTCTGCAGTTTCCCATCCTGTTTTTAAGGCCCAATCAAAGATTTTTTTCTTTAATGATGAACCCTCTTCTGCCTTTTCAAGAACTCCGGCATATACTTTCTGGAAAAATCTTGGTACCGCACACATGGTAGTGGGCTTTACTTCTTCCAGTGCCTTTGCAATATTTTTCGGATCTTCCAGAAAATACACTCTTGCTCCTCCGTATAGGCAAAGTAAGCTCCAGCTTCTTTCAAAGACGTGGCTTAATGGTAAAAAGGCTAATGAAAGCTCTTCTTCAAAGTTTTTAAATTTAAAAAATTCAAAGTGAGAGTCGAATGCCTTAATGAAATTCCCGTGAGTAAGCATCACCCCTTTTGGAGTTCCGGTTGTTCCGGAAGTATAGATTAACGTTGCCATGTCATCATATTCTTTTTTACAGATCTCTAACTCTGAAGAAGCTTTTGCGATAAAATCCTCAAGATAGAAACTATTGAATTCTTTCTTGATCCACACTGCTTTTTTAGAAACAATGATGGTTTCCAGGTTATTCTCTTCTTTATGTAAAATATCCAGACAGGCATCATACTGCATCTGGTTTCCTACCAGAATGGCTTTAGCTCCGGAATCATTGATGATATATTCTGCCTGCTCAGCATTATTAGTAGAATAAATAGGAACAGTAACCGCTCCAATAGCCATTGCAGCCAAATCAACGATCATCCATTCTGAAGAATTGTCTGAATAAATAGCGACTTTATCATTTTCCTGAACCCCTGCTTCTTTCAATGCATTGGCCATTTTAAAGATAATTTCACTGAATCTTTTCCAGCTTAGCTCTTTCCAAGCTTCATCTTTCTTCTTAAAGCCTATTGCTGCTTTTATAGGATGTTTTTCTACATTTTTAAGGATAATTGCCTCTGCAAGATTCATTTCTTCAGCTTTTTGTCGTTAATATAATTGTTCAGGTGAAAGTCTATACTTTCCTTTACAGGAATAAACTCATAGTTAAGTTTTTCCTTTACTTTGTGGTTGGAAATGGTATTGAATGAGGATATAGCCTCAATATTTGATTCTGTAGCCATTCTCAGTTTTGGAATCAGCCATCCGAATAATGTATTGGCAAATTTTCCAATATTCAGTTGAGATCTTGTAAGGATTCTTGCCTCTTTAAGACCTAATCGGGTTCTAATCTGTTTTGCCAGATCTGCATATTTATTATTTTCAGCAACAATGATAAATCGTTCTCCAAAAATGTTATTTTCCATCAATTCAATGGCTGTTTTTGCAACATCTCTTACATCTACATAAGCAGAACCGCCGGCAAAGGTAAAACTATTGTCTTCAAATGTTGAGAAGAGCTCCCCACTACTTTGGCTCCAGTTTCCGCTTCCTACGATCATTCCCGGATTGATGATAACAACATTCAGCCCTTCTGCAGATGCTCTCCATGCTTCCATTTCAGATAAATGCTTGGATATGGCATAGGCAGAATGTTCTAATTTGGGATTAAACTCAGATTCTTCATCCAGTTCTCCCTTTTCATTAAAGTTATCTAACACCGCAACAGAACTTACATGCAGAAATTTTTTAACTTCAGAAGCCTCACAGGCAAACAACAGGTTTTCTGTACCTTTAATATTGGTATGGTACATTTCTTTTTCATCTTTGGGATGAAAGCTTACCTTTGCGGCACAGTGATAGACCTCATTCACCCCTTTCAGAGCATCTTTCAAAGAGTCGATATCATCAAAATCGACATTTACCCATTCAATTTTATTGAAAAAGTCATCAGGATTCTCTGTATAAAAGCTGTATGAATGCCTTACTTCGTTTAAATTGCTGCCAGATCTCTTGGAAGCGCGCACATTCTCACCTCTTTTTAGAAGTTCCAGCACGATTATTCTTCCCAGAATTCCGGTTGCACCCGTTACAAAAACCATTAATTATTTTACTTGATTGCTGACTAAAATATGACAATATTTTCTATCCGGCAATTCTTCAGGTTCCTGCCAAAGTTCCTTTGAAAAACTGCTTTTGCAAATTTGCGATTTTTAAAGCAAAACTCAACTTTATTTAACCAATATTATCACTCTGAAAACAAGAATTATGAAGCTTAAAATAGTCTAAACCTCAAGGATTGTAAAAAAATGAAACCCTGAAAGTATTTAATTAAAAACTTCCAGGGCTTCTTGTGATTTAAAAAATATCTTATTATTTAAGCTAAAACTACATTATTTCTTCTTGGAGCTTTATCACAAAGAACATCCGCAATACTTCTGGAGATCAGATTTCCTTCTGTAAGATTATCCAGCCAGAAAAACTCTCCTGCGGCATTGATTTCAATAAAGTAATATTGATTTTCAGGAGAAACAATAATATCTATTGCACCATAGTCTACGTTATAAATATCCAGAAGCTCCAACAGTTTCTCTTCAACGTCCTTCGGAAGCTCTGTTCTTGTCCATTTATCAAGTAAATTCACACCATCCTTTCTCCAGTCAACCTTTGCATCTTCAAATTGTTGTGAATCAATTTCAAATGCATAGACATCTCTTCCTACAATGGTAACCCGAAGTTCTCTTTTCTTTTCAATCATCTCCTGAAACTGCATCGGACAATATAAAAGGGAGTCCAGTTCTTCAAGCTTATCTTCTTTTACCACATTGGTAAAAACCACGTTTTCCACACCATCTTCATAAATAGCAAAACCGGTCTGCATCTTAGCAACAACATTCTGATGTTTAAGAATAAACTTTCTTGCCTCTTCCGGGTTGTTTGTAAGACAGGTTTCCGGAACTGAAAGACCTATTTTATAAGCTAATTTCAACTGTTCTTCCTTACTATCCAGTCTTCTGTAAACACTCGGCTTACCTAGTGAATAAGCATCAATAGACTCTAGAAACCCGAATAACGTATTACGAATCTCCCCCATTGCTGCCCCGAAAAATTTAGGTTCCATTTCTTCTTTCAGGCCTTTTCCAATATTGTAGGCTCTTCGGTACCATACTGCTGAAATATCATCCAGACGATACTTTGCAGATGGTGTTTCAAGAATACTCACCCATTCTCCATCCTGAAAAATGGTAGACAATTTATTTTCTAAAGGATACAAATCAACATCAAAGCGAATAACTTCACAGTGGTTATCTGCAATATATTCTGTTACTTTTTCAATTGAAAAATTATCTGCGGTATGTGTTATAATTAAAATTTTATTCATGGAAATTAATTCTTTTGATAAGGTTGTCGGCAATTCTTTCTGCTATCGGAAACCCCAGTTCCTTTTGCAGCATTCCCCATTCTCCCTGCGGATTGACTTCAAGAAAATAATATTCTCCGTCCTTTCCTTTGATCACATCAATGGCTCCCATATAAAGCCCCATTTCTTTCATCATGGAGGTCAAATTTATTTTGATATTTTCTGGTAATTCATAAGCTGACCAAAAGTAGTTTTCATCACTCACTCTCCAGTCTGCATGGGTACTGTTATTAATCTTACCCGTGAAAAAGTCTCCATCTACATACATGATTCTCAATTCATATTCTTTATCAATGTAAGGCTGGAAAATCATCGGGCAATAGGCAATATCAGAAAGGTGTTCCAGGGTTTCTTCCTCAATAATCATAGTAGAAATCAAATTTTCACCACTCATGGTTTTTGATTGTACACCATGCAGCTTGGCAATTGCTTTTCCTGAGCAATATTGATGAAAGAATGCTGTTATTTTCTCTTCATCATTAGAAAAAACAGTGTTGGGAATGGTAAGGTGATTTCTTTCAGCAATTTTCAGTTGAAGCATCTTGTTTCCATCAATTTTCTTTTCTTTTTCAAAAGGATTGATCCACGGAATATCTTCAAGAGTAGTGAACAGATTATAACGAAGACTTCCATATTCATTCTGAAAGATCTTCTCATAGTTCTCATCCAGTTCTTCCGGAATACTTATCCGCCATGCTTTTCTGTGCCATACTCCCTTAATATCATCAGAATGAATGATCTTCCCCAATTCATCAGTAATTTCAAATGAATTTTCATTGATACTCATTTTTTGAAGATGATTAAGTTGATCGGAATTCAATCTGAAATAAGGAATATTTTTAGAAGAAAGGTATTGAAAGAAAAGATCAATAGTATAAAAATCCTGCGAGTGGGTGATACAGAGAATCATTTGCCTGTTTTACTAAAAAGGGAAACTTAAAGTTTAAGTTTCCCTATTATTACAATTTTGTTAATATGTTACTGTAAAATAATCATTTTATAGTAAGATTGCATCATCATCACCATCAGAAGGATATTTCATAGTATGCTGCAAATCAGCTTGAGGAGATGTTACATTGTCTATGGTAGGCTTTGTAATAGTATCTCTTTCAGGAATCGTGATAATATCCGTTCCTCCTTTTACTGTTTCAGGATCCTTAAGTTGTTTTTCAAGAAATGACGCGAAAAACGGCTTCTTTTTTGAGTTTTTGTTTTCCATAAGTAAATATGTTTGTTTTTTTGATAATCGAAAATACACAATTTTCAACTCATGGAGAAATATTTTTTCGTTTTAAGAAAATTTTAACATATTAACAAAAATAACAGTATATAATTAATCTAATCCTAGAAATTGCTTAACCACATTAGCAAAATCTACAGGATTTTCAGCCTGTACCCAATGTCCTGCATTTTTCACAGTAACAATTTTAGCCTTTGGAAACTGCTGCTTTATCCCATATTCATCCTGTGGAAGAATATAATTCGATTTTTCACCGGCAATAAATAAGGCTTCCCCATCAAAGATTCCAAATTTTACCGCATTGGAAACAAATTCATTATACTTTTCAGATAACGTTTTAAGGTTAAATCTCCAGTTTAGCTTTTTATTATCATCCCAATACAGGTTCTTTGTTAAAAACTGTATCGTGGATTTTTCAGGAATATACTGATTTAAAACAGCTTCCACATCATTTCTGGAACCCACCGTATTAAAGTCGACACTCTCTAACGCCTTTATTATCCCTTGATGGTGTGGCGGATAAGCTTTTGGAGAAATATCGACTACAATGAGCTTTTCAACTCTTTCGGGGTATTTTATGGCAAACTGCATGACGGCTTTTCCGCCTAAAGAATGTCCCAGAACATGAGCCTTTTGAATACCGTAATGATCCATATAACGGGCAATATCATCTGCCAGATCATCATGGGACATATCCTCTGAATGAAAGCTTCTTCCGTGATTCCTAAGATCAATTAAATGTACCGGAAGATATTCTCCAAGGTCTTTTCCAAAACTTCCCCAGTTATCAAGCATTCCGAACAATCCGTGGAATACCAAAAGTGGTGTAGCAGTTGAAGCTTCACCAAATATTTTTGAGTTTAAGATTTCCATATTTTTTAGAAATTAGAGGCGAGAAATTAGGCGTTAGATGATCTAAAGATTGCAAAAAATTTCAATATTCATTTCCAATCTGATACTATTAGGGTGGAAAAAGGCATCACCCTTCTCCAAACCTTTTATCATTACTTTCTAACTTCTCTATTATTGATTACCACTTTGCCAATCTCTTCAAATAAGATTGAACCGTATTTTCCAGTCCCATATAAAGCGCCTCGGAAACTAAAGCATGCCCGATTGATACTTCCAGTAGATTGGGGATATTGTCTGCAAAATATTTTAGATTCTCCAGGCTCAGATCATGTCCGGCATTGATTCCTAATCCAAACTCAGTAGCAGCAACCGCTGTATCATAATAAGGTTTTATAGCCTGTTCTTTATTGGTCAAATAGTCTTTTGCGTAAGCTTCGGTATACAGTTCAATTCTGTCTGCGCCTGTTTTTGCTGCATATTCTACCAGCTCAGGCATTGGATCAAGGAAAATTGAAGTACGGATCCCTACATTTTTAAACTCTGCGATAATTTCTGTAAGGTAATCCAAATGTTTTTTAGTATCCCAGCCTGCATTGGAAGTGATTGCATCATCTGCATCAGGAACCAGTGTTACCTGCTCAGGCTTTACATCAAGCACCATATCAATAAAAGACTGATGCGGGTTCCCTTCAATATTGAACTCAGTGGTAACCAATGGTTTCAGATCATAGACATCTTTTCTTGTAATATGTCTTTCATCAGGTCTTGGATGAATGGTAATTCCTTGTCCTCCGAATTCCTGGATCTTTATCGCTGCTTCTGTTACACTTGGTGTTTCTCCCCCTCTTGCATTTCTTAAGGTCGCAATCTTATTAATGTTTACGCTTAGTTTTGTCATTTTTTTATTTAAGATATTAGACGTCAGATTTTGGATGCAGACTTACCATATCATATAGTAAGATTAACTTCTAATACTGACTCTTTTATTATTTTTTAAGCAAGATTTAAGACTTAACTAGTCTATAATCTCTAATTTTTTATTACACTTTTACACTTACCTGCATTACCTGAAGTTCAAATTCCTTTGAAGCTACCAGCAAATGGTCAAAAATATCTGCCTGAATTTGCTCAAAATGTTCCCACTTTGAATCATTGGCAAAACAGTATATTTCAAGAGGAAGCCCCTGTGGGGTAATCTCCAGCTGACGGACCATTCTGGCTCCGCTTTTTTCAATATCGGGATCATTTTCTATATACTTCTGTGCATAATATCTGAAAACACCGATATTGGTAAGCTGCCTTCCATTGATATCCTTATCATTGTAGCTCACGTTCTCTTTTTCTTTTTTGATCTCCTGTCTTTTTTCTTCCAGGTAATCTGCAATCAAATTAATTTCCTTTAATCGTTCAATATCTTCATCAGTAAGGAATTTAAAGGAGTTAATATTGAAATAAATAGATTTTTTGATTCTTCTTGTATTGGATTCTGACATCACCTGAAGATTTTTGATCTCTGTGGTCAATAAATCATAGGTTGGAATTGTAGAAACTGTTTTATCAAAATTGGTAATCTTTGTAGTCAAAAGATTGATTTCCGTTATGTTTCCTTCAATGCTGTATTTGGGGATACTGATCCAGTCACCTACTTTCATATTCTTGGATGTAGCAACGTGAAGCCCGGTAACAAATCCTAAAATAGTATCTCTGAAAACCAAAACCAAAACGGCTGTTATTGCTCCTAAACTTCCTAAAATTGTTCCGCCTTTAATCCCAAAGATCAAACAGATTCCTATTACGGAAAGAACAAAGATTCCAAAAATTTTTACAGTTTCCGAGATGGCATTAAGCGTCATGATCTTGTAATAATCCTGCTTAATCACAAAGTAATTTCTAAAAGCAGTTAATGCTCTAAATAGCAACCCTGCAATCACAAAAATAGTAGCCACACCCACAATGATCTCCAGTAATGCAAAGCTTTTCGGATGTCTGTAGAAGACAGAAAGCAATGCATATCCAGCAAAGTTCAGTGCTCCCAAGTGAACTACAGAATTAGTTATTCTTGAATCATAGATTGACTTTAAAATGGGAAATTTCTCTTTATCAAAAAAGAATTTGAAAATAGTATTGACAATGAATTTAAAAACAAAATCCAAGAGATAGATCATCCCTGCCAGAAAGATAAATTTCAGCATAATCTGAATAGGAAGTGCCAGATCAGGATATACGTGATCTCTCACAAAATAATGGATCTGATCACTTATATTCTGTAAAAAATCTCGGGTATCTTGTATTTCATTTTTCATTACAGCAAATTTATAAAATTAAGAATGATGAATTTACTATTCATTATCAATTTTCATCCCAAATTTTAAACCTTTTATCAATTTACTTTTTTCATATCTTCGTTTATATTTAAAAAAATGGATACAACTATCATTAATATTCTCTGTCTTGTTTTATTATTTGTAGGAATATTGGGAACTTTTCTCCCGGTTCTTCCCGGCTTATTACTAAGTATCTGCGGATTGCTGATCTATAAATTCGGGACGGATGCTGATCTTCCGATGATCTATGTCTGGGCATTTGGTATTCTTACCTTAGCTTCTGTAGTGCTGAGCTATGTAATTCCTGCAAAAACCAACAGGAAATATGGAGGCACGCGCTGGGGAAGCATCGGATCTGTAATAGGAACTATTGTTGGAATATTTATTCCCATTCCCTTAGGTTTCCTGATCGGAATGTTTGCAGGGGTATTTATTGGGGAACTTCTTCATGACAGCAAGGATATGAACAAGGCTTTGCAATCTACCAAAGGAGCATTAATCGGGTTTATTTATGGAACCGGATTCAGCTTTGTAGTGGGTGTGGCAATGTTTTTGGTAGTACTTCTGAATATGTTTGATATTATTTAACAAAAAAAGAGAAATCATGTTTCATAAAGTTATCATACTTAGTCTGGGAATATTCGCATTAACAGGATGCGATGCCCAAAAGAAAACCAAAACAACTCCAAAAACTTCTGAAATGACTGCCAATACAACTCCTGATCAAAAGAACGGCATTGTTTATTTGAATGAGGGTGAAAATAAATTCCTGAAAGAATTTCAAATGAATGTTACTTTCAAGGGAATCTCTGAGGACAGCCGCTGTCCTGAAGGGGTAAACTGTATCTGGGCCGGTGTGGCTCTTGCTCAGGTTGAAGTCATGGGAACCTCTACCCGACCTATGGTTTTAAATCTTGCCAGTATGGATTACCCAAATAGGAACTATCGACAGTCAGCCGATTTTAACGGATATACGATTACACTGCAGGAGGTAACCCCTTATCCTAAGGCAGATGAAGGAACAACGGCATTAAACGGAAAATATAAGATCGGGATTTCCATCAAAAAAACAGGAAAAACTTCCGATTCTACCACGCAATAGGCTTTTTCCCTTTGGAAACAAGATATTCATTAATTTTTGAGAATGGTTTACTTCCAAAAAAACCTCTATAAACAGAGAATGGTGACGGATGCGCCGATTTCAAAATAAAATGCTTAGCCGGATCTATAAGTTCGGCTTTTTTTTGTGCAAAGGCTCCCCACAATACAAAGACCACATTTTCTTTTTTATCAGAAATTTCTTTGATAATAAAATTGGTAAATTGCTCCCAGCCAAGGTCTTTATGAGAATTGGGGGTGTGTGCACGAACCGTAAGTGTTGCATTCAAAAGAAGCACACCTTGTTTTCCCCAGTCATCTAATTCCTTTGAAGTTCTTACCACTCCAAGATCATCTTTCAGTTCAATGAAAATATTTTTAAGGGATGGTGGTGCTGTTACCTGTTCAGAAACTGAAAAACACAACCCGTTGGCCTGATAATCGTTATGATAAGGATCCTGACCAATAATAACCACCTCAATATCGTCAAATGAAGTCAGCTCCAAGGCTCTGAAGATCTGATCTTTCGGGGGAAAAACCTTCGTGCTTGCATATTCGTTTTTTACTTTTTCCCAAAGGGTTTTGAAGTATTCGGTACTTTTTATGGGGGCTAAAATTTCTGTCCAGGTCATGCTGCAAAAATAATTAATATTAAAATAAAAGCATAGCCTAAACCTTAAATATCTTCACTTTTCTTTCGATCAAAATATAGGAAAAATAGGACAACACCAATGAAAGTAAGATTAATAAAAGATTATTGACAAAAATAGTCTCCACAATGGTAAAATACTGCTTTCTTATGATATAGTGTATAATGTACAGCGAGTAGGAAATATTCCCCAAAAGATATACTGCCTTTGTTTCTAAAAATGACTTGACAAGATTTTGTCCACCTTCAAAATAAAGATGTCTTATGATAAGGGCAGACAATAGCGGAATTAAGAACAGCCCTTTTTCTACAAAGAGCAACCCTATGAAAAGGATTACTAAAACATAAATAAAGTAATTGTTTCTTTTCATGGTAATCCCTTTAAAGGAAACAATCCCTATTCCTAAAAGGTAGGAAGAAACAGTTCTTATTAAAGAGTTTAATCCGTCAGGAATATCCAGATATTTTGAAGACATTCCTCCATACGTTGAAATGTCACCACCAATATATAGATGATCTGGAAGATACGGAAGAATGAACCTCAAAAGGAGACTTACCACAATCAATATTTCGCTGCGAATCTTATAAAGCATGATGAAATAAAGCATGAAAGGAAATATAAGATAGCATACCCACTCTGTACTTAACGACCAGTAAACAGACATGAGTAAATACTCGGGATCAAAAAGACATTGCACCAATGCTGCATTGATCAAAAACTTGGTGGTAGAAATATCGATTAAAAACAATGCTATAAATACAACCGATACAAGATATACGGGATAGATCCTATTGACTCTTTTTTTGTAAAAAATTTGTACTCCTTTAAAATCCAGATTTTTAAACTTCTCAGTATAAGAAATAGTCAATAAGAAAGCACTTAAGACAAAAAAAATATCTACTGCTACATATCCTTTTCCTATGATATTATCAATAAAATTATTTTTATAAATGTAAAAATGAAAAAAAGTCACCCACAATGCTACAATTCCCCTCAATCCGGTCAAGGATTTTATTTCATTTTTCATATATAGTGTATAATATTGATCTGTCTGGCGATAAAGATAAAAAAAAACCTGATGGATTCAAGGAACAATCCCTCAGAATGGCTTTTTTAAACTAAAAATAACATTATCAGGATTATTTTCAACTGTTTCACTTTCTTCCAAAACAAAATTATGTTTTAAGAGCAGCAATTGCGAATTAGTATTGAGCCTATCCGTAAAAGCTAGCACATTCTGTAAGTTCAATTCATTAAATCCAAATTCCAAAACAACTTTTAATGCTTCTGTCATGATTCCTTGATGATGATAATCCGGCAATAATTCATACCCTACCTCTGCTGTTTTCCTGTCTTCCGAAAATTTCCATAGACAAATAGTTCCAATAAGTCTTGGATAGCCTTTATAGGAGATTCCCCAGAAAACAATCTCTTTCTCCTGAGTTTTTCTCTTAATATGTAAAATAAACTCCAAAGCATCATAATTGGTTTTTGGTGAATTCCTTTTTACATATTGATTAATTACATCATTACTTCGGATTTTCAGAATATCTTCTACATGACTTTCATTAATTCCGTTTAAAATCAATCTTTCAGTTTCCAGTTTCATTTCATCTTCTTTATTAAGGTTTTAATAAATTTTTCATGTCTGTAATATAGATGCTATCCTTAACATTCTTTCTTATTTCTTTAGAAAAAAGATCAGTATCATATTTTTCCGGATGGTCATTAATTACCGGAATTACCATCTTCTTCTGTGCATTCAGATGACGCGATTTTTCTGTTCCCTCCTTTTTTATCTGAGATTGGATGCCAATTGACAGAAAAAACAGAATAAGAAGAAGTGGTTTCATGGATGAATTTTGTAAATCACTCAAATATACAGAATAATCAAAATTCTCACTAACTTTGCATGGTGTATATAGATAAAGAAGATTTAGACGAATTAGAGTTTCCGCAATTGCTCGCGGAAATTTCCCCATTTGCGTATTCTCCGAAAACAAGAGAAAAAATTCTTCAACTTCGTCCCATGGAAATTGACGAGGCGGAACTTTCATTGAAAAAAACATCAGAATATCTGTCGAGTTTTGAAAGTTCAAATGCAATTCCGTTTGATGAATATGAAGATATTGAAAGTGAGCTGAAATTGATGCTGATTGAGAATTACCGTCTGGAAAACAGTGCTTTCATCAAAATAAAAACCATCACGGAACAGATCGGAAGATTACAAAAGTTCTTCCCTACCATGCCGGAAACATTTCCTACTTTGTTGGAAGAAATTTCTGTACTGGAATTCAGAAAAGAGATCATTGATAAGGTAGATAAGGTTTTTAACCGTTTTGGTGAGGTAAAAAGCGAAGCATCTCCGGCCTTAAAAGATTTGAGAACCGAAATCCAGCATGCTAAAAAAGCAATTCAGGAAAACTTCAACCGCGCTCTTACCACCTATGGACAGAGTGACTTTTTGGACGACATACGAGAAACAATTATTGACGACCAAAGAGTTTTAGCCGTAAAGTCAGGATTTAAGAAAAGAGTTGCAGGAAGAACCCTGGGGATTTCAAAAACAGGTTCCATAACTTATATCCAACCGGACAGTGTAGTAAAGCATTACTTCAAACTTCGTGAAAATGAGGAGGAAGAGAAAAAAGAGATCGACAAGGTTCTCAGAAAGCTTACCGCAGAACTGGCAGAATTTCAACCTCAGCTTTGGAGGTATCAGATTTATATTTTTGATCTTGATCTTACAAGAGCCAAGGCTAAATTTGGAGAACAGGTTAATGGAATTCTTCCGAAGATCAACCGCCATAAAACGTTGAAACTGAAAGATGCATTCCATCCGCTGTTATGGTTAAGAAATAAGGTTGAAAACAAGACCATCCACCCACAGACACTTGCTTTAACGGAACACAACAGGATCATTTGTATTTCCGGACCTAATGCCGGAGGAAAATCCATTACGTTGAAAACAGTTGGGTTATTGCAGTTGATGATTCAGAGTGGTATTCTGGTTCCTGTACATCCGAAGTCCGAAATGTTTTTCTTCGAAAAGATAATGACCGATATTGGTGATAATCAATCTATTGAAAATCATTTATCAACGTACTCTTCGAGGTTAAAGAAAATGTCCGGAATCATCCGCGAGGCTGATGCCAATACCCTTTTATTGATTGATGAGTTTGGAACGGGATCTGATCCTGAACTGGGAGGTGCCTTAGCTGAAAGTTTCATGGAGTTTTTCTATGATAAAAAGAGTTTCGCGATTATTACAACGCATTACACCAACATTAAATTGGTTATAGAGCAACTTCCCAATGCTCAGAATGCGGCTATGCTTTTCAATGAGGAAACCCTTGAGCCAATGTACAAACTGGAAGTTGGCCAGGCAGGAAGTTCATTTACCTTTGAAGTGGCGGAAAAGAATAAAATCCCAAGGTTTATCATTCATTCGGCCAAGAAAAAGGTAGAGCATGATATTGTTAATCTTGATAAAACTATTGTAAAGCTACAGCAGGAAAAATATGAAGTTGAAAAACTGAAAACAGATCTTGCCGAAAGAAAAGAATCTGTAGAAGATAAGCGTGATAATCTCCAAAAACTGAATGATCAGCTTCAGCAGAAACTTTTCAATTTCCAGAAGCTTTATGAAGAAGAACACCGTAAACTACAGTTTGGAAATAAGATTGAAGCTTTTATCGACAGTTACGTAAAAGGAAAATCACGAAAGGATGTGGTAAAGGATTTCGTGAAAATTTTAGAACAGGAAAAATTCAGGAAAATTGGAGCTGATAAAGATGAAACCAAGCGACTTCAGGTAGTGAAGAGAAAGATTACTCAACAGCTTAAAAAAGAAGAAGTCATTGAGAAAATCACTGAAACCAACGAAAAGCTGGAAGAAAAACGCAAAACCGATCGTGCAGTTTGGATGAAAATTGGCCAGCGTGTCCGTATCACAGGAAGTACCAGTGTTGGAACCATTGAGAAAATTTCCAGAAACAAAGTGATCGTTAATTACGGAACCTTCAAGACAACCATTGATTCTGAAGAATTAGAGAGAATTTAATCTGTTTGAAGATTATTCAAATCATAAAAGAGAGTACTTTTCAGTACTCTCTTTCTATTTTTACTCTTTGATGAATTTTAAATTGGTTAAATTTTTATCTTTAAACTGGATAAAATAAATTCCTTTAGAAAAATGTTTAACATCAATTTTCTTATCAGAAACTTTTCCGTTATACACTTTTTGTCCACTTGTGTTAAAAATTTCAAAATCTGTGCGTGATTGTATTCCTGAAATATTTAAAATATCAGAAACAGGATTGGGATACAGACTTATTTTTTCTGAAGCTTTTATTTCATCAATAGATAAAGTACCGTTGAAAGAATACACCTGATAATCTTCAGTTTCTCCAAAATTATTAGTACCACAGGAATTAATATAAGGCAGCAATGCTACTCTCATTGTAACGCCGCAGTCTCCAGTATTAAAGAATGTAGGAACATTAAAAGTATAAAGATTGGGATAAAATGAAATTCCCGTTATTCTTTCATCAACTTCAAAAGCACCATCTCCATTAAAGTCTATCCAAGCAACTATATCTGGTCTTCTTATTGGTTTGGGAGCTGTCCATGTAGGATGTATAGCTATAGTATTTCCCATACTACCTGGTTGAAGATAGACCCTACGCGGGTAGCCATCATTACGATAATCTGTATAAGTTGAAGGTCCTGAATTACTCTCCATTACAGGTCCACCAACCGGTGTAACAGTAACATTTGAAAGATGGCCTATATTTGGATCTATAGAACTTGATGTACAATAATTTTTATATGTAGAAAAAAATACAGATGACGAGTTCTCTCCTGATGAAACTTCTGTGACCTGAACTTCATAAGGTGTACATGGTACTAAAGGTTCAAGAGTAGCAGTATTTCCCGTCACAGCAACGGATGTCCAAACATTTGAACCGGAAACCCTATATTTTACCAAAAAATTATTAGAATTTTGAATAGCATCCCAATTCACTACAGCAGACGTACTAGAGATACCCGATATTTTAACATTTGTAGGTACTGACAAAAAAGTAAAGCTTTCGATATTTCTCGAAAAAGCTTTGTTTGGATTGAGTGCTCCTGTTAATAGGAACACTAATAAGTAAAGTGTATTTCTCATGAGTTATAGTAGTTTTATTAAAAAAATCATTCAAATTTAACTCTTTTTCTTTGGTTATGAAGTCTTATTCTGAAATACCACTAAATACATTCTACAGTTATTGTACATCAAAAAATCATATATTAAATCAAATAATAAGTTTTCTTTAAAAAAAATGAATATTAAGATTTATATAAAATGAATCTACTAACAGGAATACATTTAATTTATATATTTGGGGAATTAAAAATCTGTTATAATGATTTCAGTCAACAAAGCATTCTACTTATCTGCTTTCAGTATTTTTTCTTTAGCACTCGTTAAGGGGCAGAATAAAGTTCCTTTTGGTGTTGTAAAAGCAGAGGAAGGATATGCCAATGTACGTGTACATAAGGATAACTACAGAAAAATTGTAGATAAGATCCGTATGCGTAAAGGTGATGTATTTGTTTATGTAAAGCCTGCTCCGGGAGAAACGGAATGGATCTGGATCAAATATCCTGAAAAACAGGATGACGAGAAGCCATTTGTACGCTATGAAACTCTTGACAAGGAAGGAATGGTCAACAAGGAACGTATTGCTTATATTGATCAGCTTCCAGCCTACACTCCCTCAAAATCTAAAAATGGAAAATCATTAATTTTCACAGATAATTCTGATCCCAAAGTTCTTACTTCTCAAAGAAGCAAAGTGGTCATCGATATTTATCCATCCAACGCCGGCTACCGTAAAAAGGAAAAAGATGCTGAAGGAAAGCTTCTTACCATTGATAAGGTAAAGCCTTGGGGAATAGGAAACGATCTTCCTGAAGGAATGACGGAAATTAAGTCCATCAGAGTACAACAACCCGGAAGAGGATCTGTTTTTGTAAGGGAAGCCATCAAAAATATGTTCCAGCCTACCATGGATTTCAACAACATAGGGGTTACTTCTTTGGACAATGACAATATTTTCCTTTATATGATCAATGGTTCAGGAGAAAACAGATATACCACTCTTTGGACGATCAAGAAAGGAAGAGTGATCAGCCAGATTATTTATCATAATCCGGAATAAATTCATTATTTTTGCACCGAAAAAGTTTAACGCTTATTCATCACAGAAACTGGTTCTGCCTAACCGCAGATTAAAAGGGAACCGTGTGAAAATCACGGACTGTCGCGCAACTGTAAGTAACTGAAATCTTTATCAAAAGATCCACTGTGCGAGGCATGGGAAGGAGATAAAAGATGTTACAAGTCAGGAGACCTGCCTTTTCTTAAACAAGAAACTTTCGCGATTTGAAGTTTTATTGATCTGATGGATTGTTTCAGGGATTTCCAAGATTCCTGTCATTATTCTGTTGTTTTGATATTATTTCATTTCGCCTTAATTAATAATGAAATATGACTACAGAAGAAAGAATTGAAGCAGCCGAAACCAGAATCTTTAAAGCGGTTTTCCCAAACACGACCAATCATTACGATACTCTTTTCGGAGGTACTGCCATGCAGCTGATGGATGAAGTAGCCTTTATCACTGCTACCCGATTTGCAAGAAAAAGAGTGGTAACGGTAAGCAGCGACAAGATCGATTTTAAAAAACCTATTCCTGCCGGAACTATTGTTGAGCTGATTGGAAGAGTTTCACATGTTGGAAAAACAAGTATGAAGGTAAGTGTGGAGATCTTTACAGAACAAATGTACTCCTACGAAAGAGAAAAAGCAATTGTAGGTGATTTTACCTTTGTAGCAATTGACGAATTCAAAAAACCAATTCAAATACTATAATAATAAGTTTCGGGCGGCCTTTGGCCGCCCGAAATTTTTCCAAAACAGTGATAAAAATCAGCCTCTTTCTATCAGAAAAACAAGACCGAATATTGAGCTGTTTTTATTATCTTACCACTTTGTCAGTTTCCAAACTTCTGTTTAATAAGAGTTCAAATGCTTCACCCATCTCGTCCGATGCTCTGGTAATTGCATTTTCAAGCATATTTCTGATCTGCTTTTCTGTAACGCCGGCTTCCGTCCAGCTTTTTCCTGAAGTATGAGAGTTCAGTATAAAAGGCATAATTCTATCGATAGCACAAGCAAAAATAGCATCAGGAGTTTTTTCCTCTTCAAATTCCAGCCATAGATTAAAGAACTCCGTACGCAAAGGCTCATCCAGAATTCCAAAGATCTTTTGGGCAGAGATTTTTTCCCTTTCAAATTTTCCTACCATTGCTTTCTCATCAAACAAGAAAGTATCCCCTGCCTCAATCTCTACAAGATCGTGAATAGAAAGCATTCTTATTACCCTCAGTAAATCAATATCTGTACGGTTTTTAGCATATGGATAAAGAATTTGTGCCAGAATAATGATTTGCCACGAATGTTCTGCCGTATTCTCTCTTCGGGAGTCATCTGCATTATAGTTTCTTCTTTGAACATTTTTCAGGGCATCTACTGCCAGGATAAAATCGATCTCTTTCTGTATCTTCATCTTACTTTTATTTATTATATTCTTCTGCTGGATATACCTTGGTTTTAGTAACCCATTTATTATTTATTTTTTCTTGTGTGATCACTTTTACATACCGTTCATCACTCTTATCCTCTTCCTTTTCAAGCACCTTGTCCAGTCCCTTATTCGGAATTACCCTATATTCTGTAGTAAAAAAATTACAACATCCCGACTTTCCATAGCAAATCAAACGTTTACGAACAGGATCTGTTTCAAAAAGATCAAAATAGCTGGAAGCAATGTCTGTAAGTTCATTACTTTTCACAAAAGCCATCCTTGTCTTGTTGAACACATATACATCATAGGAAGCACTGCTATAATTCCCAAGGTTTCCATTTCTTATCGCTATATCCTCCGTTCCGTCAAAATTAAAGTCATCAAAAACCACAGGGCTTTGTTCCTTGCTTAGCTGAGTCATTTTTCCTGGTATAGGTTTTTGATCATTTCCAAAACTTAACACCAGATTATCAGACGTAAAAGTTTGCACCTTGGCGTTTTTATTATCAAACAACTCCACAGTTCCTTTACCCATACACCCATCGTGATCACAGTTTCCAATATGGATTACAGCATCATAGTTTTTCGACGCATCTTTAACCTCAAATTGATACTGTCCAAAACACACAGGGCCTAATAAAATAAAGGCTGATAAACTTTTGTAGTAATTTAAAATATTCATAGTAATAGTAAATGTGAATTCAATTGTTTCTATAAAACTCTCCATAACAAAAATACGAATCCTTCGATCTACCTCAAAATTCACACGGCATTATATCTCAGAATATGAAATCAGACATTTAATTTTTAGAAGCTATTCCCGCTATCCGCTCATACTCCTCGCTCCTGCTCCAAAATCCAAATATGCTGTGGGGTAGCCGCTCCTATCAGGGCTATGAAGTCTAATTATCAATAATATTATCATTGTATATCAATCAGTTTGATCTTCAGCAAAAAATATCAGCCGCAATAAAACCCTTGAGATTGCCATCCTATTTAAACTAAAACAAATCTTATCTCATTCCATTTCTCAACCCATAGTACTCAATTTTCAAGATTAAAATCAATTATTTTGCCTTGAAAATGATTTCATGAAAATTCAAAATAAAATTATATTACTGATTATCAGATAATTAAATAATTTATTTAAAAAATTTCACTACTTTGTATTGCATAATACCATTTTATTTACATATCTTTGTAATGTAAAATTAGAATAGGCCCAACTAGCTAGGGGTATTTTTCTAAAATATATAACTAATTAACAAAACTTATCAAAGATGAATACTGAAAATACCAAAGCGCAAATGCGAAAAGGGATTCTGGAATTCTGTATTCTAAGTCTCATCAATAATCGCGAAATGTATGTTTCCGATCTTATAGATGAACTGAAAAAAGGAAAACTGGATGTAGTGGAAGGGACCCTCTACCCTCTTCTTACAAGACTTAAAAATGGAGAGTTTCTCTCCTACAGATGGGAAGAATCTACCGGGGGACCACCCAGAAAATATTATCAAATTACAGAAAAAGGAAAACTTTTCCTGGATGAACTTCTCAATACGTGGAATGAGCTGACAGCCTCAGTAAACCAAATCACCCAACAAAATTAAAAAACAAAGCTATGAACAAGACACTCTCAATAGGACTCGCAGGTTTTTCTTTTACCATAGAAGAACACGCATATATAAAGCTCAGCGATTACCTGAACGCCCTAAGAAGCTCACTGGATGCTTCTGAAGCAGATGAGGTAATGCATGACATAGAAATAAGAATGGTGGAGATTTTCAGAGATTCTCTGGGAAAACGTGAAGTGATAAACGATACAGACGTAGAAAAAGTAATCGCACAGATCGGAACCCCTGAGAAGATTGAAGAACAGGAAGAGGCTTATTTTTCTGAAAAAAATACAACTAAAAATACGACCAACACAGGAAATAGTTACACAGACAAAAAACAATTGTTCCGTGATCCTGAAAAACAAAAAATTGCAGGAGTTTGTGCAGGTTTAGCTCAGTATGTAGGAATGGATATTACTGCGATGAGAGCTATCTGGCTAGGGATTTTCGTTTTAGGAATCTTCACAGCGGCCATCTCTTCTTCATTAATAGGACTTTTATATGTAATTCTTTGGATTGTACTTCCAAAAGCTGAAACAGCAGCAGATTTCCTGAAAATGCAGGGAAAGCCTATGAACTTCGACAATCTTAAAAATGAGTCTAATAAATTGGTACAATTTGCCAATGAATCTACTCAGAGGGTCGGAGAAATCTACACAGAAAACAAACCTTACATCAACAATGCCGGAAGTGGTATCTGGAATGTATTCAAGTACATCGTAGGGGGATTCTTCGTATTGATGGCAGTAGGAAGCATTATCGGAGTATTTGTATTGTTTGGACTTTTCGGAATGGATACTGATTTTCCAGGAGCCAACCAAATAAGATTTTATATGGACGATAATGGTCTGGACAAGGTATTGGCAGCCATTATGGTAATTGGAAGTTTAATTCCGGCTATTCTTTTCAGCTTATTAAGCATCAAGATCTTTTCGCCGAAAACAAAACTTAGAAATATCGGATGGGTAATAGGAGGTTTATTTCTTCTTCTGATCGGACTGGGAACTTACTTTGGACTTAGCATGGCGAAGAAAAACCTGATCTATAAAGGAAGCAAGGAAGATACAGAAAACATAGCCATCAATACTACATCTGATACCATCTATGTAGACATAAAGCAAGTAAGCATTCCACAGAACTACAAGGCATATGATGATGATATCTATTCAGACAAAAATTCAGTATATGAAGAAGACTATATCTCTGTAGAAGTAACCAGAAAACCTGATGTAAAAACCCCCTATCTGATCATCAAAAAAGAAGGAAACGGATATAACTATCCACTTCAGCTGACAGTTCCTGTAGAAGTGGTAAACAATAAAGTTATTCTTCCTAACTACATCAAATATCCTTACGATCACAGATTCAGAGACTACAGAGTAGATTATGAACTTGTAGTTCCTCAAACAGCCGTTGTAGTTCCATTAAAAAAGGACAGAATTGATTTCAACGGAGATCTGGATGGTGACGGTATCAATGATAACGATGAAGCCAGAGATGAGAACCACCACGGTGTAAGAATCGAAAAAAATAAAATCACAGTAAATGGTTCTAGCATAGAATATAATTCTGATGATAAGGACAGTATCATTATCAATGGTAAAAAAGTTCCTAATAACCAGGCTAAGAAAGTAATTGATTCCGTAGCATCCGATATTAAGAAAATAAATAAGGATGTGGACATCAAAATAAAGGACGGAAAAAACGAAATTTCCATACAAACTAAATAATTAACTTTAGAGAGTGGTAGAAGATGTGAATGGATGGCAACCGTTTGAAATTCACATCCTTCTTCTCTCAAAAATGTGAAAAAACCTAGTATTTAGTTCTCTATGTGAAAAAAATAGTTTAATTTCGTATAGTTAAAATTTAATAACCAAACAACCAAAAACACACTCTTATCATGATACAATTTGCAATGGAATTCGTAATGAAAATCGTAGATTTAATCAACGGTTTGTTTTAAGAGCAATAATATTTCAATATATTTGTAAAAGTATAACCAATAATTGGTTATATTTTTTTTTGTTTTTAATTCAAAAATCTATGAAAAAGCTGATAGGCAAACTGATGTTAAAATTATTAGGATGGAAGGTCGTTCTGCAGGGCGATGCTAAAAACCTGAACAGATGCATCCTTGTGGTAGCACCACATACCCACAATATGGAATATATTTTAGGAAACCTTGCCTATTGGTCCTTAGAAAAGCCATTAAAAATTATCATTAAGGATGCTCATACTAAAGCATGGTACGGAAGTGTCGTAAGAGGACTGGGAGGAATAGGTATAGACAGGAGCCAGAAAAATGATCTTGTTAATTTTGTAGCCAATCAATTTGCAAAGGAAGACTTCAGCCTTGTTATCACCCCTGAAGGAACAAGAAGCTGGGTTCCGAAATGGAGAAAAGGGTTTTATCATATGGCTCTGGCAGCAAAGGTTCCTATTGTACTGGCAGCAGGAGATTTCAAAAGAAATATTGTATATTTAGGGTACACCATCCCTTACGAAAGACTTGCATCCGTTCCTTTTGCAGAGATCATGCAGGAGATTGAGGAATATTATATAAAAAATGATATTGGTCCTAAAATCCCTGCCAACTGGAACCCTAATATTATGGGGAATGGGGAGGAAACTAAAAGCTAGAAGTAAAGTTATTTATTAATCATCTATTCATCACACAATGAAAGGCCAAACAAAAGAAGAAATATTAGCATTTATCAATAACTGGGGAGACGTAACTCTGGCAAAAACCCTTGAAATAAAATTCATCGATATTGATCTCGAAAACGAAACTCTTACCGCTACCATGCCTGTGCTTCCAAGAACGCATCAGCCTTTTGGGATCATGCACGGAGGAGCAAGCTGTGTTTTGGCTGAAACTTTGGGTTCAAGCCTGTCCAACATCTTCATTGACGGTGAAAAATATTATGGGGTAGGAACCAATATTAATTCCAACCATTTAAAAAGTAAAAAAGACGGAGTGGTAACTGCTACCGCACGTTTTATCAGAAAAGGGAAAACCATGCATGTCTCTGAAATTGAGATCAGGGATGAGAAAGGAACCCTTATTAATCATACCACAATGACCAATAACATCATTCTGAGATAGCCAGGAAAATAAATGTACAAAATTATAAGACTCAATTTTTTTGAGTCTTTTTTTATACCAGCCATAGCTCCTATTTTTACAAGATCAAATAATAAGCTCTTTGAAAATACAACCAGAAATGAACAATGTTTCATTAAAAAACAGCTCTTTTAATTTTGAGATCTTTAAGACTAATAATACCTTTGCAGAAAGGAAAATCAACCTCGGAATTTCCTATATCATTTCCGGCCGGTGATTTTCAAAATCCATTCATAGCTAATGATTTATTTCAAACTTCCCTTCGACGAATGTCTGCATTCCGCAGATGAAAAAGCCTATAAAAATGTAGTCAATTTTTATTCCTACAACAGCCTTATTCAGATTGGCTTTCATGGAAACATTATCAAAGTTGATCAGGAGGAATTTAATAATACTCAGATCACCAGTGAATCATTAATCAATGATATGACCAACTTTACTGCTGAAACTAAGGAGGAATATTGCAACACCTTACAACAGGTTATTGAGGTTATTAAGGAAAACGATCTTCCCAAACTTGTGTATTCACGCAGAAAGATCTTTACAGATTTTAATATCATTGATTATAAAGAGAGTTTTAAGAATTTATGCCAATCCTACCCTAATGCATTCCGATATCTTTTTAATGATGGTGAAAATGCCTGGATGGGGGCTTTTTCAGAGGTATTGGGAAAATTCAATAAAGTAACCCACGAATTTGAAACCATGGCTCTGGCAGGCACCCTTCCTGTCTTGGAAGAATGGTCTGAAAAAGAAATTGAAGAACAGAAACCAGTTACCACTTACATTCAGAATATCTTAAAGAACTATTCTGGTCAAATTCAACAATCTCAGACATATGACCATATCTCCGGGAATATCAAACATCTTCGTACAGATTTTAAAACGACCATAAAACCGGAAGATCTTGACAAAATTATTAAAGACCTCCATCCTACTCCCGCAGTTTGTGGTATTCCAAAAGATTTTTGCAATGAAAACATCAGGAAATATGAAAAATTCCCACGTGAATTCTATGCTGGTTATATTAAAGTTGAAACTGAAGAAAGCATTCTATATTTTGTAAACCTACGATGTGCAAGACTTTATAAAGACTCCGTGCATGTTTTTGTAGGTGGCGGAATTACCTCGCAAAGCGATCCGGAAAAGGAATGGGCAGAAACAGAATTGAAATCAGAAGCTATTTTGAAAAATCTGGTTATCTCTTAATTCAAAAAAACAAAAACCTCTTTCAACTTGAAAGAGGTTTTATATTATCTATAATGTAAATACTTGATTATTTTTTCAAACCGATTCTGCTCCAGGTATCCATTACAAAAAGTAGGATAAGACCTATAGCAGCGGCTCCTGCTGAAAATACAAACCTCAGATTATCTTCGTCTGCCAAGATATCCGGTAACTGCCAGTTTATCGCATAAAGATTAATGGCCATGAATGCAATAAACACTACTAAAAATACTTTATAAAACTTCTTCATAATTTTAAAAATTAACATAATTCAGCACCAACTGTGCAAAATTTGCGGTAAATAATTTAATGGAAATTGCTAAAAGGATAATACCGAAAACTTTTTGAAGGATCATCAATGTGGCATCCCCTATTTTCCTCTCTAACCATTTCGCTGATTTCAGCACCAAATATACGAAAATTGTATTAAGAATAATTCCGCAGATAATATTAATATCATGGAATTCAGCTCTCAGTGATAAAGCAGTTGTTAAGGTTCCTGCACCTGCAACCAGCGGAAATGCGATGGGAACGATGGATGCGGCCTTTGCTTCTGTAGTTTTATTGATCTCAATTCCTAAAATCATTTCCAGGGCTATGACAAAAATCACAAAAGCTCCCGCAATGGCAAAGGAATTTACATCCACTCCAATTAGTTTTAGAATCTTATTCCCTACAAATAGAAAAACAATCATAATTGCTCCGGCAGTAATTGCAGCCTTACCAGCTTCAATTTTTCCGAACTTCTGTTGAAGGCTTACTATAATAGGAACTGAGCCGATGATATCAATAACGGCGAAAAGAACCATAAAGCTGGTAACGATCTCTTTAATAGAGAAACCATCAAAAATTTCCATCTCTTTGTAATTAAAAATTTCGCAAAAATATGAAAATAAATTAACTATTTGCTAATTTGTGAATATAAATTAACAATTGTTTTCAAAAGTTCATCAATTACATCAGCAGATTTCACAGGAGAATATTTCTCCATTTGGATTTTCTGCTGTAGTTTTCCATACTCTTCCGCCACTGAAGAACCATTGTGCTTTTCAAGAAAAGTCTTAAACTCCATAGCAGAGCCTTGGAAATACTGGTTTCTCACCTCCTGATCCAATTCCTCCAGGGTTACAAAGAACTTCTCATAATCACCGTTATCCTTAAGGTTTTCAAGATAACTGAAATAATCATTAATATCAGTTTTCAATAATTCCCTAATTTCTTTTTCTGTTTCAGCTACTGAACCTAAAGGTTTTTGGGATACGGTTTCTTTAACTAATGTACGTTTTTTTTGCCAAGTCTTAAATAGCAGATAGACAATAAATAAACCTAAAAGTATCGCAATATTGGTTAAAAGGATATTCCAGTGGAATTTGCTTTTTTCTTTTAGTTTAAATGAGGTAGTCTTTAGAACCGGTGTATCAACAGTTTCTAAAAGGTTATTTGTATACTCATTTACTTTTTCCACTGCAGTACGTGATTCCAAAACCTGATCATGAGATAAAGCATTAACAGACAATATCTTTTGCCCAAGATCTACGTATTCTTTATTCTCAGGGTTAAAAAAGGCAAATTGTTCTGTCTTGATGGAGATTGCTCCTGATTTATTGGGAATAATCACATAACTGGCAGAAACCTCCCCTTTCATCCCTGTAGACCCCGGGGAAATCTTAGATGTTATCTTAGGGGCAAAAACCTCATAGTCCGGAGAAGCCATTATTTTTGGAAGCTCCATGTCCGCCAAATTCCCTTCTCCTGAAACCTTAACAATAACATTTAATGGTTTCTTTGCTTCTGGTTTTTCCTTTGAAGTATTATAAACGTTCACATTAAAGTTTCCAACGGCATTTTTAAAGCACTCAGGAGCTCCCTCCGGAAGTTTTCTCACATTAAGCTTCACCTTATTGGAAACAATCTTATTTTTATTAGAATAGGTATTTACTGACGCCGATACTCCAGGAACTTCAACATATCCTGCTTCATTCGGAAATACCATAAAAACTGCCAGAACCTGAGATGCCATATTTCCATTACCGGACGGGTCTATTTCAGATTTATTGAAATTAACAGCATGTACGTTGATATTTTCCTGCTGTGGAAGACGAATGTTCTTTACTTTTCGCAGGTTATCCATATTTTTGGAATATACCTTAAGAACAGCAAAGGTTGGCTGGTCCTGATATACTTCCCTGTCTTCAATTTCCATATTCAGATAGACCTCATTGGAAGTGTTACTGGCCAATGCTCGCTTATCAACAATATCACGGATATTGACGTCAAAAGGTTCTGTTTTGTAAATTTTGTTATTAACGGTCACCAGTACTGAACCGATTTTTATTTTTCCTTTTTTCTTGGGTTCAAGAGCTATTCTGGAAACTTTTTGGGTAATCAGTGTATTGGTTGCAGGGTCAATGACCGTATTGGTAACTGATCCGCTGCCTATGATATTAAATTTTGATAGATCCGGAAGCTGGAAACCTGTCTGCTGAACAAGGTCGCTTCCGTTTAGTTCAAGAACAATGGTAAGATTTACAATATCCTTTCCAGCGTAATCAGATTTATCAGCATCAAGGGAAAGATTTACCTGTCCGTAAGTAATCACGGATGCTAGAGTAAGCAATATGTAAATCAATTTGTGCTTCATCACCAATCTTTCTCGTTGCTTTCAGGCATCGAATAAGAATTTTTGTTTAAAATTCTTCTGGCGGTTTCTTTTTCTTTTTCGTTTATTTTATCCAGGATTGCATTTTCAAGATTCTTTGGCATTTTGCCCTCATTATTTTGATTCTGCTGAGGGTTATTACCTTGGTCACTTTTACCTTCGTTCTGTTGACCGTTTCCTTGATCCTGCTTTTGATCTTTATCTCCTTTCTGATCTTCTCCTTTGTTCTGATCATTACCGCCACCTCCTTTTCCAGAGTTATTCTGCTGGTTCTTCTGTTGTTCTTTTTCTTTTTCCTTTAACTTGGCAATTTCATAATTTTTTCTGGTTGCCTCACTGTATGGATTCTGCTTCAGAGCCTTTTTATAATAATCTGCCGCTTTTTCCGGCTGATTCATTTGCATATAGGTGTTTCCAAGATTATGAAGTGCTGCTGATTTATCGGCAAATGTCTGTGAAAGTTGTTGTGCTTTTTCAAACTCTACTTTTGCATCCTCATATTTTTTACTCTTGTACAAAGCGTTCCCCATATTGTAGTGAGCCATAAAATCCTTGTCGTTGGACTTTACTGCTTCCATGTATTTTGAAGAGGCCCCGTCATAGTCTTTACCATCAAATTTCTGATTGCCTTCATGAACCAATGTTCTATAGTTCTCCTGCCCAAACAAGGGGCTTGAGAATGAGAAAGCAACTATTAACGATAAAAATATGATTTTAGTATTCATCACTTGCAAAATTATTCCTTTATATGTTAAGAAACAGAGTTTTATTTGTTAAAGTTCGGTTAAAGTAGCGGTTTTAAATCCTTATCAATAATAAAGAAACTACACGTTAAAATCATTTTTAGGATTAAAAATATAAATTAAAAAGAAAAACAAGATAGATACTGCTAAAAAGTACTGATAATAATGGTTGGCATTCTGTGATTTCACTAGTGTTTCAGCCCCTGAAGACTTCTTATTTACAGCGTCAATAATCCTATCCGGAGCTTCATTGATATTATTTCCATCAATATAGGTTCCACTTGTAGATTCTGCCATTTTCTTTAGGGCCTCTATCTGTCTTTTGGAGATTACCGTGCCTCCATTTACATCCGTCTTATACCCCATCAACTGACCATAGACATATTCCGGAACGGGAGCGCCCTCTTCTGTACCAATTCCTACAGAGGTAATACTTATTCCCTCTTTATTGGCAAGTCTTATGGCTGCATTGTCATTTCCTTCATTATCTTCACCATCACTCAACAGAATAATCTTTCGCGATCCTTTGCTTACATTTTTAAATTTCTCAACAGCAGCCTGCATTCCTTTCAGAAAATCGGTCCCTTGAATCTGCATCGAATTGGTTTCAATACCACTAATATAGGTTTCTGCTGAATTATAATCTGTCGTCAAAGGCATAATGGATGTTGCCTGCCCTGCGAAAATAACAATTCCGATCTTGTCATTCTTCATTTTTTGCATGGTTCCTATCATCAGATTCTTTGCTTCAGTGAGACGACTCGGATCAATATCCTCTGCATTCATTGAATTGGATACATCCAGCATAAAAATCACATTATTCAGCTTCTGGTTGCTTTTCACCTCTTCTGAACCATTCAAGAGATCAATGATCGAAAATATCAGGAATAATGTTCCTAACAGATATAATGCCGGGAAAACCCTTATAAATCTTGAATCTTTTTCAAATAAATTATCATGAAACTGACTGGCTGCAAAAATTTCTCTCTTTTTCTTTCTCCATTTTAAAAAACGGATCAAAAAGGAAGCTAACAGCGGCAGAAGCAACAGTAATAATAAATACCAATAATTTCCTAACGACCAACTCATCAACTCAAAATTTTATAAAATACCCATCTCAATAATCCATCCAGCACCAGTACTCCTAAAGCAATCCATAGGAAAATTGCAAAATACTCATCGTAGTTATACAATTTAGAAACCTTTACATCAGATTTTTCTAACTGGTTGATTTCGTCGTATACCTCTTCAAGACTGCTGTTTGAAGTTGCTCTGAAATATTTCCCACCTGTTGTCTGTGCTACTTCTCTAAGGGTATTTTCATCGATGGTAACCTCTGCTTCTGTAAAGATAAGATCTCCAAATATATCCTGTGATGTAGGCATCAGTGCATAGCCATTGGTTCCTATCCCAATAGCATATACCTTTATATTATTATTTTTTGCCAGCTCGGCTGCAAGTTGTGGCGGAATGGCATTTTGTATATTACTTACACCATCTGTCATCAGAATAACCACTTTACTCTTGGCTTTACTTTTAATCAAATGGTTTACGGCAACAGAAAGTCCTTCTCCAATGGCGGTTCCCGGCTCCAGGCCTGCAGAATTCAGGTTTTTAATCTCATCAATCACGACCTGATGATCTGAGGTAACAGGAACCTTTGTAAAAGCCTCTGCAGCGTAGGCAACAACTCCTATCCTATCATTCGGGCGTTTCTGAACAAACTTCATCGCAATATCCTTGAGTGCAGTAATACGATCCGGATTAAGATCCTTTGCCAGCATACTGAGAGAAACATCAATAGACAGCATAATATCAACTCCCTTGGTATCGTCTCTGTCTTGTGAAACGGTAAAGGTTCTCGGTCTTGCCATTGCAATGATGAGTGCAGAAAGAATGATATACTTTGATAATTTCAGTAAAAACAGCACTCCTTGAATTCCATTGCTGGCATCCATATTTTTTACCGTAGGAACTTTTACTCCTTTCTTTTTCTGTTTACCTGCATCTTTTATAAAAAGTGGTATAAACAGTAGAAAAAGTAATAAAAACCACGGACTGTAAAACTCAAAATCAAACATCCTTTCTTAAGTTTTCAAATTCTAAATCTTTGGATGATCTTTTTACAAAATCCTTAATATCTGCAAAATCCTTTTCCATTGTTTGCTGGTCCGGAAAGGTCTTGGCAAATTTCACCAAATCTCCTCTCAGAAAAACATCTTCAATTATTTTTTCGTTATCCTGGGAAATCGTATTATTCTTTTTTATTACATCAATAAGATCATCAGTAAGAAGAACATCTGCAGGCAAATGATATTGTGTGGCAATAAAATTCCTTGAAATATCAATCAGTTCAACATAAAACGAACGGAAATTTCCTCCTTCAATATATTTTTTCTTTTTAAGTGAATCCAGTTCCTTTAGGGTTTGATTCGTTGCAACAACCGGAGAACTTTTTGATTTTCTTCCCCATTTTACAATCATAATGATAGCAATAATCAACGCAATACCTGCCAATGCTGCCAGAATATAGAACTTATATAATTCCCAATAATCTTTAGCCGCCAGTTTAACTTCTTTATTCTTCATAATATCATTAATCTGGTCAGCTTTTTGGGCTGTATTAATGACATCTATTTCGTAAGGAATTGTTTTAAGAATCTTATCTCCCACTTTAAATTCCAGTTCCGGGATGGTAAATTTTCCTTCTTCAAAAACTGCAAATTCTATTTTACGTTCATATGAATTGGCATTTTGCCCGATACTGTCCTTTGTTTCTTCAAAATGGAAAGGAAGCAGTTCATTTTTTGGAGCAGAGATCACCTGTTGATCATTAAGATTATCAACTTTTATGGTAAGGTGATTGACTTCACCTAAGGCAATGGTCTTCTTTTCTACATTCGAGGATAATATCTGTGAAAAAGCATTTGCACAGACTAGAAGAGATAGTATTAAAAGTATTTTTTTCAATGTTAAATAATAAAGGCCAGGCCTTACGTTTTATTTACGGTTAAAATCCGATGTTATTTTTTCTGAAAATAATTATATAATAATTTTGAGTAATCCGAGCCTGTATTAATATTCATAAAACTGGCCGAACTGTTGGCAAAATCTTCCTCCAATGCTCTCAACTTCTGTTTTTGAGCCTCAGCAAAAGTATATCTCCATCTTGCGCTGGAAGTATTTGCCCATATCTGTTTTCCTGTTTCGGCATCATATAATAATGTATATCCTACATCAGGAATTTCATTATCTTTTTCATCATAGATCCGCATTCCCAGTAACTGATGTTTCTTGGATGCTACTCTCAGCATTTTGGAATCATATTCATCTTCAAAATCTGAAAATAGGAATACTAATGATTTTCTTTTAAAGATCCCCATCATATATTCCATAGCTTTGTCTATTTTGGATTCAGCCGGAACATAATCAGCAGTTAGAATGTTACTAATAATTGAAAGAATATGTTTTCTTCCTTTTTGAGGAGGAATCACTTTATACACTTTATCTGCAAAAAGGATTAATCCTACCTTATCATTATTCCCTGCTGCTGAGAATCCTAAACTGGCAGCAATTTCTGCTACATATTCTCTTTTCAACTGGACTTTTGTTCCATAGTCCATAGAAGCAGAAATATCAACCAAAATCATCATGGTAAGCTCTCTTTCCTCTTCCATCACCTTAACGAATGGTTCGCGGAAACGTGCCGTTTTATTCCAGTCGATTCTTCTAATTTCATCCCCAAACTGATAGGGACGAACTTCGGAAAATGTCATTCCCTGCCCTTTAAAGGCACTATGATATTGTCCCATTAAAGCAGCCTCCGTCTTTTTTCTGGTACGGATTTCTATCTGCTTTACTTTCTTTACAATATCTTTTATCTGCATACGATCGTTTTATGTTCAATGTATAAAATTCAAACTTTAAGCTTTGAACTCAATGGATACATTCAACCATTCATCATCAAACTTTGGGCTATATTTTTTATAGAAATTAATGGCTGGTTCGTTCCAGTTCAATACCTGAAATACCATTCCATTGTATTCATTTGATTTTCCATACTCCAATGTTGCATCAAATAAGAGTTTTCCAATCTGTTTTCCTCTCATCCTTTCGGTTACTACCAAATCTTCAAGATACAATCTTCTTCCTTTCCAGGTTGAATATCTGTCATAATACAATGAAATTCCTACAACCTCATCATTGAACTCAGCAACAAAAGCACCCCACACCGGAGATTTTCCAAATCCATCTTTGGTAAAATCATCTAAGGTTACGGTTACTTCATGCAATGCTTTTTCATATTCCGCCAGCTCCTTAATTAATTCCAGCATCGAAGCGCAGTCTTCCTGAACGGCTTTTCTAATAATAACATTATCCATTATGGTGCTTGGATTTTGGCTAAAATTCTATTAATAATCTCTTCTGTTGAAATTTCTTCGGCTTCGGCTTCAAAGGTTAAGCCCATTCTATGTCTTAATACATCCTTAGCCAAAGCTTTTACGTCTTCAGGAATAACAAAGGCTCTTCCTTTTAAGAATGCATACGCTCTTGAAGCAATGGCAAGGTTAATGGAAGCTCTTGGTGAAGCCCCAAAACTAATATAGTTTTTAAGCTCAGAAAGTCCATAATTTTCAGGATAACGGGTTGCAAAAACCATATCCAGAATATATTTTTCTATTTTTTCGTCCAGGTAGATCTGGTTAATTATTTCCTTAGCCTCTACAATATCCTGAAGTGAAATTACGGGATTTACAGTGGGCTGATGTGATGTGGAAACCATTCTCATTACCTTTCTTTCATCTTCGAAAGAGGGATAATCTATGGTACACTTCAGCATGAAACGGTCACTCTGTGCTTCCGGCAAAAGATAAGTCCCTTCCTGATCAATCGGGTTCTGTGTTGCCAGTACCAAAAACGGCTTTGGAAGCTTCATGGTTTCATCACCTATAGTCACTTGTTTTTCCTGCATCACTTCCAAAAGTGCAGACTGTACCTTTGCCGGAGCACGGTTAATTTCATCTGCAAGTACAAAATTCGCAAATACAGGGCCTTTTTTTATAGAGAAATCGTTGTCTTTGATATTAAAGATCATGGTTCCTACCACATCTGCAGGAAGCAAATCCGGTGTAAACTGAATTCTTGAGAACTCACCATGAACAGCATCTGCCAAGGTTTTAATGGCTAAGGTTTTTGCTAGTCCCGGAACTCCCTCAAGAAGTACGTGACCATTCCCTAGAAGCCCTATCAAAAGGCGGTCTATCATATATTCCTGTCCAATGATAACCTTGTTGATTTCTTGTCTCAGAAGAGAAAATAAGTAGTTTTTTTCTTTTACTTTTTCCGTCAATTGGCGAATATCTTCTGCTTGATGTATATCTGACATAGCTTGATTTAAAATAGGTGGTAAATTTCTGATAAATACTTGCATTAATCAACACAATCAATGCCATTTTTGAGTTAAAGTTTGTTAAATATTCCGAACACAATATGGAATCAAAAGCAATATTGCTTCAGTTGTTTCACATCATCAGCACTTCAAATAAAAATGTTGCGATAGTAATACCGCAACATTTTTATTATACTAAATTACAAATCAGTTAAAAGAAAAGAATTTATAAATGTATTAAAGCTTTGTGATGGTAATTGTAAATATATCCTCCGGCTTATCTACTGAATCTTCGTAAGATCCTACATTTATATAATATTCAGTTCCTGCAGTAGTTGTAATGGTCTTAGTTTCGGAACTACCGCCTCCACCATTATCTTGTGTCCCTACACAAACTAAATTATTGCATGTACCGCTGTATATTCCAATTTTCGGATCAAAAGTAATAGTCCCAGGAGCCGCTTTAATTGTAAATTGGCCTCCATCTCCTGTAAATTTAAACCACAGCCCATCATTCATTCCATCATTAAGGCATGCTGTTACAAAACCTGTGTTATTAGTAGAAGACATCCCATCAGTCTGCACGTAGGTATATGGAAAAACAGTTGCCTGCAGAGCTCCTGAACAAGCATCATTTGCCGGTATTGGGGGAATCGTTTTAAAAATATTATTCGCACAACCGGTAGATTCTCCATTAGCTGAAACAGCTGTCACTTTTAAATAGTAATTGGTATCCCGAGTCAGAACAATGGATGGTGAAAGATTAAAATTAGCAGCATTTACCGTCTGCTGATTGATAACCTCTGTACCTCCGAAAGTTGTTCCTAATGAAACCTTATAAGAAGTAGCTCCTATAACGGGCTGCCAACTAATATTAGGAGACAAAGAAATAAACTGAGCATTATTTGTAGGATAAAGTATGAAAGGACATCCTGGAGTAGAGTTAGCCGTTAATCCTGAAACTGTTATTGATGATTTGTAATCAGCTCTTATCCCTCCGGGAGGAGATGCTGGATCAACAACTGCATTATCTCCTTTGTAATAAAGGGTAGAGTTTGGAATATGTGAATAAACACGGAAAGCTTCATCAAAATTATTAATATCAATACTTGGAGCATTTTCCTTGGCGGCTACTACTAGATTATCTGTATTATTATAGGCAAATGGCGTAGCAAAAACTACTTCAACCTTACCGTTATTCTTTGTTACAGTACCCGCAAAGACCTGAGTAAGCTGTGCTGCAGCTACCCAATCTGTACCTGAAGCAAATGCTGTTTTGGGGGTATGTCCCAGATAAACCGTCCAATTAGAAGAATCGGAAATGGTAGCTGATGGATCCACATAAAATGTAAGGCCGGTAATATTTCCTGCTGCATTGGCATTGATCTCCTGCTTAAGGTATATCTGTTGAACATAGGAATAGGAAAAAAAGCTGCTTACAGGTGCAGTTCCCACGTTTGTACTTCCAATATTGATATTGATTTGGGCATTAACACCCAATACTGTAAGTAACAAAGACAAAAGTAAAATTCTTTTCATTATTAATAATATTAACATCGAATATGATGCTAATTTAATAATAAAATATTAATTTTTATAATAAAAAAAAATATTCAATAACATATATCTATAAAGTCAACATAATAACCACAAACTTAACACTATAACAATAAAAAAATTTACACATTCAATAATGAAAACCACTTAACCTAAAAATATAATCGTTAAAACAATATTTTTAATACATATTTTAATATATTTACAGGAAATACCCACCATATGTATAAAAGGCTATTTTTTTCAAGTATCTTCCTTGCAGGTCTTTTTAAGTCACAAACAACCACGATGACGAATCTGATCTCTCAGGCAGTATATTATGACGGTTATGCAGCACCGGTCTCAACTCCGGTCCCCCCCGGTCTTATCAGACTTGGAAATACCCGGTACGCAAAAAAAATCACAGATGCAGAACTGGATTCTTTTAAAGCAAAAATCGCCATGAGGGTGAGCATTGGAGCATTATGTGACAATTATGACCGTCTGGGAGAAGTATTTTTGGCTATGGTTCCAAAAAATCAACCTACCTACACCATGGATGACGCCAATGTTAAAAGAATTGAAGTAGGCAGATACATCACTCCATTCATGAACAAGAACCGAACTCCTACTGAAGTTCCTTATACCTACGATATCAGTAATCTTTATAATGTATTTCATGACACCACACTCCGAAATACCTATGATATGTATATGGAGCTGGATGTTTTTGGAGTTCCTTATGCAGCCCAAACACAGGTTCAAGGATGTACGGGAAGAATAGATGTTTTTTCCGGAACCCTTACTTTCTTTTCAACAGATGCAGGAGCAACTCCTACTGACTATAATACGCTTGTTCCCCTGTTAAGCTATAGCAGGCTTAATAATTATAACAGTACAGACGTTACAGGTGAAACAGTGAGAATTGTAAGTTTCAATTTACCAAACCCTGTTACCAATGCCAATTTTTCTGTAATATCCACTCCCCATGGCGCCGATGAAGGTGGTGAGGAGTATGTAAGAAGGCAAAATTACACCTATGTAGATGATGTACAGGTATTAACCTATACGCCCGGCGGAATATCCTGTGAACCATTCAGAGTGTATAATACCCAGGGCAATGGAATCTACGGAACAACACCCTCTTCATTTGCTGAATGGACTGCCTGGAATAACTGGTGCCCGGGAAATTCAGTTCCTATCAGAAAATTCACACTTCCCAGCATGACTGCTGGAAATCATACCCTAAAGCATACAATACCTACCGCTGTCTTTAACCAGCAAAAGGGTGATGTTTATTTATCGGTTTATATGCAAGGGAAAAGTGATGCTACCCTGAATGTAAAGGATGTGAAAACCATTGATGTTAATATTTACCCCAATCCTACGGCTGATTTCGTTACTGTAAAATCTAAGGAAGACGTGGTCTCAATGACTCTTTTCAGTATGGAAGGTAGAAAACTCACTGAAATCTACAAAGAAAACAGAATTAATCTTTCTTCTTATACAGCAGGAGTTTATTTTTTAAATATTGTACTGAAAGACGGAACTACTTTTAAACATAAAATCATAAAAAAATAACACATTCCAATATACATAAGAATAGTAATTCGCTTTCGAAATCTTTATAAAACATAAAGAAATTCATAAAAAACAGTTAATAAAACAATAAAAAATCCTCTTTTGACTTTTTTTCAAAAGAGGATTTTAGCTTCATAAAAACTTATAAATATCTAAAAAGTAGAAGTTAAATTTTCTAAAACCTGTTGGTATACCATCAAATTTCCCACTAAAAAGAAAATTATAAATAATGTATTTTTTCAACATTGCAGAACTTTTACTTTAATCCCCTACCTAAAAAATTGTCATTTCCAGTTTATTAAACTATTTTTGGAGATTAAAATTTCTGCAAAATGAATTATCATTTTCAAGCACACAGACAGGTGAGAAAGAACCTTTTAGATATCCTGCAGAACACTTCACACGAAGATCTTCTGCTGATTCCGGATGGTTTCAACAACAATATCTACTGGAATATAGCCCATACAGTTGCTACACAGCAACTTTTGCATTATTACCTTAGTGGAAACCCATTCCGTATAGATAAGTACTGGATTGAAACCTACAAAAAAGGAACTCTGCCTAACTTAAATGTTCAAAAATCTGAAGTAGAGGACCTAGAGTTCTTACTTACTGAGACTTCAAAGATTTTAATGAAGGATTACGATAGTGATTTCTTTTCAGACTACACTCCTTACACCACCAGTTTTGGAATGGATCTGAAGAGCATTCAGGATGCTATTATCTTCAACAACATGCATGAAAGCTTGCATTATGGCTATGCAATGGCGCAGAAAAGAGCAATTTTAGGAGAAAAATACTAATAGTTTAAAGTTCAGAGTTTAAAGTTTAAGGTGATGGGCACAATTAAAAGATTTGAAGATTTAGAGATCTGGAGATTGTCACAAGAACTTTGTAATGAAGTTTATCATATCATTGAATCTACTCATCTTAAAAATAATTTTAAACTTTGCAATCAAATTGACGGTTCTTCAGGTTCAATAATGGATAATATTGCTGAAGGATTTGAAAGAAACGGAAATAGAGAATTCCTTCAATTTCTTTCCATTGCAAAAGTTTCTTGCGGAGAAACAAGATCACAACTGTATCGAATTTATGACAGACGTTTTATTACACAGGAAAAATTTGAAACGTTAATTGAACAAACAGAAACATTAAGTAAAAAGATTAGTTCTTTTATAAAATATTTAAATACAACAGATTTAAAAGGGACAAAGTACAAACCTTAAACTCAAAACGTTAAACGTTGAACTTAGAACCTTAAACATAAACATTAAACAACTCAATGAAAGACGATTTTATTTTCGGGCTACGTCCCGTGATTGAAGCAATTGAAGCAGGAAAAACGATTGACAAGATCTTTGTGCAGAATGCACTTCAGGGTCCTATTTATGCTGAACTGAAGGCGATTTTAGCAAAAAATAAAATTCGTCCCAATTATGTTCCGATTGAAAAACTTAATCGTTTTACAAGAAAAAATCACCAGGGGGTGGTAGCTTTTATTTCGGATGTTCCGTTTCACAAGGTAGAGGATATTGTTCCTCAATTGTTTGAAGAAGGGAAAACTCCTTTCTTATTGATTTTGGACAGACTGACGGATGTAAGAAACTTTGGAGCCATCTGTAGAACTGCAGAATGTGTAGGAGTAGATGCTATCATTATTCCTGAAAAGGGAGCAGCACCTATCAATTCTGATGCAATCAAAACTTCTGCAGGAGGTATTTACAATATCAAAATCTGTAAAGAAAATAATCTTGCACACGTGGTAGATTTCTTACAACAGAGCGGAATTACTGTATTTGCAGCTTCTGAAAAAGCTCAAAAGCTAATCTATGACGTTAACTTCACTGAACCTTGCGCTATTGTTATGGGAAATGAAGAAACCGGAATATCTAAGGAGGTATTGCATCATGCAGATGAAAAAATCAAACTTCCTATCGAAGGGAAAACTCAATCACTAAACGTTTCTGTAGCATGTGGCGCCATCTTATATGAAGCCGTAAGACAGAAAATGTTGAAATAATTAATTCGATAACACAACACTTAAAAAATCAGAAAATGAAAAACATAGCAGCATTAGCGCTAATCTCATCTATAGCCCTTGTTTCTTGTAAAAAAGAAACTGCAAAAATAACTAAAGTAGACCCTAAAACCGGAAAAACGGTAACAGTAGAAGTACCGGCTGACTCTGTAGCAAAAGTTGCAGAAAACCCAGCTATCAAAGATTCTGCAGGAATCGTTACACAATCTTTTAAGCTTGAAAAAGGAAAAACCTATCCTCTTACAACTTACCAGAGAGATGTAAAGACTATGACGGATCCTCAGGGAAAATCTATCACAGCAACTACTGAATCTACGGATGAAATGAACTTTACAGTAAACGATATTAAGGGAAATGTATATGAAATGACCCTTAACCTTGTTTCTAAGAGAAGTTCTCAGTCTGCACAAGGAAAAACAGTAGTAGTAGATACAAAACTTCCTCTTCCTAAAGAAGATGATCTTAAAATGATCTGGAATATCAACAGAGCGCTTACCAGCAACAAGCTTGATATGAAAATGGATACAAAAGGTAATGTAATTTCCATTACAGGTTTTGATGCCGTTTATACAAAAGTATCTAATGCTGTGGGAACTCTTATTAAGGATGCTAATGAGAAAGCAAGCGTTGTAGCAAGTTTAAAGCAATCTTTTAATGAGAAAGTATTAAAAGACCAATTCACGAAAAACTTAGCAATTATTCCTAAGAAGGGAGTAAAAGTAGGTGAAAAATGGACTACTTCTGAAAATGCAGACCCAAGCGGAAGCATTAAGGTAACTTCAAACTATGTATTGAAAAGCCTAGGAAACGGAATTGCTGAAATTACGGTATCCGGAGGTATTCCTAAAAAAACTGAAAAGAAAGCTCAGGGACCTATTACCCATAGTCTAAGCAGTGAACTTGTTCAAAATGGAACCGTTAAGTTCGATGAAAACACGGGATGGATTACGAACCAGAATATCAACGTAAAAACAACTCAGATTGAATCTATTACAGATGGAAAACAATCTCAGTCTATGAAAAGCGTTTCCAATTCTTCTGTAATGGTAAACCCTTCTGCAAAATAATTGAAGTACATGAGTTTGAAGATAAGAACAGAAGGAGAAACTAAAAACTTTAAACTCTGGACCTTAAACTTTAAATTTTAAAATTATGAAGTACATTCTTGAGTTAGTACTGTCTGCCATCATTATTTTCTTCGTCTGGAACATTCTGAAAAGAATTTTCTTTAAGACATTTTATGGGTATCGTTTTAACAATAACGGCAATCAGGATAACAGACAGCAAGATATAAACAACTCGAATAAGAATAACAACCTCAAATGGGATGCAGAAACAGTAGACTATGAAGAGGTGAAAGAGAGTAATGACAAAAGGTAAAAAATCCAAGAAATAAAAGATAATAACCAGCATGGCAAAAAATAAAAACTTAATTTATATTGCAATTTCATTAGTAGTATTTATAGTTTTAGCATTTTTATATTCTACTCCTGTATTTACGGGAAAACAGCTTTTTCAGCATGATATTGTACAATATAGAGGAGGAGCAAAAGAACTGCTTGACTATAGAGCCAATACCGGAAATGAAACCTATTGGAGTGACTCCATGTTTGGAGGAATGCCTACTTACCAGATGGGTAGCCAGTTTAAGGGCGACATCATCAAAAAAATCGATAGCAATCTAAATTTCCTGCCAAGGCCGGTCAATTATCTATTCCTGCTTTTTGCAGGTTTTTTCCTTTTGGGAATGGTAGTGGTCAGAAACTGGAAATATGCTTTACTAGGAGCTACTTTCTTTGGCCTTTCCACCTATTTCTACATCATTATTGCGGCTGGACACAATGGAAAAGTAAATACCATTGAATATTTCGCGCCGCTTTTAGCCGGAATTTTACTCGTTTATATCAGAAAACAATACATCTGGGGATTCATTGTAACGACCCTATTTATGGGGCTTCAGATTGCAGCGAACCACCCACAGATGACGTATTATCTATTTCTGGCTCTAGGATTTTTATTCCTGTCTGAATTAATCAGAACGATCCAGAAAAAGACCCCAATGAAACATTTCCTTATTTCATCAGGAATCATTGCAGCAGCATGTATCATTGGAGTGGGAATGAATGCACAAAGAATCATGGCCAACTCTGAATATGTAAAGGAGACCGTTCGTGGAAAGCAGATTTTAACAAACGACAGCCATACTTCAGGAAAATCCGGAATGGATAAAGAAAGCATGCTGATGTGGAGTTATGGGCAGCTTGAAACGTTAAACCTTTTCATCCCAAGATTAATGGGAGGCGGAAGCCAGGAACCCGAAGGAAAGGAAATGATGAATAAAGTTCAGGAACTTGTACAGGAAAATGTAGGATCACAGGCTGAAATGGACAGAATTTCAAAAGGTTTCAGCGGAATGACCTATTGGGGTGATCAGCCGGGAACTTCAGGACCTGCTTATCAGGGTGCCATTGTATGTTTCCTTGCTTTATTAGGATTCTTCTTTGCCTGGAAAAAGTATCGTTACTGGATTTTAGGAGCTTCAATCCTTACCATTTTACTGGCTTGGGGAAGCAACTTTATGCCATTATCTGATTTCTTTATTGATTTTGTTCCTTTTTATAATAAGTTCAGAGCCCCATCTTCTATCCTGGTAGTTGTGGAATTATTGTTCCCGCTAATTGCCATCTTAGGATTATACAGATTCTTCACGGATGAAAAACTGACAGAGGAATATAAGCAGAAAATTCTAACGTATGTAAGCGGAGGTACATTAGGATTATTATTAATTCTTTTAATCTTCGGAAAATCATTACTAGGATTTTCTACTGAAAATGAGAAGACCTACTTCCCTCCTTTCCTATTGGATTATCTGGTAGATGAAAGATTTAAGTTGTTTAAAATAGATGCCATAAAGGCATTTATCTATGTAGCAATTGCCGCTGCGGCTCTATTCTTAAGCTTAAAGAAAAAATTAAGTCAGAATATCGCTTTGGTAATTATTGGAGCCGTAAGTTTATTTGATCTATGGACGGTAAACAAGCGTTATTTAAATGACGAAAACTATGTAGATAAGATCTTTGCTGAAAACCCATTCCAGACAGAAAGTTCAGATCTGTTGGCAGAAAAAGTTCAGGGAAATCCAAACCTTGAATCTATCTTATCCAATGTAAATATCAACAAGACATTAGAAACGATTGCTGATAAAGATAAAGCACACTACAGAATTTACAACCAGACCCTTGGAGTTACAAGTGAAACCAACACGTCTTATTTCAAGGCCTCAATTGGTGGTTACCATGCGGTAAAACTTAGAAGATATGACGATGTACTTAATGAGTATATCAATAATATTGACAGTGTAAAAACACCTAAAATATTGAATTTACTGAATGCTAAATACATGGTTTTCGGAGGTCCGGAGCAGCCACAGGTTGTTCCTAATCCAAAAGCCAATGGAAATGCGTGGTTTGTAAGCGACTTAAAATTTGTAGATACACCTAATGAGGAAATAAAATCCATTGGGGTTATCGACAATAAGAAGACCGCAGTTATTGCATCATCTGATAAGTCATATTTCAGCAACAAACCGGTTCAGGCAGATTCTACAGCCTTTATTAATTTAACGAAGTACCAACCTAACGAGCTTGAATTTAAATCACAGTCGAAAACCCCTCAACTGGCGGTATTCTCTGAGGTTTATTACCCTCACGGGTGGAAAGTTCTCGTTGATGAACAAGAAGTACCTTACATTAAGGCAGATTATTTACTCCGTGCAGTACATGTTCCTGCAGGAAATCATCATATCAGAATGGTTTTTGAACCAGAAGTGATTGAAAAAGGAAAATGGATCTCGCTTCTATGCTTCGGATTATTCATTGCATTGGCTGCCTTTGGAATTTTCTGGATGAATAAGAATAAGAAAAAAGAACTTCCTCAAACCGCTTAAGTTTAAGTTTTAATGCAGACTGTATCAAGTTAATGGAACAGAAGAAAATATTGATTATCACCTATTACTGGCCTCCTGCGGGAGGTCCTGGTGTTCAAAGATGGTTGAAGTTTGCCAAATATCTTCCTGATTTTGGCTGGAAACCCATTATTTATACTCCTGAAAACCCAAGCTACCCTTTACTGGATGAGACCCTGATGAAAGATGTTCCTAAAAACATTGAAATCGTCAGAACAAAAATTTGGGAGCCTTACCAATTGGCAGAAAAGCTTAATAAAAGCAATAAAAAATTTAAAGCAGGTCAATTTGATGTAGGAAAAAATCAAAGCTGGAAATCCAAGCTTTCTATTTGGGTAAGAGGAAACTTCTTCATTCCCGATGCTAGAGTTTTTTGGGTAAAGCCGTCCATTCAGTTCCTTGAAAAATATATAAAGGAAAACAAGATTGACACCATTGTCACCTCTGGCCCACCCCACTCTCTCCATTTGATAGGATTAGGCCTTAAAGAGAAACTTACCAATCTTAAATGGATTGCCGATTTTCGTGATCCGTGGACGGAAATTTCTTATTATAAGCATTTAAAATTAACCAAAAGCTCAGATAAAAAACATCGCCAGTTAGAAAGTGCTGTTTTTAAAAATGCAGATATTACCCTAGCTACGAGTTATACAGATGCTGAGAATTTCCGTAAGGCTGGAGCTCATGCTTTTTGTATTACCAATGGTTTTGACGAAAGTGATGGAAGTGAAAAGCTAAAAACGCCGAAGAATACTGAAGATAAGTTTACCTTAAGCTATATCGGAGTTTTGGAACAGCTTAGAAACCCTGAAAATCTTTGGACAGCATTGGATGAACTGGTAAAGGAAAATGTAGAATTTGCCAGACATTTCAGTTTAAAATTCGTAGGAAGAATTGATGATAAGATTCTTCATTCTATTGAAAATTCAAATCTGAAGAACCTCATTCTGAATTTAGGTTACCTTTCACATGGAAAAGCTGTTGAGGAAATGCAAAATTCAGAAATATTGTTGATTACCAACTTCCCGAATGAATCATCAAAGGGCATTATTCCCGGAAAAATATTTGAATACCTAGCTTCCGGAAAACAGATTCTCTCATTTGGACCAGATAAGGCAGATGTTTCAAAAATATTAGACGAAACAGGTGCCGGAAAACATTTCAGTTATCGTGATTCTGAAACAGTAAAAACATTTATTCTGGAAAAATTTGATCTTTGGAAAAACGGAATCCTTTCAGAAAACACTCAGAATATTGAACAGTTCTCAAGAAAGAGCCTTACAAAGCAACTTACAAAAATTTTATCATAAAGAAAGCTGGGGTGAATCTCCAGCTTTCAGTTTTTTTAGATGGTCCATTGGTCATTCACCACAGCAATCAGATAATATTTCCCCTGAAATTCTTCAAATACCAAACGAAGTGTCTTCCAATCCATCTCACTGCTTTTTTCAGTTCCTTTGATATAATTTTCTGTAAAGTCATGCTTAGGATAAGCTTCTTCAAGATTGTTCAGTGAATTTCCACCCCCTAAAAATTTATTCAGTGAATATTGTGATGCTGTAAAATCTTTGGAGAAAACCCATTTACCTAGATAATCATTAATGGTAGCTTTATATGGATCTCCTGATCCGTCTTTTGCTCCCCAGGTAAACAAAGTCTTTGTGGGCTGATATTTTTCAAAATCAGTTTTGGAGAAATGTTTATCTTCTTTTTGATTCACAAAGGCATACATGGAGAAGCTAATTCCCTTTTCAGGGTGAATAAGTGAAGCAAAAGTCTTATAATCCTTATCTTTTAAAGCTTTTAAAACCTCATCATTTACCAACTTCAGAGCCTCCTCTTTCTTAGCTTTATCTTTAATAATTGTGGCACTGTCTGTCTTTACCCTAACTATAGTATCAATCTCATTTGGAACTGGTTTTCCGACTTCTTTTTTACAGGCTACAACAAGACCCAATACCAACATTGAAATAAGTAGTTTTTTCATATTTTTTATTTTGTAGTAGGTAAAAAACACCAAAACTGATGCCATAAAAAGGATATAGAATAAGAGGTAAAAGATTTAAAATATAAATTGATGTAATTCATAGTTCATGAATACACTTTCCCAATTACATCGTACATTTGTTATATGGAAATTTTGGACATTCTCATTATAGGAGCCGGCCCCATCGGTTTAAACTGCGCCATTGAGGCCGAAAAAAACAACCTATCATATTTAATATTGGAAAAAGGAACCATCGTCAATTCATTGTATCATTATCCTTTATATATGCGTTTCTTTTCAACAGCTGAGAAACTGGAAATTGATGGAGTTCCCTTTATTTCTACGGCTCCAAAACCTGGAAGACAGGACGCCCTGGAGTATTATCAGGGAATTGCCCGACAAAAGAATTTGAATATTCATTTGTATGAGAAAGTTTTGCATGTTTCTAAAAACAATGACCTCTTTGAAATTGAAACTACAAAAGGAAATTATAAGGCCAAAAATGTAGTGATTGCTACAGGGTTTTATGACATTCCAAATCCCATGAATATTTCGGGTGAAAATCTCCCAAAAGTAATGCATTATTATACGGAGCCTTATCCCTATGCAAGACAAAAAATTGTGGTTGTAGGTTCCAGTAATTCGGCGGTAGACGCTGCTCTCGAAACGTATAGAAAAGGAGCTGAAGTTACCATGATCATTCGCCATTCTGAAATTTCAAAAAGTGTAAAATATTGGGTAAAACCTGACATTGAAAACAGAATTTCCGAGGGAAGCATTACGGCTCACTTTAATTCTGAAATGGTTGAAGTAAAGGAAAATTCTGTTGTTTTCAAAGATGAAAATAATCAGATCCATGAGATAGAAAATGACTTTGTTCTGGCCATGACCGGTTATCTTCCTGATTTTGATTTTCTGAGAAACTCCGGCATTGAGCTAAATGGCGATTGCCTGAATCCATTTTATAACCCTGAAACAATGGAAACCAATGTTTCCAACCTCTATCTGGCCGGCGTTGTTTGTGGTGGAAAGGACACTCACCTTTGGTTTATTGAAAATTCAAGAATTCATGCCGGCTTGATTATCAACTCTATTTTATCAAAATATCCCGCAAATCACTTATAAAAGAAGCGCTCCAGCATAGTACTTACAATGCGTAAAATAACCATTCTTCCCATAATTATAGTCCTATTACAACTGGCGGGGATTGGTCGTATAGTATACTCCAATATCTATGGAAACAGCCATATTCCTCAATTTTTTATAGAACTAAATATTCTGGCTGTCCTAAGTTTTGTAATATTCATATTCTCCTACTTTATGTATTCCAAAGCTAATAAAAAGACAAAATGGTGGCTGGCTCCGGTCTATATTTCAATTCTTATCATACTCACATTGATTGTTTGCTATATTATGATGGCTGTTGATAAATACTCTTAAATCATCATGGAGACGCAAGCCTATGTTAAAAAATTATGCCTATCCTATGAGCAATGAAAAATTAAGAACCATTGCTTTTAATAATGAAGGTTTTACCCGGACAGCTTCCATTTTGGATGAAACTCGTTTTGTGGCTTGGAGTTCAATAAACACGTTATCTATGGTCCAGAAATACTCTCTCACAACCATTCCGAAATTATTATTTATTTAAATCAACCTCCTATAATTAAGTGAAAGGAAAATACCTGTTGGCTGAACCGTCTTACATTTCTGGTGAAGAGTAAAAGAAATAAAAAGAGCTGTCACAGACCTCTATTCCAGAGGCCAGGGTATTTAATGAATAAACCTTGGCTAAATAGTATTTAGCCAAGGTTTATTGATATCTATCAGAAATTAGTTTTCTTTTAAAGTAAGGTCTTCCTCCACTTTATTCTTCTCTTTTAACATCCAGGGAATAACAAAATAAAAAGCTATTGCAATACCCGTCGCTAGTATTCCTGTTCCAATCCAAAGGGTATTGAAACCCAATTTCTCGGCAATTAATGTTCCTATATATGGGGTAATGATAAATGCAATGGAAAAAGACATCCCGTTCAGCCCCATATAAGCTCCCTTATTATTTTCTCCTGAACGAAGAGCTGTAATAGTTGCCATGAAGGGAAGTGTCCAGATCTCACCGATGCAAAGGATTGTCATGGCGACCAATAACATTACCATACTGTAGTCAAAAGCCAGCATTGCATATGAAAGTCCACAAAGGAAAGTTCCTATTAACATGGTAAAAGCCAACGTAAAATATTTCTCTGCAAGCTGTACAAAGCCCATTTCAAGAAGAACAATCAGAAAGCCGCTGTATCCTAAAATATATCCGATATTCTGCTGGCTCAGGTGAGCAGTATCTTTATAAAAAATAGTCAGGGTACTGAACAACTGGAAGAAACAGATCGAGAACAGCATACATAATACACAGAAAATCAAAAACTTATAGTCGCGGTAAGGAGAATTTTCCTTTTTTATTATTATGGCTTCTTTTACTTTTTTCGCCTGTTTTTTTGCCAGTTTTGCACGCCCTCTGAAGAACCAGATATACATCAACCCGGCAAGAAAAGCAGCCAACGCATTACTATAAAACAGAAACTCATAGGAAATAGCAGATAAAATTCCTCCCAATGCAGGACCTATGGAAAACCCGAGGTTTACCGCCATCCTGTTTAGGGAAAAAGCTCTGGTAATATTTTCAGGCTTTGCATATTTCGTAATGGCTACAGAGTTTGCCGGACGGAAAGTTTCACTCACTATACTTTGGATCAAAATGATCCCAGCCAATCCCGCCTCTGTCTTAAAAAACGGAATTAAGCAGAATAACGGTACACTAAGCAATAAACTTAAGCTCTGTACCCTGTATTCACCAATTTTATCAGTTACCATTCCTCCAAACCATGAACCAATAACAGATCCTATTCCGAAAAAGCTCAACACTATTCCAGAATTTTCAATGCTAAAATGTAAATGATTTGTCATGTAAACTCCCAAAAAAGGAAGTACCATAGAACCCGCCCTGTTGATGAGCATTACCAACGCCAGCATCCAACTCTCCTGCGAGAGTCCCTTGAAAGAACTCGTATATAAGTTAATTAATCTCACAATAATATTTGGTGGGGAAATTTAAGATTGCAAAGTTAGACAAAATAGCTCCCAAAACCCCTTATTTATGCCTATTTTTATAAATAACATTCATAAAAATATACTATCAGCTGTATCCTAAAAAAAGAGAATATTTTTGATACATAAAGCTCAAATACTTTTATAAAATTCGTAAATTGCAGTAACAACAAGGTTTTCAGCCTAAAATACCAGAAAACACATATAAAAAATTAACCAATACGTAAGAATGGTAACCTACGAAAATTTACATGACACCTTATCTTTTTACAGTATTGATTGCCATCAATCCTATTATATATCTTCAGGAAACCCTATTTTTGAATTTCCAGAAGCTCCTTTCCGAATGGATTATTATGCTTTGTGCATCTGTACAGCAGGAGAGATCAGTATTGAAATAGACCGTCATCAATATAAAGTAGAAGCCAATAGCATCCTTATATCAGCTCCATCCACTATCATAAAATTTCTGAAAACGAGTCATAACTTTATGATGAAGCTGTTGTTTTTTGATAAAAATTTTCTGATCAAAAATATTTCCAATCCTTTCATTATTGAGAAAATGGATCTTTTTGCAAAGGGATCCTACAGCATTGTAAAAACTACTGAAAAGAATTCTGCTTTGCTTCAGAATCTTCTGGACTATCTTAAAAAGAAATCCAGAAAGCAGGGAAAATTCACTGAGGAAATTGTTCGTACCATTATTTTCAACCTTCTGCTGGAAGCCGCTGAGATGATTGAAAGAAAAAATCTTACAGGTTCTGAGAAAGAGGAAGGAAAAAAGGACCTTTATCTCAGGTTCAGTAAATTAATACGAGAAAATATCCGGCAACACAGAACTGTTCAGTTCTATGCCAATGCACTTTGTGTTTCCAATAAATACCTTATTGAAATCATTAAAAAAGCAAGTGGAAAAACACCTCATGAGGTCATCGATGAAACATTACTCAAGGAAGCCTATGTGATGCTTGGAAATCCGGAAGTAACAATATCTGAAATAGCTTTTGAACTTCAATTTAATTCTGCATCTGCTTTCGGTCGTTTTTTCAAAAAACACACTTCTCTTTCACCCTCTGAATACAGAATTAAGGAAAATATCCAGTCTTAGGAATTTGGGGATACTAATTCTGACATTAGGGATATATGTCGCTTTCTGAATAGAGGTACCTTTATAATGTTAATTAAAAACAATACAAAATGAGTACGATCAATTCAAAATTCGGCAACGTTTTAAATACTTCTGAACAGTTTGGAAAAGTAAATCATGAACCGGATTCAAGCAAAGAAGTCCAGATTAACACTCCTGAAAAGACAATGCCTTTTTCAGACCAAATCGGAAATTATCAACGAAATAAAGGAATTCCTTTACAATCTTACGAAAACAGTAAAATTTATATTGTAGGAAGCGGAATTGCAGGGATGTCTGCAGCATACTACTTCATCCGTGACGGCCATGTTCCCGGTAAAAATATTATTTTCCTTGATCAGCTTAATGTAGAAGGAGGATCTCTGGATGGTGCAGGAAATGCAAAGGATGGCTACATCATTCGTGGTGGACGAGAGATGGATATGACCTATGAAAACCTTTGGGATTTATTTCAGGACATTCCTGCATTGGAACTGCCTGCTCCTTATAGTGTACTGGATGAGTACCGCCTTGTAAATGACAATGACCCCAATTATTCAAAAGCTAGATTAATTCATAATCAGGGACAGATTCAGGATTTCAGTAAATTCGGACTTGAGAAAAAAGACCAACTGGCGATTGTCAAACTTTTATTAAAGAAAAAAGAGGAGCTTGATGACCTGAGTATTGAAGACTACTTCGCTGAATCATTCCTCAACAGTAATTTCTGGTTTTTCTGGCGTTCCATGTTTGCTTTTGAAAACTGGCACAGCTTACTGGAACTGAAGCTCTATATGCACAGATTCCTGCACGCAATAGACGGGATGAAAGACTTTTCATGCCTTGTATTCCCTAAATACAATCAGTATGATACATTCGTAACTCCATTAAAAAACTTTTTGGTTGAAAAAGGGGTACAAATACAGTTTGATACTTTGGTAAAAGATCTTGATATCCATATCAACACCGAAGGGAAAACTGTGGAAGGAATTATTACAGAGCAAAACGGAGAAGAAATAAGAATACCAATCGGAAAAGAGGATTATGTAATTGTAACAACAGGATCCATGACTGAAAGTACATTCTATGGAAACAACACTACTGTTCCTGAAGTCACGATAGATAACAGCAGTGCAGGGCAAAGTGCAGGATGGATGCTTTGGAAGAATCTTGCTGCAAAATCTGAAGTCTTCGGAAAACCAGAGAAATTTTGTAGCCACATAGAAAAATCGTCTTGGGAATCTGCGACATTAACGTGCCGACCTTCTGCATTCACTGAGAAATTGAAAGAGCTTTGTGTGAATGATCCTTATTCCGGAAAAACAGCTACAGGAGGTATTATTACCATTACAGACTCTAACTGGGTAATGAGTTTCACCTGCAACAGACAACCGCACTACCCTACTCAGCCTGATGATATCCTTGTCGTATGGGTGTACGCTCTCTTAATGGATAAAGAAGGGAATTACATCAAAAAAACAATGCCTCAATGTACAGGAAATGAAATTCTTGCAGAATTATGTCATCATTTGGGGCTTATTGATCAGCTTGATAATGTAGTAGAAAACACCATCGTTCGTACTGCATTTATGCCCTATATTACGTCTATGTTTATGCCAAGAGCTAAAGGAGACCGTCCAAGAGTGGTTCCTGAGGGCTGTACCAATTTAGGATTGGTAGGACAGTTTGTAGAAACCAACAATGATGTTGTCTTCACTATGGAAAGTTCTGTAAGAACAGCAAGAATAGCAGTATACAATCTCCTTAACCTTAACAAGCAGGTTCCGGATATTAATCCTTTACAATATGACATCCGCCATTTATTGAAAGCAACTCAGGCCTTGAATGACTATAAGCCATTCCTTGGAGAGGGAATTTTAAGAAAAGTACTGAAAGGAACTTATTTTGAACATATATTGGTTAATCGTCCAGAGGAAAAAGAAGAACATGAATCTTTCTTTATGGAGCAGGTCGGTAAATTCCAGGATTGGATCAAGGGAGTTAAAGGCTAGAAAGTATTAGGATGTTGAAGCTGGACAACGCAAAGGCGCAAAAATTTTATACTTCGTACTTCAAGATGACAGGATTTTATCTTTGAGTTTCAAACTAAGATCGGCATCACATAAAAACCCGCGTCTTTGCGCTTATCCAGTGAACGTCTTCATCATACATAAAAAAGCAGGACCTAAATAAGTCCTGCTTTTATTTATTTTTAATATTCTGAAACTATTAAGGCTTAAAAGAATCCTTTAAAGTTACCGTACGGTTGAATACCAATGTAGAATCTGTAGAATCCTGATCTTTTGTAAAGTATCCGATTCTCTGGAACTGAAGAGGTTCTCCCACTGCTACATCTTTTAGACTTGGTTCTGCAAAACCTTGAATAGTAGCTACAGATTCCGGATTGATGAAGTTTAAGAAGTCTACATCTTTTTCAGCATCAGGCTGTTCTACTGTAAACAATTGGTTGTAAATTCTTACTTCAACCGGGATTGCATGCTTGGCAGATACCCAATGTAAGGTTCCTTTTACTTTTCTTAAGCTTTCTTCCGTTCCGCTTCCAGACTTACTCTTTTCATCATAAGTAGCATAGATCGTCGTAATCTCCCCATTCTCATCTTTCTCTACTCTTTCAGCTTTGATGATGTATCCTGATTTCAGACGAACTTCTCCGCCTAATTTCAGTCTGAAGAATTTATTGTTAGCTTCCTCCTTGAAGTCTTCACGCTCAATATATAATTCTCTTGAGAAAGGAACTTCTCTTGTTCCTGCATTTTCCTGCTCAGGATTGTTTTCAGTCTCTAGCCACTCTTCCTTGTCTGCAGGATAGTTTTCGATAACCAGTTTTACCGGATCTATCACTGCCATTACACGCTTAGCTACCTTATTAAGATCCTCACGCACACAGAAGTCAAGCAACTGAATTTCAATCAGGTTTTCTCTTTTCGCAACTCCTACCTTATCAATAAAGTTTCGGATAGATGTTGGTGTAAAACCTTTTCTTCTCATTCCTGAAATGGTAGGCATTCTAGGGTCGTCCCATCCTGTTACCGCTCCTTCAGCTACCAATCTCTGTAGCTTTCTTTTAGAAGTAATCATGTAAGAAACATTCATCCTTGCAAATTCTCTTTGCTTGTTTTTAACTTTTCCTTCTTCGTAAACCTGATCCAAATACCAGTTGTACAAAGGTCTGTGGTTTTCAAACTCCAAAGAACAAAGTGAGTGTGAGATTTGTTCAATATAATCAGATTCACCATGAGCCCAGTCGTACATTGGATAAATTTTCCAAGCGGTACCTGTTCTGTGGTGAGGTTTATTCAAAATTCTATACATAACAGGGTCACGCATATTCATGTTTGGCGAAACCATGTCGATTTTTGCACGAAGAGACATTGAACCACTTTCAAATTCTCCGTTTTTCATCCTTTCGAATAAGTCTAACGACTCTTCAACAGGACGGTTTCTGTATGGAGACTCAATTCCCGGTTCTGCAGGATTCTTTCTTTGTTCAGTAATTACGTCAGAAGGCTGCTCATCTACGTAAGCTTTTTCTTCTTTAATTAACTGAACTGCCCAATCGTAAAGCTGCTGGAAGTAATCTGATGCATACAAAACTTTATCCCATTTGAAACCTAGCCATTCAACATCTTTCATGATAGAATCTACGAATTCCTGTTCTTCTTTTTCAGGGTTCGTATCGTCAAAACGAAGGTTTACGGGAGCGTTGTATTTTTCACCAAGACCGAAGTTGATGCAGATGGCTTTTGTATGCCCTACATGCAGGTAACCGTTCGGCTCAGGTGGAAAACGGAAACGGATCTGATCTTTATTCAAACCGTTTGCCAGATCATCTTCAATAATTTGCTCAATAAAATTGAGTGATTTTTTTTCTTCTTCCATTAAGATTAGCTTTTGTTTTTGTACAAAAAAAGTCGTACAAAGTTACGGAAAAATAAGCTTTTGTGAAAGTGATAATTTAAATAGCTTCTTCATTGTAATTCAATATTTTTTCTTAATTTAGAAAAAGCTAAAACCGTTTAAACCAATTAATAATCATGGCCGTTTATATATTAAGCAACCGGAAGATTATTCGGCATCAAGGAGAAAAAGTGGATTCTTTTTCCAATGATGAATATTCAATCCCAAATTTCAGGATTGCCAAATGTAATTTTGACAATCACAAGGAGGCTACTGCCCAAGCCAAAAAAAAGAAAAGCTATACGAATCGGAATATTTTAGATTATCAACTCTTCTCAGAGCCTGAAAAACAAGGCTACGGAGAAGTATTGGATGTTCTGTTGAGTGAAAAGGGAGTTAAAAAATCTACCCTCACAGCTGATAACCTTGGCGGAACCCAAAGGATGTTCTATGAATTGTACAAAAATATGTCTGCCACCAAGGACAGAAGTGATGTTCTGATATTTATCCATGGCTATGCCTATGATTTCGATGATGAATTAAAGGCTATTCTTGACCTCAAGAAATTATTCATTGATAACCCTGCTTCTCCTGTAGAACATATTTTATTTGTAAGCTGGCCTGCATCAAGCAGTATTGTTCCGCTCACTTATTTTGATGATAAAGCATCAAGTATCAATTCCGGAACTTCGTTACTGAGACTTTTCTACTTTTACACTCAATTTCTAAAAGACATTTTTTCCAATAGGGATCTTGTTCCTTGCAATCAGAGAATCCATATCATGACTCACTCCATGGGAAACAGGGTTCTTCAAAGTATGCTCTATAGCCTCAAAAGAGAAAATATTCTTAGGGTCATCGATCAGGTATTACTTTTAAATGCTGATGTGAGCTATAAAGTATTTGAAGATTCCGAAGATTCTTTCAATAAACTTCCTTTGCTTGCCAACCGAATTTCTATTTACCTGAACAGGCAGGATGCTATTCTTGGGATTTCACAGTTTACCAAAAATATTCTTACCCCGCGTCTGGGCAAAAACGGACCGAGTGACATTGCTCATTACAAGGATATTGTTTCTATAATCGACTGTACTTTTGTGAAGGATGACCTGCGGAACAGCTTTAAGTTTGAAGTAGGAAACCATTGGGGTTACCTTTCCAGCTCACAGGTACAGAGTGATATTTTCCAAAATTTATATGGAATAGATAGGAATCTTATTACCAATAGAACTAAAGATAACGAAAATATTTTCACAATTATTTCTTAACGGTTAATTAAAAAAATCCTATAATATTAACTCAATGTTAAAGTTACTAATAACCATACAAATGGCATAGAGATTGCCAATTCATAACATAGAGAATTACAATTTTTTTATTATGAAAAAAATTAAAAAAAAGGTTTCTTATATCCTAACGTATATTAGGAAAGCCATTTTCGTAAAAGATGTGATCTAAAATGAATATTAAATTATAAACCCATATACTATCCGACTGAACAATTACTTTATTCTTTAAATACCTCCGAACAACTCTATAATTCCTACAAATAGCTTGCAGGGATTTGTTTTCATGATATTATTTATATATGTTAAGTGGTTAATGATAATGGATAATATATTCTAGCTTTTACTTTTTTTGATATTGATATAAAAATTCTATTATTGTGTTAAAAATCAATAAAATAACTCACCATTCATTGTGTAATTTAAAATGATTTTGGATATTTACTTACCAATCAAATTAAAATATTTACAATGAAAAATCTAAGAAAGTTAAACAAAGGAGAATTAAAGACTATTTATGGAGGAAGACCTCCTCTTGGATGTAACAGTTGGAACCCCTCTACCATGTGCTGCAGGTCATGGGCTCCTGATTACTGTGGCAATACTACCTGCCCAGATTCACCACCTCCATTTTGCTAGTTAATTTTTCACAACTATATTTTGAATTATAACAGCTCATTTCTGAGGCCACATATACATTCGAAATCATTGACAAATAAAGCTCGGTGCCTAAACCTTGAGGCATCGGGCTTTTTATTAAATAGCGATGAAAGTCAACTGTACTATTAAACCTATGTATCTTAAATAATTTTCACGCTCATTATCGAATCAACTTAACATTAAAATATCAATTATGAAAAATTTAAGAAAACTAGAAAAAAAAGAATTGAAGACTATTAACGGAGGAAATATTCCGGTGGTACCTATAGGCTGCAACAACTGGGATTTTAAAGCCAGATGCTGCAGGGAATGGGATTCTGAACATTGGAATAACCCGACTTGTTCTTAATTATTTTCTATTTTTTGAACCACAACAGCTCATTTCTGAGATCTAGGGTGGATTCAAAATTATTAACAAATAAAGCTCCGGTGCCTAAACCTTGAGGCATTGGACTTTTTTTTGTGAATGTATACTGAGCAATAGCATTCAGACCGATATTACTTTCCAAAGCTGAAGTAATCCACCAGCCAATATTCTGTTGTTCCGCCAGAGAGACCCATTCATCAGTACCTGAAAACCCACCTATCAGGGCTGGTTTCAGAATAATATACTGTGGCTGTATGGCCTCTAAAAGTTCTTTCTTCTCTTTGGGGTCAGTAATTCCTATTAATTCTTCATCCAATGCAATAGGAGTCGGCGTTTGGGCACATAGTTCTGCCATATCACTCCAATTTCCGGCCTTAATTGGCTGTTCAATAGAATGAATATGTAAATCTGCTAATTGCTGCAAAACAACGATAGCTTCTTCTTTAGTAAAGCCACCATTGGCATCAACACGAAGCTCCAGCTGATCCTTGGAGAATTTTTCTCTTAATTTCTGTAGAATAATATGCTCCGATTTCCAGTCAACTCCGATTTTTAGTTTAATGCAATGAAATCCTTTTTCCAGCTTATCCTGAATTTGCTCTTCCATATACCCTACATCACCCATCCAGATCAATCCGTTGATGGTAATTGCAGATTTCCCCTCTGTAAATTCACTTGGAAAGTAAAGACTATCACCATATTTCAGGTTCTGAACTGCTTGTTCATACCCAAACCATATTGACGGAAAATCTTTTAATTCTACTTTTAAAAAATCCGGATCCCTGTCAATATTCTCACACAGCCATTTTAGCTTCTCTTCATAATCAGGTCTGTCATCAAAGCTTAATCCTCTGAAGATTGCACACTCTCCCACTCCTTTCTTTCCATTTTCTGAAATTTCAAGGATAAAGGTTTCCTTATCAAGCAAAACGCCGCGAGATGTTCCACTCGGGCGTTTGAATTCTAATAAATATCTATGATATGATGCTATCATTTATTTCACACTGTCAATACGCATAAACTCTTCTGCCTTCTCCACCATGTCAATACTTCCACAGAAAAACGGAATTCTCTGGTGAAGTTCTGTAGGTTCTATTTCAAGGATTCTTCTGAAACCATCCGTAGCCTTTCCTCCTGCCTGTTCTGCAAGGAATGCCATTGGATTACACTCATATAGTAATCTTAGCTTACCATTTGGAGCCTGGGAATAAGATGGATAAATATAAATCCCTCCTTTAAGCATATTTCTGTGGAAATCTGCTACCAACGAACCAATATATCTTGAAGTATAAGGACGGTCCCCTTCTTCCATCTGGCAATATTTAAGATAGTTTTTCACCCCTTGAGGGAATTTGATATAGTTCCCTTCGTTGATAGAGTAGATTTTCCCTGTTTTTGGAAACGTCATATTAGGATGAGAAAGATAATAGGTACCTAAAGATGGATCCAATGTAAATCCGTTCACTCCATTTCCTGTTGTATAAACAATCATTGTTGAAGAACCATAGATTACATATCCTGCTGCAATTTGGTTAACTCCTTTCTGTAAAAAGTCTTCCAGCTGTACAGGAGTTCCAGGTTCAGAAACTCTTCTGTAGATAGAGAAAATAGTTCCTACGGAAACATTTACATCAATGTTTGAAGACCCGTCCAAAGGATCTATTAGTACAACATATTTACTTAAATGACCGTTTTCTCCACATTTAATGTCAATAAAGTCATCATTTTCCTCAGAAGCAATACCACAAACAACCTCTCTTTGAGACAAAGCCGTAATAAAAATTTCATTAGCGATCACATCAAGTTTTTGCTGCTCTTCACCCTGAATATTCTGGTTTCCGGCAGCTCCTGTTATATCTACAATTCCGGCTTTATTTACTTCTCTGTTTACCACTTTCGAAGCCAGTCTTATTGCACTCAGAAGACGAGAAAATTCACCTGTAGAATATTGAAAATCGTCCTGCTTATCAATAAGAAATTCTCCTAAAGTCTGTAATGGTTGATTTGACATATTTTTCTTTTTACGTTTTCCCCAAATTTCGGAAAATTTATTGCATTAAGAAAATTTAATTACAAAAGAAGTTACTTATTGTATTTCAATACAATACAAATAAAACCCAACATAATATTAAGTAGCTATTGAAAATTACGCCTCCGGATTAGTTACGTCAGACTCACGAAAAATTCAGATTATTTCATTAATTATTGATTTTTAAGGAAATCTTAATTCTATCAACCCCTCTGGCTATTTCATATCTCGTTGTAAATTTATAATTTTGACGTCCGTAAAAAACTCATGTAATTTTTAATCTAACAATTTTATTTTTAACAATTTAATGAAAATTTTCAAGTTTGGTGGAGCATCTGTAAAGGATGCCGAGAGTGTAAAAAATGTGTCCATGGTTCTAAAAAGCCAAGGATTTGCTAAATGTTTGCTGGTGATTTCAGCAATGGGCAAGACGACAAACGAGTTGGAAAAAGTGGTAGAACTTTATTTCAAGAAAGATAATTATCAAACTGAGATTGAAAAGATAAAACGAAAACACATCGAGATTGCGGACGGTTTGTTTCCTGAAAATCATGCGGTTTTTGCTGAAATCAATATCTTTTTTGATGACATCGATTCTTTTTTAAGAAGAAATAAGTCTCCTAATTACAGCTTTGTCTATGACCAGGTGGTAAGTTGCGGAGAAATGATTTCTACAAAAATTCTAAGTGAATATCTGAATGAGATTCAGTTTACCAACCAGTGGCTAGATGCCAGAGATTATATAAAAACAGACAATTCTTACAGAGAAGGGGTTGTAGACTGGACAAAAACAGAAGCTTTTATTTCCAATCTAAATCCTGAGATCTGCTATGTGACCCAAGGTTTCATTGGTTCTGACGAAAACAACTTTACCGTAACGTTAGGAAGAGAGGGTTCTGATTACTCTGCTGCTATTTTCGCTTATTGCTTAGATGCTGAAGCCATGACCATCTGGAAAGATGTACCAGGGGTAATGACGGGAGATCCAAGAAAATTCAAGGATGTTTCTCTTCTTTCTAATATCTCGTATGAAGAAGCTATTGAAATGGCTTATTATGGAGCAAGCGTTATTCACCCAAAAACATTGCAGCCGCTACAACAAAAAAACATTCCTTTTTATGTAAAATCCTTTGTAGATCCTACTAAAGAAGGAACTAAAGTAGGGGCTTCAGAAAAAAACCAACAGGAAGAAACTTATATTTTAAAAGAAAATCAGGAGCTTTTGAAGATTTCTACCAGAGACTTCTCTTTCATTGCGGAAGATCATATGAGCCTAATTTTCGGATATTTATCTAAATATAAGATCAAGGTTTCCTTAATGCAGAATTCTGCGATCTCCTTGGCACTGTGCCTTGAAGATAAATTTAATCATCTTGAAGAACTTAACGAAGAGCTTCAAAAAATTTTTAAAACTGAAGCAATTAAAAATGTATCTTTATTCACAGTAAGAAATGCGAAGATGGATCACATTGATAGATTTTACCATGAAAAAAATGTATTATTGGAACAGATTTCCAAGAATACTCTTCAAATGGTAACACAATAATATTAATTGCGACTAAGCACACATGAGTTTAATTTCGAAAAACGATCTGATCAAAGCTTCCGGCTTAAGTAAAATCGGGTTCCTCAAGAATCCGGTAGCATCTGCTGTTATGAGCATTGCTAAAATAAATGAAGTAAATAGACTATACGATAAACTAAAAGACAAGGAAGGCAAAGACTTTTTCGACTCATTTGTAAGAGAAAGAAACCTAAGCTATGTAGCTTTTGAAGAGGATCTTGCAAAAATCCCTAAAACGGGACCATTTATTTTGGTCTCCAACCACCCGCTGGGTGCCATTGACGGGATTTTGATGTGCAAGATCTTATCAGAGGTTCGTCCGGACTTCAAGGTAATGGGAAATTTCCTTTTGGAAAAGATCAAACCTATGGAGCCTTACGTAATCGCTGTAAATCCTTTTGAAAACAGAAAAGAAGCTTACAGCAGCTCTTCAGGAATGCGTGAAACACTTAAGCATTTACAAAATGGAGGTTGTGTAGGTATTTTTCCGGCAGGAGAAGTTTCTAACAAGAACAATCCTTATGGAGAAATTTTAGATAAAGAATGGGAAAAGACGGCACTTAAGCTTATCAGAATGGCTAAAGTGCCGGTAGTTCCTATGTATTTCCATGCCAAGAACAGCCGTCTTTTTTATCAGGTGGCTAAAATTCATCCCAATTTACAGACGATCATGCTTCCTTCTGAAATGATGAATGATAGAGAGAAGCCCATCAGGATAAGAATCGGAAAACCGATTACGGTAAAGGCAATGGATGATATGGAAACGATTGAAGAGCTTGGAGAGTTTCTAAAACGTAAGGTTTATATGATGAAATCTTATTATGAAAAAAGAAAATCATTAGCCCAAAGCATCAATCTTCAGAATTTGTCTGTAAAATTCCCTTTATTAAAAGAGGAAAATATTGTTCAGAATATTATTGATGAAACTCCATTAGAAGATATCGTAAAAGATGTTGATAAGCTGAGAGGAACGGATAAAATGCTGTTCAGCAATGGAAACTACGAGATCTACTTTACGACGTATGAAGAAATCCCATCCATTATGAGGGAAATCGGACGTCAAAGAGAACTTACTTTCCGTGCGGTAGGTGAAGGAAGTAATCTTCCGTTTGACCTTGATGAGTATGACAAGCATTACCATCACCTTTTCCTTTGGGATAATGGTGAGAAAAAACTTGCGGGAGCCTACAGAATGGCGCTTGGTAGAGAGGTCATGAAGAAATATGGTATCAAAGGCTTCTATACAAGTTCTTTATTTGAGTTTGAGCAGGACATTCACCCTTTCTTTAAAAAGGTGATTGAAATGGGCCGTGCCTATATCTGCCAGGAATATCAGCAGAAACCTCTTCCTCTTTTCCTTTTGTGGCGAGGAATTGTACATGTATGCCTGAGAAATCCTGATCATAAATTCCTGATGGGAGGTGTAAGTATCTCCAATAAATTCTCAGAGTTTTCAAAGTCTCTGATGATCGAGTTTATGCGTTCTAATTATTTTGACTCTGCAGTAGCTCAATACATCACTCCAAGAAATGAATATAAGGTAAAGCTTCGTGACAGGGATAAAAATATCTTCTTTGAAGAAATGGAATCTGACCTTAATAAGCTGGACAAGATTATTGATGATCTTGAACCTGAATTGAGATTACCTGTTTTGATCAAAAAATACATTAAGCAAAACGCAAAAGTTATCGCTTTCAATGTTGACCCTAACTTCAATGATGCGATTGACGGACTGATGTATATCAGAATCAGTGATCTTCCTGAAAACACGATTAAACCGGTATTGGAAGAGATGAGTGAGCAAATCAGAAAGGAACAGGAAAATAATCCGGCTGATAATCAATAAGTTTTTCAATTTTAGTGAAAAAAGCACGATGAATACTTGCTTTGTATACTAAAACGCACTACTTTTGCATCACTTTAAAACAACGAAGTAAGTCAAACAAAAATATAATGGTTTCTTAGCTCAGTTGGTAGAGCAATGGATTGAAAATCCATGTGTCCCTGGTTCGATTCCTGGAGAAACCACTTTAAAACCTCTGATTAGTCAGAGGTTTTTTTGTTTTTCAGAAAAAAAGCTCGCAAACGTCAGAAATTTTGATCGGCAAAAATGGAATTGAATACATCAAAGACCTTATTTGTAAAATTTTACAGCCTGTTATTCTTGCTCTTAGGTATAAAAACAGACTAACGGTAATAAAAAAGTGTAAAAATCTTAGAAGAATCTAAAAAAATACATTACTTTTGCATCACTTTAAAAACAACGAAGTAAGTCAAACAAAAATATAATGGTTTCTTAGCTCAGTTGGTAGAGCAATGGATTGAAAATCCATGTGTCCCTGGTTCGATTCCTGGAGAAACCACTTTAAAACCTCTGATTAGTCAGAGGTTTTTTTGCGTTTGTATATTTGAAGAGTAAATGTAAAAATCTGGGAAATATTTACCACCCTAAAACAAATCTTTACAGCATTTACTTTTTACTATTTAACAGGATCAGATCCTTAGAAAGGTTTGTATTTTCAGGTGAATCGATTTCCGGCAGCTCTTCCCTGTCTTCAAATAGGTATTCTTTCCCTTTATGATCTGTAAGGGTGATCTGTATTGTATTTTTTTCACGAACTGCCTTAAGTGTATGGACATTGGACCAAACTTCAGCAGAGGTGTTCCTATTGAGTATAACCTCTTTTATATATTGAAGTTTATTATTATTGAATTCATACACAAAGTAGACTGCGTACTCTTCAGTAAAGCCCGGAAATAATAAAATTCCCGAAGAGTCAGATTCATTGTAAAGCAGATGGGAATCTTTCTCTGCTATTTCATAGGAACTATCGTAGTAAAAGTTGATATTTAAAAACTGCCAGCCCTGAATAACTTTCCCATCAATCTCATATTGAATATATGCTCTGTCTTCAATATATCTGATCTTAAAAATTTGACTTGTAAAACTCATGTCAAAGCTTTGGATGGCTCCATCGTCATAATTACTCCTCTTTTTAGGGACTTTAATCTCATTATAGACTATTTGATGGTTTTCTATATTTTGATCGTTTTTTACAGCATTACTATCTTTCTTTGCCCTATAACTATCATTTTTGAGGATAACAGTTTTCTTTGTTTCTTTTTTACAGGAATATATGATGCTTACTAAAGAAGCCATAAAAAGTAATTTTAACAGGTGCTTTTTCGTCGTGCTTATTTGTGTCATTTTTTATTCATTAGGGACCTCTGTATTCAATAGCTTTTACCTCTACAAATACGGTTAAACATAAAAGTAATAATACCCCCTCAAAGTTAAAATTTAAGGGAGTAAATATTTATAAAAATTTTCTGATTAGATATTACTTATTTCCGGCCATGCAAAACCTACTCCCCCATGCTGATATCTTTCAGTTTCAAGATAGAAAGAGTTTACTCCCTGAAGTCCAACTCCTGCATAATAAACAAATTTATCTACATGCTCCTGGTACTCCCCAAACTCACGATACTCTGCATGTAAGGCAAGTAATTTTGCCAATTCTTCATTATGTATGCGAAACGCTTGCTCACAGGCATCTTTTAGTGAGAGATTATATTCTTGCTGCAATACAAAAACCAAGTTAAAAACCTCTGTTCCTTTTGCCATTTCCTTCGGAAGAGAATGAATATCGTTTTGCCATGCAACAACCAGGGTCATATGAGATATCATTTTCTGAACGACAATATGTTCAAAAATATGTTCCGGAAGAACGAGGCCTGATTCAATTTCACCCAAGATCAAATAGGGACGCATAAGAACAGAATATTCACGAATGGTCTTAAAAAGTGTAAGAGATGGTGGACGTTGTACTATTTTATAGGGATATTCCAATTCAATTCCATATCTGAAAGATTGATAGAAATAGAAAATAAAGCGCTCCACCCATATATCAGGCATTAAAGCACGGAATTCATCCCTTATCAACGCCATATGCTGATAGAGCGCATTCTCATCCGGCCTTGGCTGCTCACCTCTAAGAATATCTACACAACGAATCCGTAATTGTTGAATTTCCTCCAGCGAGGAATTTTCTACCTGATCATCAAGAGCAACATACTGAAGCATAAACCTATTGCATGGAATGGTCTGTTCATAGGTTAGATCGGGCCACATACGCGCCGTACACATATGCAGCTTCATTTTCTTGTATATCCCACGTTGTTTTTCCGTCAGGAAAGTGTAGTCATTGTCAATCCATCCATCCATATCTTTCCCCATCTGTTCTGCATGGGGATTGATAAGGTCAGGCCAAGGATAATGACCACGCGGCAAATAATCTTTTGAATTATATTCTTCTGGTTTCATGTTATTTTAGTTTTTTGTATTAATGACTATGAATTTATTTCCCAATTGTAGTTTCTTTATATTTCATTCAGCTTTTCACGAAGTTCAGCAGCATTGGGAAACTCCATCATATTGTAGCGGTCCAGTTTGGTAGAAATGTTTTTCCACCCACTGAGTACCATACTCATGTAATGTACCCAATTGACCACAGCTTCCTGCCATATTCCAAAATCAGGAAGAGAAGCTTGTAATTCTAAAAATTCTTTCAGGTCTTTATTATGTAAGCGTAAATCTTCAAGACATGCTTCTTTCAGGGACATTTGGTGTTCGTTCTGGATTACTTTTACAATATTGTAATAAATACTACCTGTTGCCTCATCTTTTATAACGGATTGTACTTCATTAAAAAAAGTAACTAAATGGCAGGCTAAGGCTTGCAAACGTTGGATCACGGGATGGGCATGAATCTCCGGGGGAAGGGTAACACCTGTTTCCACTTCTGTAAGCTGAAGAAAGGGATATAAACAGATGGAATTTTCACGCAGAGCAATACATTCTGATACACTAGGATAGGTTTTATTTTTCTTATACTTCAACTCGGTTTCTAATCCCAGGAAATATTTACTGATCATTTGTGTGAAACGGAAAATTGATTCTTCCGGAATAAACTGCAGCAACTCTAATCTTAGGGTAGCCAGCATCTTTCCTAAAGGTATTCCTGAGTTTTCACCGCTTACTTCACCTTTTAACACCGCGATTGATTGGGCATGTACATATCCAATATCTTCAGGCTCACTTTCTTCATAAAGATCATCATTATAAAGGGTCCAAAGCATTAATCTACAAATAGGCCTAAACCGTTCTGGTGTAGCAGTAGGAAACCATTGAGCGGCAATATGCGCTGTTTTAGTCTTCTTGTATTTTTTGCGAAGATCAGGATTTTGCTCATAAAGCCATAGGTATTCACCATCAATCCATTGATTCTCGGTAATCTCCTGCAATTGTTCAGCATAGGGATTTTTTAACGTTGGGAACGGATACCTAAACTCCTTGTGCAGAAGCTCAAGTGTACTAAAATTTTCTGTATTCATGATTATGGTTTTTAGCGTTAACTAACTGACTACTAATATAAAAATAATCCAAATACAATCTTAATTTATTTCACATAACTTTGATATTTTACATTAAAGTTCCTGTCAAACTCTATTTAATCATTACAAAAAACGCATTATTACTATAAAAAAAGTAAATACATTAAATGCTCAAAATAATATTTAGTTTTAAAATAATAGATGTTTTAAAAGTTTTATAATAAGAACAAATCTTCTGCATATCAACTCATTAAAAAAATAGTTCTTAATAACAATTAAATTTCATCAAAAAAATCACACAAAAACTTGCATGGTATTACAAAATATTATACTTTTGCATCACTTTAAAACAACGAAGTAAGTCAAACAAAAATATAATGGTTTCTTAGCTCAGTTGGTAGAGCAATGGATTGAAAATCCATGTGTCCCTGGTTCGATTCCTGGAGAAACCACTTTAAAACCTCTGATTATTCAGAGGTTTTTTTGCATTTAGGATTTCATATAGGATTTTTTTAACACAAAGATTTTAAAGTATGATTCTTATATTGTAAAGAAGTAAACAGAATCGAGATAAGGGTTAAAAGATAACCCAAAAATGCATTATGTTGATTTAAAGTTCGTAATGATCGATTAGATTTCCTTCATCATCATACTCATACACCTCCTTGGTAGTCTGCCCCACAGAATAACATGAATAGATAAGAATTCCGGCTTCATTATACTCATTCTGCCACCCTACACGGCTTCCGGAATCGTATTCCATCTCAGCCATAGTATCCCCATTTGGGTACTTATCAAGGATTACATATCCTGTATATAAATGTCCGTTGAATAAAATAAGGCTATTTCCATCATGATCATATTCTCCGAATTCGATGTCCTCAAAATTAACTCTTCTTTTGTCTGATTCTTTTAAGTTCAATGTTTAGCTTTTAAATTGGTAAATATATCTTAAAATTGGTAGCGGAGAATGATCATCTTCTCGCAGATTTAGGAGATTACAAAGATTCTCTTGGTTAATAAGTCATTGGGCTTTAAGATCGTTTTAAAATAAACTACTACATGAGTCGCTGCAAAATGATCAAAAATAGGGTTTGGATTCTTTCAGAGTGGCAGTTGTTATGTTTATTGATTTACGCAGGGTATTATTTCGAAAGAATGTCAACTCACAACTATGAACAGCCTGACAAAGCCTGATACTCTTCCCACATTTCATTTACTTTTTCCTGATCAAGAATATCTATTTTATACCCGCTTTCGGGTACTAATAATTTGTATTGAGCATCAATAAAATTCATGAACCTCTCATCCATAGATGGCAAGCTAAAATTCACATTAGCTGGTTCTTTGCTGATTTCATAATAAAATCTATCAACAGCTACACTTAGATATCCTTCAAAACACTGCATACTCCCCCATTTAACAAAAGCCTGTAGACAGATTCATATGGATCGGGTAAATTACTGAAAGGTTCAAAAACAGATGGATATTCTGCTTTCAATACATTCCAGTAGATGGCATAGTATAAATATAAATAATCAAAGGATCTATATTTGTTTGTATTGATAGAAACTCCCTCCAATAGGTTAAGTCTGTAAAAATCTATATCCAGCAATCTATTTCTAATTTCAGGAAACAATATCCGGATCAGATCATTTCAGTCTTTATACCGCATGAGATTGTACGAAAACCCTAAGTCCAATGCTTCACACCATCGTTTCATAGTATTCAGATAATTTTTAAACAACAGCATATTGCTGGGACCACCAAATCTCTCAGGATTCTTTTTGCTTTTAAAAACAGCAAGCTCCTTTATAAAATCTTCGTTTATTTTCATTTTTGGTTAATTGTATATAGAGTTCCAGCACTGCTATTTTTCAAATTCCCATTCTCCATTTTCTTTCTTTAATCTTAACCCAACAGTCCCAAATCTAATTTGATCTTTTGGAAGATCAATCTGAAGATAAGCTCTTTTTCTACTTTTATCAAACAGAACCCTATGAAATTTATAATGTCCTGCGTAATTTTTGTTATTGACAGCTTTCGTAACTCTTTTTATATTTTTAAAATCTTCAATTCTACTAAAGTCGACTGGAATTGCCTGATCTGACCGATTCTTAATCTCCTCAAAAAAATAGTGATTATGAAGAGCATCCCAGTTATCCTTTGGTAGGTCTACTGCATCCAGTGTTTCAGACATGGTAAAAGTATATTGCTCATTTTTCATTCTGGCGTCTATAATATCCATAGCTTCACTGCTGCTTACTTTATACTGATTGGCTATTTCCGATATTTCTTTCGGGTCTAATTCTTTAAAAACATATTTGCTTATTGCTAAATTTAAGATCTTGTATTCATCATTATCCAATGAGTTACAGGAAAAAAACAGTAATAATGGAAATAAAGCCATCAATTTATTTATCCTGCTTTTTTTTAAAATTCTCATATTATATTTTATAGTTTTTATAATTACACTTTAGTTTCAGGATCTTCAGGATATTTGTCTCATGGTAAGATCTATACTGTTCATTAAAAATGGGGAACAAGAGGTTCAAAATGAGTATAATAGTGTAATTCTTCATCAGAAACACCCAACTTTTCAAAGAAGTCACCTGCAAGACTAAAGAACTTTAAAGCGTCATAACATACATCATCTCCAAAAATATAAAAATCACTTACAAATACAGTCCCAACATCTCCTACTCTTCCCTCTTTAATGAGCAGGAATCTAATATCAGAGTCTTCATTAAATACATCTTCTGAATCACTCCAAGGAATAGGCTTATGACTATAATTATAAACTTTCATACCAGATTCAGCTTCATGGGAGACCCTATCATAGTCTATTATTGCTACTTCATTTCCATCTCTATCCAAAACAACTTTTGAATATGTTGGACCTGCTTCTAAATCAGTATAAATTCTGGATTCCCAAACTTCGTATCCATTGACCATCTGCTTATTGCTCATTATCTTCCATTGTAAAGAAGAATTCAGAGAAGTAAGTGCTTCTATAATATTTTCCTCCGGGTACAAATAATAAGTTCCCCCCAAAAGCTGCTGATCTTTATACTCTTCTTCTTTTTTTAAAACATTACCCATCCTGATCTGTTTAGAAAAACGGTCTAAATCAAGCGCTTCCTTCTCAGTAACTACTTGGTTAAACTGATCAAAAAAACTAATGATTACAACCTCTTTATTATGTTCAAAATTGGGAACAAGAGGTTCTGCATGGGTATAATAGTATATTTCGTCGTCAGAAAGCCCCATTTGTTCAAAGAAATTCCCTGCAGCCCTAAAGAATTGAGAAGCACTATAGGTAAAATCATTACTAAAAAGAAAATCACTCACATGTACAGCATCTACCTCACCATCTTCACCAAATATGAAAAGAATATCAGAATCTTCATCAAATACATCATCCGGATTTCCCCATGGAATAGGTTTATTTCCAAATTTATAAAACTTCACCCCTCCCTTTACCTGATGAGTAAGGCCATCATAGATAATATTAGCTATTTTATTTTCATCAGGATCCAAAACGATTTTTGAATATGTAGATGCTTGTTCCAGGTTATCATAGAACTTACAATCCCAGACTGTATACCCATTAATGATCTGTTTATTGTCCTTTATAGTCCAATTTAGCTTGGGATTAAGTGCGATAAGTACCTCTGCAAGATTCTCTTCAGGTGATAAATAATAAACCCCACCCCAAAGTTGTTGTTCTCTATAGATTTCTTCTTTCTTTAACGCCTTGTTGACCCATATATGTTTGGTATATTTACTCGACTTCAACGCTTCTTCTTCAGTGATAAACTCATCATCATTTGTAAAAAAAATTATTTTTGTAATCATTTCATTAGTTTTTATTATTCATTACAGACAAAGACTATTTACTTCTGTGCATCTTGAAACGCCTGCCATAATTCATCTACTTTAGGTTGTTCAGGGATTGTAAATCCACTAACAGATTGACAATTCCTATCAATAAAATCCAGAAATACATCATCTACTGATGGCAAATATATCCCTGAATTACTCATCGTTAAACCACGGACACTAATTCCCTCAGCCCTAAAAATATAATCATGCCGAAACATTTTAATTATGCCATCATAAGGATGTTGTAGTCCAGGATACTGTATCATTGTCGATTTTACTTTAGGGTGATCCTTGAACACTTGCCAATAAACATACAAATAAATAAAAACTCCATTTTTATATCTCTCCCCTGGAATATTGATACTTAATATTTTAAATACATAATCACAAAAATCCAGATAGGACATCATTTCATTCCCTAACTCTGGAGCGATATCCATAAGCACATTATTTCTATCCACATTTATATTCAATCCCAAAGGAATATACTCCAATTGTAATACTTTTTTCCAGGCTTTTAATCGTGTAATATAATCTTTAAACAATAGAACACTTGAAACTTTATCCTGTATATTTTTTTCTAAAGTTCTTGGATCAGCCTGATGAAGAGCCCATATTTCTTTTTCAATTCTGTTTGTATGTGTTGTCATTTTAATTAAACTTTATAATTCACTTAGTGGAGTTTTAATTAAAAAATCCCTCCATATTGTTACAATTTCATTAAAGTCCTGCAATGGCATACTCATAACAGATCCTGTTTTATCATAAAAGTCCACTGAATTATTGATCATGATAATGTCCACCGTAGGAGAATAAGCCTCTATTTCAACATCCGGACTGAGTAATACCTTATCAATATCTGGTAATAATGAAGTATTGATATCTTCAACTAACCGCCAGCAGTTTAGAAAGTCAGTTAAATATATAATATTGGTTTCTATAGTTTTAACTTTTCTTTTTCTTTTAATGCTTTCCCAACGTAATACTTTGTTTTAAGTTCCATTTCATAGGTATCGATGATATTTTGGTTCATTTCATTGAGGTTGTTTTCTTTGGTTATAAAAGTTGTGTGGTACCTGATCTGGATTCCCAAAAGCAGTTCTGCTACGTGTGAATTCTCTTTTTTAAATTCTTATATTGTTTCAGATCTCTCCATACAAATTTATCTGTTTGCATATGAAACTCCCATACACTTAATGTTAAGTATTTCAAAGTATTTCGTCTATTCTATCAAGATCTACTATAGACCTTCAGTTGGAATATCTAAAGGAATTATTTCTTTATGACTTTTTATGATACATTTTTCCTTGTCAATTGTTACACGGTCCATTCTTGGGCAGCCGTCTTCAGCCAGATCAAAGTCAATATGATTAACTGTCCAGTCAATATTTTATTAATAGTTCTCCCTTGTTTCCCTCATCATATACTTTATTTTTAAAAGTAAGGAATATTCACTCTTTCAATGGTGGTATTTGTGGAGGTTATAAGAACTGTTGGAAAGATCTATTAGGGTTTCTTACGATTTTACAAATCGGTTCCATTCTTCAAGTAATTGTTTTAATTCTGATAAGTTGATCACAAAACCGTTGATTTCTGCATTAGGTGGCCGTATTTTGATAGGGGTAAAACTATCCCAGTCCAACAAATAATCTTCCTCATAATATCTCCCATCCTGAGCAGCCTCAATCTCTTCTACAAAAGCCTTAGATTCCAAATCTGATAAACCGGTGAGCAGAGATGACAACACATACGAACCCGGAAACTCAGGTATATTATTTCTACAACTAAAAGAGTTACTGAATGTAGGGTGTTTAGTCCGGATAAATTCCAGATTATATTTTTTTTTGATGTCCATTGATGTTTTTCAGTTATTGAGTTTTAAATAATGCCGGTATCCGGTAAGAAAGGCACCGCTGAGTGAAAGTAATCATGCTAATCCCATGGAAATGCTCCTATATGAGCATCCATAATAATCAGTTCTTTCTGCTCCATGATGATCTTATAAGTTAAATTTCGATATTGTATTTTCACGATCCTTTTATTTAGGAGGATAAATTTAAAAAAACATTAGAGATCATAATTCCGGCAGAAACTCATTATTCATATACCAGATCATCATTTTAGAAGGAATATTCATTTTACGCATGAGTTCTTCAGCATAGATTCCGTAGAATCCTCTTTCCACATCCTGGTCATCAGTTTCTAAACCCTGAGGAAAGTATTCAATATCTGTAAAGATTCCTGAGTTATAATGTGACGAAAAAAATTGGCCTTCCATTCCTTTTTCTGTTGCGAAATAATACTTCACCAAATCATAATAATTCTCACCATCCAAGGGCAATAAAGAGTCTGTTGACTCACAAGAAATCATCTGTTCTTTATTATTATATAGTTCCCGAACGGTGAGTGGTGAGAACCTGTTTTCATCAAAATCAAAATATTTAACATGATCGATCCGGAAATCACCATGCACCTGTCTTACCCGTATGCTTAGCATTTCCAGATCAGGTGTACTTCTGAATTGTTCTACAATCTGTTCATCATTTTCATTCAGATCCTTGTAATAGTGTATTGCGAAGAGATAGCCCGCTATATGCTTTTCCCTGATCTTAAGGGTATCATTCATGATATGATCCTTATATCCGGAAAATCTAGGTTCAACCTCTTTCTCAGGAACTATTTTAAAATGATTATTTCTGTATTGTATAGCCATTATCAAACAACTGAAATTAAGTTAATTGGTCGAGATGGAATCAACTGTTCAGCCAGCTTAGACATTCTGCAATCTGCATTTTACTGATAAAAACTTCAGCATTTACTTCCGGTTCGGGTGAAAGTTTAAGCTCAACTTTTTGACTGGAATGTTTAATAATTTCTGTGACCGCTTCTTTGTTGATGATAAACTTACGGTTTATTTTAAAGAAAACCTGTGGATTCAGTTTTTGAATAATATCCTTGATGGTATCATCATAAATATAAGTCTGATGGTCCTTGGTAGTGAGAAAAAGGTATTTTCCGGAAGCAAAGAAATATGCTGTATTCTGCTCATCTACAGATTTAAGCTTATTTCCTTCTCTTACCATGAAACGTTTCATCACCTCAGAGTCATCCTGACGCAGAGTAGAAATAGACCTCAATACCGGTTCAGGGTCAAAATTACTAATGGAAATGAATTTCTGTAATGCTTTATGTAAGTCATCTTCTTCAAAAGGTTTCAAAAGATAATCTATGGTAAAATGCCTGAAAACCCTCATGGCATATTCATCAAAGGCAGTTATGAAAATAATGGGTGTAAAAAGCTCAACCTGTTCAAAGATTTCAAGACTCATCCCATCTCCCAAATGGATATCCATAAAGATAAGGTCTGCGGAGTCTTTTTCGAAGAATTCTATTGCTTGTTTTTTTGACCGAAGAACCACAGTCTCAGTGACGGAGACTATGTTTTGTTTATCCAATAAATTCTTCAGATAATTAACTGCCAGCAATTCATCTTCTATAATTGCAATTTTCATAACATTGCAAAAGTACAAAAAAACCGCTAAAACAATCAAGTTCAAGCGGTTTCAAGGGTTGTTAATATGAAGTGTTATAAATTAGGATTATTCTTCTTCGCACTCATTGGATATTCTATTGTATATCTCACGTCATTTTGCTGAAGAATATATTCCTTACCATTGATGGTATGTATAATTTTTTTCTGGTTTGCTCTTCTCAGATCGAACCACCTATGTCCCTCTGCTGCAAACTCTCTGAATCTTTCATCAAGAATAAAACTCATGAATTCTGTAGCATTCATTGGGGTAATATCATTTTGAACCGAAGTATATCCCTCAGGTGTATATCTGTTTTTTAATACTTTTGATAAGATATCTTTTGCCTCGCTAAGTTTCCCAAGCTTCAATAATGCCTCAGATTTTATAAAATACATTTCAGAAGTTCTAAAGGATACTTTGAATTCAGAACTTCCTCTTTTAATGATTTTATACTGGCTGTCATTTTTTTCAAAATAAATTTTAAACCTTTTATCTGTAGTCTCATTATATTTTGAAAGTAACTCAGTAGATGCAAAAGATAAATTCTGTGCAGCACTGTCAAATACATCATCCAAAGCCATAATAGACTCTACAGACATATAATGATGAGGAGCTGTATTGCTCGTATTTAAGTTGCTCAGTTCTCCTTTTACTGCCAATACCTGATCTGCGTAGGATAAGGCTTTATTCCAGTCATTCTCATAAAGGGCAGTTCTTGCCTGCAAAGCCAATAATGCGATCTTAGAGAATCTATAATTGATACCTGCAGACTGCTGCTGTTCTACCATAAGTCCTTCTGCCTTGCTGATATCAGCATGAACCTGATTATACACTTCCTGTACGGAGGACGGCTTCAGTACTGCTTCAAGATCCATTTCAAGATTGATCGGGACACCTCTGTCTGTAGAGGCTGTAGCACTATTGTACGGCTTTCCGTATAAGTTAACCATGTCAAAATACACATAGGCACGCAATGCGTAGGCTTCCGCAAGAATCTGTTGTTTCTCTGGAGAGTCTTGCATTGTCTTGCTTCCTTCATTGATGATCTGATTCAGATAAAAGACCACTGAATAAAACTTTACCCATGGAAATTCTGCTGTTACCGAATCATTATTGTTATCCTTCCACATTGCAATTTCACGATAAACAGTAAAATCACTTATATTTTCATTAATCGTTACCTCATCAGTACGAAGTACAGACAACGATTTGTGAGACGGATATTTTGCATAAGCAGATGTAAGAACCTTACGATAGTCATCTACAGTTACCGGAATAACTTTTCCTTCCGGCTGTACATCCAAAAATCTGTCACATCCTATACTGGTAAAGCTGATTACTGCTAATGCTATAATTGTAGTTATTTTTTTCATTGTTTTCAAGTTTTAAAAAGAAACATTAAACCCTATTGTAACAGACTTGGTAATAGGCTGTGCATAAATATTACCATAAGTTTCCGGATCAAAATATCCTTTGTAGCCATTACTGAATACAAACAGGTTACGTCCTTCAACACTTAGCCTAAGACTAGTAATTCCCATAGGAGCAGTAAATTCCTTAGGAAGCGTATATCCTAAACGAATACTACTGATTCTTACATAGCTCACCTCTTTAGCCCATATATCCAGTAATCCGTAGGTATTGGAACGGTTACCGGTAAACCATTTATTAGCCATCCATCCATCAGGATTTGCATCCATATCAGGACTTGTAATTCCCGGCAATGAGTTTCCTGCTTCGTAAATTTCCCTTGTATAATTTCTTCCTCTGTCTAGATCCATTCCTCTATAAGATGGAGTACGCATTACCGTCTGCTTGAAATTGAATGTAGCCGCAACAGTAAGGTCAAAACTATGAACCTTAAAGGTGTTGATAATTCCTCCGGTAAACTTAGGATCTCTATCTCCCACATAGGTAAACAGATTTCTTAATTCTTCATTTGAAAGTTTTGTATCTACAAACTGACCCGGAAGAAAATCTGCATATACATCATAAAGCTTAAAGAAATCTGCAGCTTTTACCTTTTCATTTCCTTTCCAGAACAGTGGGTTTCCATTTTCATCGATTCCTGCAGTTTTTAGTGCAAAAACAGCATTTACGGGAAGTCCTTCTCTGGATGGAAGCATTGCATTATCACGAGGCTGCTCGCTAAGGACATTACTCTTATTGTGTGCAAAATTGATCGTGGTTGACCATTTGAAATTCTCCTTGTTGATGTTTCTGGTAGATAATGCCAATTCAAAACCTTTGTTGGTAAGGCTACCCCAGTTCATCATGGTATATTCGAATCCGGTTTCAAGGGGAGTTTCCTTCATACTGATCATATCCGTCCCTTTTCTGTTGTAAACATCCGCGGTAAGATTCACACGGTTATTAAATAACCCCAAATCAAGCCCAACGTTGATATTGGTTGTTTTTTCCCAACGAAGTTTATCATTTGGCGGGCTAATCACGTTGATCACATCTTCTCTCATCCCTGGAAGAATTGATGCATAATTGTATTCACCAATAAAGAATGGTGAAGTATTACGATCAATATTCCCCTGCAGACCATAAGAAGCTCTTAGCCTAAGATTGGAAACAGCTGTGATATTCTTCATGAAGTTTTCCTTTGTTACCAACCAAGACCCTGAAACAGCCCATATTGGAAGATACTTGTACTTTTTATTAACCCCGAATAAATTGGTCCCGTCATATCTTACACTTCCAAAAAAAGTATATTTCTGATCATAAGTATAGGAAGCCGTAGCAAACATGGATGCATAAGCGTTTTCTACAGGAGGTATTTCACGATAGGTTTCATACCTCTTGTCCGCTGCAAAATTGGCGGTAGGGAAAGCTATAGGAGTTCCTGTTCTTGTATTTCTATTATAACCAAAAGCTCTTGTAAGCGTAGTATTATCTTCCGTTTTACGAAGTTCTGTTCCCGCCATCAAATCAATTTCATGTACAGAATTGATTTTTGTATTGTAGGTTCCCTGCAACTTCCAGTTATACTGAAAGAAGTCATTATTCCAGTTTTGCTTAATATCTCCGGCAGGCAGGAAATAACGATATGCACCATCTTTATAGTAACGGGTTCCCTCCTTCATCTTTCTGGTAAAGTAGGTTTCCTGTCCGGCATATTTTTCTGTTTTATTGGTATCATACTGAATACCCAACTGTGAAGTAAATCTCAGGTTTTTGGTCGCTTTATATTCTAAGTCCAATATTGCCTTTAACGAGTGATTCTTCAGGGTATAGCTGGTATTCTCTCTTTCTTCAAGGAAATTGAATGGAATATAAGCATCCGCAAAACCATCTATATCCTTATCATATCTGTAACTTCCATCCGGATTGAAAGGATTCATATATGGATTGGCATTTCTTGAATAGTTGATAGGACTCGCTGCAGCATCCGCATCCGTCATGAACGATTGTCTCTCGCTCTGGGTACCAAAAATAGAGATGCCCGCATTTAACTTATCACTTAGTTTATAATTGTTTTTTAGGGTTAGGTTATATCTTTTAAAACCTGTCCCAATTGTTGTTCCCTCTTCATCAAAATATCCTAGTGAGAAGTAATAATCAGAGTTATCGCTACCTCCGGAAATACTTACTCCATACTGTTTATTGATGGCATTTCTGTATAGTAATTTTCCCCAGTCGGTATTATCATTTCTTAATGTGTTGAGCTGCTGACGGGTCAGCGGGTTCAAAGCATCTAAGCCTCCATTTCTAAAATCCTCAAGCTGGTGGTTCTGAGTTAAAATTCTCATCACCTCACCTTTGTCTGCACGATACGTAAGATCTGCACGTTTTGCAAGCATTAGCTCAAGGTCTACCTTTTCAGATGCATTCAAAAGGTTCAGACGGTCAAAATCAGGACGGGCAGTAATAAAAGTATCAGCTGAGAAGTTTAATTTCATACTTCCCTTTTTCCCTTTTTTTGTGGTAATGGAAATTACTCCATTAGCAGCTCTTGCTCCATAAATTGCCGTTGCAGCAGCATCTTTCAGAATCGTAATATCCTCAATATCATTAGGATTTAATCCTGCAATAGAAAAATTCTGAAGCTGATCAATATTATCCTTATCTGTAAAGTTTGGGACATCATTTCCTTCTAATGGAAGCCCGTCAATTACCCATAGCGGATCCTGTGGACCGGATAACGAAGCTGTCCCACGAATTCTAATCTTCGCTGGTGCTCCCGGTGCCCCAGTTTGAGGAGCAACTGCAACCCCTGCAATCTGTCCTGCCAACATCTGGTCTACACTTGCTACTCCAGCCTGGCTGATATTATCCATTTTTACCGTAGCAACTGCTGAAGTCTGCTTACGCTTTTCAATCTTCTGATATCCGGTAATGATCACCTCCTGAATTTTATTTTTATCTGAAACCTCAGGGCTCAGCCTCACCGTATAATTGGTTTTATCTTCATTGATCAAAATCATCCTGGATTCATATCCTGGATAACTTACCAATATAGATTTTGTGCCTGATGGTACTTCAAGTATAAACTTTCCGTCCTTATCGGCAACTGTACCTACTGATACACTTTCAATAATTCCGTCCAAATCAGTTTTTGTAGAAACAGACTGGGCTTCTATTTTTATAGATGCACCGGCAATTGCGCCGGAAGTATTACCATCTTCTATCTTTCCTGTGATTGTTTTCTTTTCCTGAGCAAACGCAACCTGAGCAGCTAAAAGAGGTAAAAGTATTAGAGTTTTTTTCATAGCTGTTTATTTATTTTAAAGCCTCTTCAATACGAATGATTAAATCTGTGTAGTGAGCTCTTGAGGAGTCATCACCTTTGTATCTGGTTCTATTCAGTAAGTCCAGAACTTTCTGTAGCTCTGCTCTCTTATAGGTCGTTACTTCAGATACTCTTTTCATGGATGAGTAATTAATGTTTCTAAGGTTTTTATCTTCTTCGTGATAATTACAGATCATTGGCATGTTCAGATTATGATCTGTCTTTAACCCTTTTACTGCTGTTTTTTCAAACAATTTATTCACTGAAACAATCATCGCATCCACATAATTCTTCTGTGCCATCTTTTCAAAAATTGTCAAACTTCCCCTTTTATTAAAAATGGCAGTTCTCACCTGATCAAATAGATTTGCAACGGTATAAATCTCATCCTTAGAACCTGAAACTTCATGCTTTAACTCATTTTCAAGTAACCTAAGCAATCTGTCATCCATAAACAGAGAGTAAATATTGGCATACTGCATTCCTCTTGCCAAGGTATATGGAGTCTGCTCAAATGGTCCCATCGGTGAATTTTTAACAGGATACGTCTTTTCTGTAATTGGGTTGAAGAATAACCATTCCGGAAGGTTGATTGCATTTTTAACAAGGTAATCAACTGCTCTTCTCTGTATTTCGGCAGGAACCGGCTCATATGCCTTTTTCTTGTTACCAAAAACAGTGTTATTCAGGTAAATCCCTCCTACATTAGCCATCACATGACCTGTATACAAGTCCCATTGGCCGATAGCTTCCAAATACAATTTACCTGTCGCTGTGTAATCTTTACCATCTTCATAGGTCCATTTTAAAAGATTATCTACAACTACTTTCAGATTCTTCATTCCGTATTCGCTTGCCTTCATTGCATCATCTCCCAGGTCTTCAGACTGCGAACGCGGATCTATTGTTTCCAGATAACTCTGCTGTTCTCCGTAGAAGTACATGGGATCATCTTGATGTTTTTCAATCAGATTTCTCAATGCTTTTTTCTCAACAAATTCATCCGGGTACCAACGATAGCCCCATTCAATGGCATATTTATCATAAAGCCCGATTTTCGGAGTAATTGCCGTAACACCATCTTCTGGCTGGGCAACATAGTTGTAACGTGCATAATCCATAATGGAAGGTGCAGTTCCACCCATTCTATCTGTAAATTCCTTTGAGCGAAGTGATTCTACCGGAAATGAGAAAGATGACCCCATATTGTGCTTCAACCCAAATGTATGTCCTACTTCATGGGATGAAACAAACCGGATAGCTTCTCCCATATGCTCATCACTAAATTTATTTCCTCTGGCTTTTGGATCTATTGCTCCTGTCTGAATTCTCATCCAGTCATGAAGAGAAGTCATTACATTATGCCACCAAATGATATCTGCTTCAATAATTTCACCACTTCTTGGATCTACTACTGATGGTCCCATGGCATTCGACTTAGGTGAAGCCGCATAGGTGATCACAGAATATCTTACATCATCAATATCAAAGTCTTCATCCTTTTCGTCCGGCATTTTTGCAACCACAGCATTTTTAAAACCAGCCTGCTCAAAGGCAACTTGCCAATCGTGTACTCCTGCAATGATCTTTTCACGCCATTGTTTTGGAGTGGCAGGATCTATATAATAAACAATCTGTTTTTTAGGTTCTACCAATTCTCCTCTCAGATATTTCTCCTTGTCTTCGTCTTTAGGCTCAAGGTTCCATCTGGTAATGAAAAATTTTTCATCCATTTTCTGCTGACGGTCATTGAAATTCCAATGCTTTTCAGAGAAAAACCCTACTCTTGCGTCTGAGATTCTGGGTTTCATAGGTACGCTAGGAAGCAATACAAGATTACTCGTAACGCCCAATGTCACTGGCAAATCTACACCCCCTTCATTTACGGAAGTACTCAATTGTGACTTCACAACAAGGTTTTGTGGAAATGTTTTTACGCCTTCTATATAGGAAAGACTTGATTTTACTGATCCTCCAAGGCCTACATTCGCCAAAACATCATTAAAGCTTTTCTGATTTCCGTCAAAAACTTTATTCACTTTAATGGCTACTGAGGTGGAATCATTGTTTTGTGCTTCAATATCAAAAACCTCAATCACAGATTCTGAAAAGTTATCCTTAACAGATTTTGTAATAGCATCATTTTTAGGTGACGACACTTTAGCTTCAGAGGTTTTCACCCATACTTTCTTGGCTAGTCTGTCACGGTGAAAAGAAATGATCTTATTTTCATAATTCATTCCTTTGTTTAAGCCTGCTTCATTCACCTGCATAGGTACCTGAGATAGCTTGTTGACTACCAAAAACTGGCGTCCCATCAAACTGTCAGGTATTTCAAAATAAACATCTGTTTTTACCTGTATCGTATTAAAAAGACCTTTTTTGTAGGTTCCTTTTTTGATCAGTTCCTCAATTTTTTTTGCTTTTTTTGATGATGAAACATCTGTTTTTTCAGCTTTATCCTTGGCCGTTTTTACAGTGTCCTTTTTCTGTGCCATTACTGCCGGCGAAGCCAATGCAAGTCCTAGATACAGGGCAAGTCTGTAATTCTTCATTAAAATAGTCCGATTCATTCCAAATAGTAAATATCTTAGTTTCAGCTAGCAAAGCTATAGGTATAGTGAATTATTAAATAATATTAGGGAGTGAGAGGTTGTTTTTTGGGAGTGAGTGGATTTTTTTATTTTACTTCATTAATGGCAAAAAACATATGAAATTTTCACCATCTACAGAAATATGAAGCAGATTATTCTTAAAATACTCATAAACCTGATTCAAATAATCAATTCCGAATTTTTCACCCTGAACAACTTCCATTTTGGGCTGCCAGGTATTCTTCACCGTAATCCCCTCCTTTTCTACGATAATAATGATTTCCAGCGGTTGATCTATTGTTGCAATATTGTGTTTTATAGCATTCTCTACTACAATTTGAAGAGATAGATAAGGAATCCGTTTTTCTAAACTTTCCGGACAGTTGATGATTAATTCAAATCTAAGTTCTTCATCAAACCTGCTTTTCAGAAGCTCCATATATTTTTGGATAAAATCAATTTCTTTGGCAACAGAAACAATATTTTCCTTTGGAGGGACAATCAGATACCTATAAATCTTGGAAAGGTTCATGGTAAACTTCTGAGCATTCTCCTTATTAATCCCAATCAACATATAAAGTGAGTTCAATGAATTGAACAAAAAATGCGGATTGATATTATTTTTAAGTTGCTGAAGCTGATTAATCACTTCTGCCTTGTGCATTTTTTCATTTTCTATCAACAGTAGATTTTTTTCCGTTTGTATCTTTTCATTTTCCCTGTAAGCAATATTTGCAGATCTTTGAAATAAAATAAAGACTGTTACAATCAGGAATAAAGCAGCAAGAAATATGTAAACGGTATACGCTTTTACCTTGTTGGTATTCTCATCAATAATAAAATTAACGTGATTAACTACTGTATACCCATCAAAATTATCCGTTTTTAGTGGCTTTATAAATCGAGTAACTTCCACTCCAAGATACTCAGAAACAGCAGTTCTTTCTGTATACCCTGACTTTATAGCATTGCATATCGTATCTTGTGGTTTGATATCTGTAAAATCGAAAATATTCTTTCCCAGGTATTTCTTTTCCGGATGGGTCATACAAATTCCCTCCTTTGTAAAAACATAGGCATAGGTATTTGAGCTTTTATCTACATTGATAAAATACTGGTGAAGATCATCAAGGCTCACTGTGGAACCATAATACAGTATGTTTTTACGCGGAAGTACAAGAGAGTCATAACTTACCCAGTACATGCTGTCTCTGCGAGTGATCAACAGATCTCTAAAATGTCCAGAACCATTATTTTTTATCGTGACAGACTTTTCCGTACTTTCCCTATTTTTAAAAAGATCAGCTAAAGGATTGTTACTTTCAGACTTTCCGGTTCCATTCTTGTCATAATAGTACCAACTGTAAGTTAAAAGATTTCTTTTTTTATTTAACCCATTTAAAACCAAAGAATAATCCTTATAATTCTTCAAACCATCTTTTTGAATCAATTCACGAAGCAGATATTGATAGTCTTCAATATTTCTAAATTCATTTTCTACCGATTCATATTTTCGGAAGAAAGTTTTTCTTGCAAAATCCTCAGTGTTTTTTCGGCTGTCTTCTGTAATTAAAAGACTTAGAACAGCAAATGCCGCCACTGCAATGAAGCAGACAGAAAGTGCTGTAATGTAAACGGATTTTCGGGATAGGGTATGTTTAAATTGAATACTCAAGTTCTTCTACATTGTCATTTTCCTCAAAAGTAAGACCCAGGCAATACTTATAGTAAAACCTATTTTATGATCTCTTTCGTAGATAATTTATTAATTTGCAAAGATATAACAAAGATTTCAGGACCAAAAAGTGAATTAAAAATAAATGAAAACAAGTAATGGATAGGACTATTTTGGGAGGTAAAAATTAGTCGTTAAAATATTTTTTCCAAAAAAATAAGTTTCTCTATGCCTAGATCAGGATTCGAAAAGCTACAAATCTTAAAATTAGTTAATATAGATGTTCAATCAGCAGATTACGCTCTTAAATATTCTGAAATTAGTTATCTTCGCCTACAAATCTAATTTGAAAATGAAGAAGATCATCTCCGGAATCTCTATTTTTTGTTCTATCATTATTTCAGCACAGGAATCTATTCAGTTCCAGGACCTCCCTTTCAAGGAAATTATTGCAAAAGCCAAAAAAGAAAAAAAGTTGGTTTTTATTGACGCATATGCTTCTTGGTGTGGCCCCTGCAAAATGATGGAGAAAAATGTTTTCCCACAGAAATCGGTAAAAGACTATTACAATACCAACTTCATCAATGCAAGATTTGACATGGAAAAAGGAGAAGGAAGAGACATTGCTTCCAAGTATGGAGTCCGCTCCTATCCTACTTATCTTTTCCTAAATGGTGACGGTGAACTTGTTTCCAGAAATACAGGCTATATGGAGGAAAGCCTATTTGTAGCAATGGCTCAGGATATCAATTCACCAGGAAACAATAAAAACTCACTAAAAGACCGCTTTGCCAAGGGAGAAAAGGATCCTACATTCCTGATCAATATTATGAAACTTAATTCTGATACTGATTATGCATTTGCCAAGAAAGCCTCTGAAAGATATTTTGAAAACAAAAAAAATACTGAAGAGTTTTCAAAGGATGAAATAGGATTTTTATTGTTTTTCCTAAAATCAACTGAAGATTCTAATTATAAAACTTTTTCTGCAAGAAAGGCAGACATTATCAAGTACCTTCCAGAAGAAACTTATAAAGAATTTGACGCCCAGCTGAAGCTATCAAAAATTGTAGAACAATCCATTGATGATAAAAATAAAAGAATCAATGATGAGTATTTTCTGAAAATGGCAGAACCATTGGTTGGCAAGCAGGTAGCTACAGCTAAACTTAACCAGACTAAACTTAGCTATTACGAACAAAATGCCAATTTTCCTGAATATGAAAAAGCAGCCTTGGATTATTACAAAAACTCAGATTCATTTAATCCTGATGAATTGTTAAGGGCTGCATGGGTATTTTTAGATCATGTAAAAACCCCATCCTCATTAAAGAAAGCTACTGAATGGGCTGAAAAATCAGTAATGAGAGGAGAAACATCTGAAAACACCTATATTCTTGGTAAGCTTTACTTTTTAACCGGTAACAAGGAAATGGCAAAAAATTATGCTGAAATGTCTAGGAATATAGCAACCCAATCCAATAAGGACTCTAAATTAGCAGAAGAATTATTAAATCAAATAAAATAACACATATTGATGAAGTACAGAGTATTAGCAGGTGCCTTAGCATTTTTGGCGATAGGGTCTCTCAATGCACAAGAGCAAAATGAGGAAAAAAGTTTATATATAAAGGGTAATGCTCTTTTTTTACCATTAGGTATTGTCAATCTGGGCTTAGAAAAACAGATCAGTCCTAAATATACTATTCAGGGAGATGTCTTTATTTCACCATGGAAATCATTTGCCGGACATGAATTACAATTTTACTCAGCTTCTGTTGAAGGAAGGTATTATTTCAAGGAAGCTTTCAAACATTGGTATGTCGGAGCAAACCTTTCTTTTGCGGCTTATAACGCACAAAAATGGAACTATTGGAAAGAAGGAACCCTTACTACAGAAGCCGGAGTCGTTTATCAAAATACCGACCTTTATCAAAAGGGATTTTCCTTGATGCTAGGTATCACAGGGGGATATCAGTTTCAGTTATCAGAACGCTGGAACCTGGATCTGTATGCTACAGTCGGAACATCTCAAGGATTCTATAAGGGGTATGACCGTGTAACAGGACAACGCTACGATGGAGCTGAAAAATTTAATAAAAGTGGTGAAATTATGCCTTATAGAGGCGGTGTAATGATCTCTTACAAATTTAAATAGAACAATGAAGTTATTCGGAAAAAACCATATTATCATTTCAGTGATCACTTTTGTGATCCTTTTTTTAATGAACTACCTTGGGAATGATCTTCCCGACAAATTACAAAGAGCCTTATTAACAGCCTTTGCGGGTGTTGTTGGTCTGAGTATTGGACTTTTCATCCTAAATAGGGGTAAAAATGACAAGACTCCGCCCCAAAATTTTGATTAATTAATCTTCATAGACTACATATCGGGTTCTGATCTTTTCAAAATCCTCTAAATCCTTTTTCCATGAAGCCTTAATTTCCGGAATTGATTTTCCAGCAATAATCTGCTTTCTGAATTCATCAGTTCCGGACAGGGTATCAAACCATAAGTTTTTCAAAAAGAAATCCAGTTGTGGGTTTTTATAGTTTTGGTAGGCCTTTATTACCCACTCCAAATTCAGTTCTTTTAAATCTTTAGGATAATTGGAAAGATCTTCTCCATAACAAAGCTTCCCGTTTAAGAAAGGATCTTTTGCTCCATAACTTGGTTTTGGAGTAAATTGATAAGGTAAGCTTTCGGTCCATGGAGAGCCATAAATCTGAAAAGGATGCTCAGTTCCCCTTCCTACAGAGACTTGGGTTCCTTCAAAAAAACATAAACTCGGATATAAATTAATGGCTTTATCATTAGGTAAATTAGGTGATGGCTTATCTAGTATTGGATAACGCTGTTTTTTGTGATAATTTTTCATTGGAATTAAGGTGTATTTCGCCTGAACTCTATTTTTCAGCCACTTTTCCCCGTTTACCATTTTTCCGTATTCACCTATTGTTAATCCATAGACTACAGGAACTTCATGCATTCCGACAAAGCTTGTCCATTTTTTTTTCAAAACAGGTCCGTCGGTATACCCATCATGAGGATTCGGGCGATCTAGTACCATTACTTCCACATTATTTTCAGCACCAGCTTCCATGAGATAAGTTAAAGTCGAGATATAGGTATAAAACCTCACTCCAACATCCTGAATATCAAATACAACAACATCTATCCCCGCTAATTGTTCTGGTTTTGGCTTTTTATTGCTTGCATACAAAGAAACAATTGGAATTCCTGTTTTAACATCTACCCCATTCTTTACCTTTGCTCCAGCATCAGCATCCCCTCTGAAACCATGTTCCGGTGCAAAAATAGATTTGATTTTAATACCGTTTTTTACTAAAAAATCTACTAAATGGGTTTTATCACCCATTAAACCTGTTTGATTGGTAACTACCCCAATTGTTTTTCCTTTTAATAATGGTAAATAAAGCTCAGGTTGGTCCGCACCGGTTTTAAAATCCGATTGAACTTGGGTTTGAGAATAATATTGGTTGAATACTCCTAAAAAAATTAGGCAAATCAGAAGTAAATTTTTAATTTTGAAATCTAAATTCATAAGCTTGAAGTTTCCTTTATATTTCTCTAGAAAAATAGCATTTTCCAAAGATAACAAAAATAACCTATCGCGGGTTATCATCTTCATTGGCAGGCTTTCTGTAGCTCTTGGAATCATTGTTTCCCTGATTACTGTAGCCACCGGATTAGGTTCCAAAAAGGCTATCAAGGAGAGACTTGCAGATTTCAGCGGACATATTACAGTAAGGTCTACACGATCCAATTCCTCATACAACACTTCCGTATTGGATAATCAAGGATTAAATATTTCGAAAATAAAGGAGCTTCCTGACGTGGAAACTGTTCAAAAATATGCAACAGTGACAGGTATTATGCGTAATGAACATAATTTTGCAGGAATCATTTTTAAAGGAATAGGAAAGGATTTTGACAGCTTGAGGTTTAAAAAATTTCTTCTTGCCGGTACCACACCCAAGGTTACTGAAGTAGGGTTTAATAATGATGTTGCCATTTCACAAAAAGTGGCCAATGACCTTCACCTCAAGATAAATGACAGCATAGTTACTGTATTTTTAAAGACTGATCAAAAACCAATCTACCGTAAATTCAGAGTTATCGGAATCTATAGAACGGATATTAAAATGATTGATGAGCAGTTCGTTATCGGCGGGATTAATCATGTAAGAAAAATTCTGGATATGAAAGGCGACGAGATTGGTGGTGTTGATATTTTCCTGAAAAACGTTAATGATATTGACAAGGATTTTCCTGAAATTGAAAAACTGATCGGTTATAAAAACTATGCAGAAAAAGCCACTGAAAAGTTCCCCCAGATTAATGACTGGATCAGTATTTTTGACACCAATATCGCACTGATTATTATCATTATGCTGATTGTAGTGGTGATCAATATTATCATGGTTCTTCTTATCCTTATTATTGAAAGAACAAATTCCATCGGTTTGCTAAAAACATTGGGCGCCAGTAATGCACAGATCAGGGCTACCTTTATCAACTATACACTTATCATCATGATTCCAGGGCTTTTGTATGGAAATGCCATTGGATTAGGATTGATATTGATTCAAAAATTCTTTGGGGTTATCAAGCTTAATCCGGAAAACTATTATGTAAGTACAGTTCCCGTGGATCTGAACCCTATTGCCATTGTTTCTATTTCATTGGGGATTTTGGCTATCTCAGCACTTGCTTTAATCATTCCGAGTTATCTGATCAGTAAGATCTCTCCGGTAAAGGCAATTAAGTACAATTAATTATTAGAAGTTGATGAATGTTGATCATTGAAACTCTTTTCAATGCTTCAGTTTCGTCTGCAAATCATACAGGACAGTGATAATTTTAAAAGCATTACCTTTGCACCGCATATAAAACATTTATGAAATACGCAAAAAATATCCTTGAAACGATAGGTAACACACCGCTGGTAAAACTTAACAAGGTGTTAGGTGAAGACTTTCCAGCACTAGTTTTAGCAAAAGTTGAGACATTCAATCCCGGAAACTCCGTAAAGGACAGAATGGCTCTTAAAATGATAGAAGATGCCGAAAAAGATGGCAGATTAAAACCTGGAGGAACCATCATTGAGGGAACTTCCGGAAATACAGGAATGGGACTGGCACTTGCCGCCATCATCAAAGGCTACAAATGTATTTTTGTAACCAATTCTAAACAGTCTAAGGAAAAGTGTGATATTCTTCGTGCTGTAGGAGCAGAAGTAATTGTTTGTCCTACAGACGTAAAACCTACTGACCCTCGTTCTTATTACTCGGTTTCAAAAAGACTGGCTAAGGAAACTGAAAACGGATGGTATGTAAACCAATATGACAACTTATCCAACAGAACAGCTCACTATGAATCTACAGCTCCTGAGATCTGGGAACAGACTGAAGGTAAACTTACTCATTTTGTAGCAGGTGCAGGAACAGGAGGTACTATAACAGGATGTGGAACATTCTTCAAAGAAAAAAATAAAGATATCAAGGTAATTGGTGTTGATACTTACGGATCTATTCTTAAGGAATTCCACGAAACCGGAGAATTACACTACGACCATGCGTATACTTACATTACGGAAGGAATTGGGGAAGATATTATTCCTGAGAACTATGACATGGCTGTAATTGACCATTTTGAAAAGGTAACGGACAAAGATGGGGCCATCTATGCTCGAAAACTGGCTAAAGAAGAAGGTATTTTCTGTGGATATTCTGCAGGAAGCGCAATTGCTTCATTAATTCAAATGAAAGATCAGTTTACGAAAGATGATGTCATTGTAGTTTTACTTCACGACCACGGTTCAAGATATGTAGGGAAAATCTACAATGACGAATGGATGAAAGAAATGGGCTGGCTGGACTAAGCATACAAGCAAAATAATAAAAGAGCAAATAATATCAAGTGACTTTACTTTTGCTACTTTTAATATAAAATAAAAATCAGAGCGTTGCTCTGATTTTTTTATTGTTTATTGGTATTTTCCTTTAAGGTTTTCTTTAGCAGATTATACTCTTTCTCACTCATGGATTTCTGCGGAAACATATAATTGTATTTCCCTTCCAAAGAGATGAATTCATTATTACTGTCAAAATATTCAAAGTCTTTCCATTCACTGGTTTCCTTTTCTCCGTCAATATTCACTGTGAAAAAGTTCTGATCAAATCTGATCTCGTATACCTTACATCTTTCAAGCACACCTAAATAATGATTAACCTGCTTCTTCCATCTTGAAACCTTGTTGACACTTACAGACAAGAAAACGGCACAAAGCAGGAATATAAAACTTAGAAAGTATAAAATTCCTTTGCTATTTTCACTTAGACTATCTTTCAAAAAAAATACAATGACTAGGATAACAGCAGATGCAATGGTTGTTATTGTTTTACTCTTAGTTGTAGGTGAAAAAAGCAGACTTCCTTGGTTACCACTAAAATAAATATCCTCAAAATTTTTTCTGTCGGTTCTTAACGTAATAACCTTTTCCTCATTCATAATACATGGTTTGCTTTAAAAAGCTACAAAACTAAACTAAATATCCTCATATTGGTCACTTATTGCAGAAAGTTTGTTCATCAGATCCCTGTTTCTACGTTTTAAAGCTTCTAGTTTATTCAACATATTATGAATAACTTCCAAACCTGGAAGATTGATTTCAAGATCATAGTGCCAGTTGGTAAATTTTTCCAGATTAGGCAGCTCTTCATACATCAGATAGTGAATATTATCTTCCACCTGTATATTTAATAGGCCATATTCTACAAGTTCATCAAAAAATGTGATTTCTATATTGTATATTCTTACGAGTTCTTCCCGTGATATTCTTTCACTCATAGCCTAGGAATTTTTAAGTTGTTCAAAAAGTTCTTTCTGCTTTTCCGTAAGATTGGCAGGCAGTTTCACTTCATAGGTTACAAAAAGATCGCCGTATTCGCCCTCTTTTTTGTAGACAGGAAATCCTTTTCCTTTTAGTCTTACGGTAATTCCGGTTTGTGTTTCCGGTTTTACTTTTAGGTTTACACTTCCATCCAGGGTATTTACCTTTACATCACCACCTAAAACCGCAGTATACAGATCAATGATTACCTTTGTCTTAAGATCATCACCAATTCTTTCAAAATCAGGATCTGCAGGAATATTGAACGTAATATACAAGTCTCCACTTGGTCCTCCGTTTATGCCCGGATTTCCATGTCCTTTCAGTTTAATCTGCTGCCCATCATAAACTCCGGCCGGAATGGTGATTCTCACCTTTTTTCCATTGATTTCAAAAGTTTGTGGATGCGTTACTGCAGCATCTTTTAAATTTAGATTCAGCTCAGCCTGTACATCTTTTCCTTTAAATTTTCCAGACGCTCTTCCTCTTGAACTTCTGCCAGTAGCACCTGCACCGCCAAACATATTTTGGAAGAAATCTGAAAAATCCTCACCCTCTCCAAAATCGGCACCTGAAAAGCCTCCACCTCCATAATTCTGCTGCTGATATTGTCTTTGTTGCTGCTGTTGGGCTTTTTCATATTCCTCACCATGCTTCCAGTTTTCACCGTATTTATCATATTTAGTACGATTTTCAGGATTACTGAGCACTTCATTTGCTTCATTCAGCTCCTTGAATTTCTTTTCAGACTCCTTATCATCGGGGTTAAGATCCGGATGTAGTTTTCTAGCCAACTTTCGGTAGGCTTTTTTAATGTCATCTTGTGTTGCGTTTTTATCTACGCCTAGAATTTTATAGTAATCTATATAAGCCATAGAAACGATGTTTACTCAAATTTATGAAATTTAGGCTTGAAAATTGCATAGCAGAGTGTTAAAAATAAACTTATCTTTGATAAAAAGCGCCACATGAAAGAGGTATTAAAAAACTACTCAGGAATCATATTTTTACTTTTGGGAATCACTATTGGAAGCATTATAGGAATTGTAGCTCCGGGTTTTGTGGAATACATAAAACCATTAGGAGATATTTTTCTTAATCTTCTTTTTGTAAGTGTAGTACCATTGGTGTTTTTTGCTGTTTCCAACTCTATTGCCTCTTTGGAACAACAATCAAGATTCGGAAGAATCATTCTTGTGATGGCACTTACCTTTTTATTCTTTATTCTGACAGCGGCTATTTTCACTATTTGTGTAGTGTATCTCTTTCCTGTTTCAGGAGTTTCCGGAAGTTCAGAGGTCGTAACTGAAGCGGCAAGTGATGAAAGTTGGGGGAATAGAATTGTAAGCTTTTTCACTGTGGGAGAATTCACCGCACTTTTTTCAAGGCAAAATATGCTTGCACTGCTTATTTTTGCATTCTTGACAGGTTTTGCAGCCAGAAAAACAGGAGAAAGCGGCCAGCCTTTCAGAGTTTTTATTGCTTCAGGGTATGAGGTAATGAAGGAACTTCTTTTACTCGTTATGAAACTGGCTCCGATTGGTTTAGGAGCCTATTTTGCCTATCAGGTAGCGACATTGGGGCCACAGCTTTTTGGATTTTATGCTAAACCTTTAGGGTTGTATTATATTGCAGGAATTATTTATTTCCTTGTCTTCTTTTCAATCTATGCATTCATGGCGAGTGGAAAAAATGGGGTTAAAAGTTTCTGGACCAATGCCATTTATCCTACACTTACAGCAATAAGTACCTGCAGCAGCTTTGCAACCATGCCTGCAAATCTACAGGCAGCCTCCAAAATTGGAATTCCCAATTCTATTGCGAATCTGGTGATTCCTATTGGTACTACCTTGCATAAAAATGGGTCATCCATGTCTTCTATTATTAAGATCTATGTGGCTTTTTTAATTATTGGAAAAGACTTCTTTGATCCTGCCAATTTACTTCTGGCTTTAGGAATTACGGTCTTTGTAAGTATTGTAGCCGGAGGAATTCCTAATGGTGGATATATTGGTGAGATGCTGATGATCTCTGTTTATAAACTTCCCCAGGAAGCCATTCCTGCTGTAATGATTATCGGAACTCTTGTAGATCCTTTAGCAACAGTTCTAAACTCTGTGGGAGATATTGTTGCAGCCATGTTTGTGAATCGATTTGTAAAAGTCACCTGATGGAAAGCTGATTATTAATATAGTTTACCGGTACTTTTACTCTAAAATATACCTAAACTATTCACTGCGTTGTACAGGTTCAAGGTTTTCATATTCTTCAGGAGTGAAAAGTCTGTAATGAACTTTAAATGTTTTTCCTAAAGGGGTTTCCAATGAAAATCCTCCCGGTCCGAAACCATCTGTAACATCAAGTGTAAAGTGTGAATATTTCCAGTATTCAAAAAGGTCACGGTCTATCCAGAATTCATATCCGTTGATGGTTCCTATCATGGCATCATTCATCCTTGGAAAGAATCCTCCTTTTTCGAAGCATTGTGGCTGTGTTCCTTCGCAGCATCCGCCTGCCTGATAAAACATGAGTGCTCCATACTTATTTTCAAGTTCACGAATGACTTCAAGCGCGTTTTCTGTTACAGAAAGCCTTGTTATTTTTCTTTCCATTATTTTATTTTTTCAAATTTAAAAAATTGAATCCTGTTATTTGAATAAAGAGGCTCGGCAAATACCTTTGCCGAGCCTTCAGCTCATTATTTAATTTGAGTTTGCAATATCCAACACAATACGTCCATCAATCTGTCCTTTTTTCATTTTATCAAAGACGTCATTAATATCTTCGAGCTTTGCTGCTGTTACCGTTGCTTTTACCAATCCTTCATTGGCAAAATCCAGAGCTTCCTGCATATCTTTTCGGGTTCCTACAATAGAACCTCGAACGGTTATTCTTTTTAAAACCGTTTCAAAAATCGGTAATTCAAAAGATCCGGGAGGCAATCCATTCAAAGCAATGGTTCCTTTTCTTCTCAGAACATCTATTCCTTGTTTAAAGGCAATAGGTGAAACCGCTGTAATTAATGCACCATGCATGCCACCAACTTCCTTATGCAAATATTCTCCAGGGTCTGTATTTTTTGCATTGACTACAAGATCTGCACCCAATTTTTTCGCCAGTTCCAATTTATCATCTGCTACATCAATTGCCGCAACATGCATACCCATTGCTTTTGCATACTGAACTGCTACGTGGCCCAATCCTCCGATTCCTGAAATAGCCACCCACTCTCCGGGTTTGGTTTCTGTTTCTTTGAGTCCTTTATAAACGGTTACTCCTGCACATAAAATAGGAGCAATCTCCAAGAAGTTAACATTGGATTTTAGGTGTCCCACATACCTTGAGTCTGCAATGACATATTCTGCAAAACCGCCATCTACGCTATACCCGCCATTTTTTTGAGCCTCACAAAGTGTTTCCCATCCTGTGATACAATAATCGCAACAACCGCAGGCACTATATAGCCATGGAACTCCTACTGCATCTCCTTCTTTAACAAAGGCTTCAGGTCCACAAGCCACCACTATACCTACGCCCTCATGTCCCGGAATAAGGGGCATTTTAGGTTTGGCAGGCCAGTCTCCATCTACAGCATGCAGGTCTGTATGACAAACTCCACAGGCTATTACCTTCACAAGAACTTCATATCTGCCAGGTACTCTTACGGGTACTTCTTCTATTTTAAGGGGCTGTCCGTAGCCTTGAACGACGGCAGCTTTCATTGTTTTTGGAATCATATTTTATTTTTTGAATTGGATTTTTACAGGTTACTAGTTTTCTGCTCATCCAAAAAGTTCCGGATAAGAAAAGTAGTATTTGCGTGAGGGATAGTAAGCGCGGCGAGGAACGAGCCGGTGCGGAATGCAATGGAGCACCGAAATGAAATGGAGCCCTGCATAGCCCGACCGTTTTGCCCTGGATAAAGCCAAGGCAATCGGGCACGTTCTAAAATTAATATTAAAAGAAACCTAACTTGTTTTTGTTATAGGAGATCAGCATGTTTTTGGTCTGACGGTAATGATCAAGCATCATTTTATGATTCTCTCTTCCTATTCCAGACTGCTTATATCCTCCGAAAGGTGCTCCTGCCGGATACGAATGATATTGATTTACCCAAACTCTTCCTGCCTCAATCTGGCGCGGAATATTGTATAGCTGATAGGCATCCCTCGTCCAAACTCCGGCTCCTAGTCCGTAGATGGTATCATTGGCTATTTTTATGGCTTCTTCTTCATCTTTAAAGGTTGTAAATGCCAACACAGGACCAAAGATCTCTTCCTGGAAGATCCTCATCTTATTATTTCCTTTAAAAATAGTTGGTTGGATATAGAATCCGTCTTCAAGGTCTTCTCCTAGGTTATTTACATTTCCTCCTACCAAAACTTCCGCTCCCTCTTCTACTCCTAGCTGAATATAAGACAATATCTTATCTTTTTGAATCTGAGAAGCCTGTGCTCCCATCATAACAGTTTTATCCAGTGGGTTTCCTACCTTAATGGCCTTTACTCTTTCTATTACTCTTTCAATAAAGGCATCTGCAATTCCTTCCTGAACCAGTAATCTTGACGGACATGTACAAATTTCTCCTTGGTTAAGGGCGAAAAGTACAGCCCCCTCAATGGCTTTATCTAAAAATTCATCGTCTGCATCCATTACAGAATTGAAGAATACATTGGGGGATTTCCCTCCTAGCTCTAATGTTACAGGAATGATGTTTTCGGTTGCATATTGCATCACTAAACGTCCTGTAGCTGTAGATCCTGTAAATGCTGCCTTGGCAACTTTAGGATTAGTAACTAATGCTCTTCCCAGTTCTGCTCCAAAGCCATTCACAATATTGATAACTCCTGCCGGTAGTAAATCTCCGATGAGCTCCATTAAAACCATAATAGACACGGGTGTACTTTCTGCAGGTTTTAAGACTACACAATTTCCAGCAGCTAATGCCGGGGCTAGCTTCCATACCGCCATCAATATTGGAAAATTCCACGGGATAATCTGTGCGATTACTCCTAGCGGCTCATGTACAATTAAGGATACAGTATCTTTATCCAATTCGTTATGTGAACCTTCATCCGCACGAATCACGGATGCAAAATATCTGAAATGATCTATCGCAAGTGGCATATCTGCGGCCAGTGTTTCTCTCACAGCCTTACCGTTATCAATAGTTTCTACTGTAGCAAGATATTCCAGGTTTTGTTCTATTCTGTCAGCAATCTTATTGAGAATGACACTTCGCTCTGTAGATGATGTATTTTTCCAGGTTTGGAATGCTTTTTCTGCTGCATCTACAGCCAAATCCAAATCTTCCTTGGATGAGTGAGCTACTTGAGTGAATTTTTTACCATCCACCGGTGAAACTACATCAAAATATTGTCCTTTAACCGGAGGTGTAAATTTACCGCCAATATAGTTATCATATCTGTCTTTAAACTCTGGACGTTGTAAAAGAGTTGTTGATTTTGGTTCTGTAATAGTGCTCATATTAGTATTGTTTATATTTTTTCGATGATGCCAAATTACATGTACAACCTCAAAAAAACATAGCACAATCGTATAAAAAAGGTGCAAAATAGTATTAGGAGTCTAATTTTATCATTTTATTAACAACAACATAGGTTCATATTTTATATATTTGAAATACCAGTTTTCAAAAAATATTTAGAAATGAATAACAATAGCAAGTTTTTATTAAACACTCCTGAATTAACTCAGGAGAGGCATCTATTGAGTCTTGTTGAAAACCAGACTACATTCAATCTAAACAATTGTGAATTCAGTATCTATGAAACCCATAAGGCCGCCTTTGGGGTAAAGCTTCACTTTGAAAACATTGCATTTACGGCCATGTTAAGAGGGAAAAAGCATATGAAGCTGGATAACAAGACCAATTATTTTGATTATTTTCCAGGGGAAAGTATTCTGGTTGCTCCGGGGGAAACCATGGTGATTGATTTTCCGGAAGCTGATGAAACAGCTACACAATGCATCTCCTTAAGTTTAAATCCTGATTTTATAGAGGATTCTCTCAATTATTTAAACTATCACCTCCCAAAGGTAGATGAGTCTTCGCAATGGAATATTCAACTGGACGAATATTTTCTTTTTAATAATCAGGCATTGGCTTCTGCAACCAATAATATTATGAGGATTGCCATGGATGATAATTCTCAAAAGGACATCATGGCTGATTTTGCACTGAAAGAGCTTCTGATAAGGCTTATGCAAACACAAGCAAGAAGTCTGGTGGAAAAAAATATTGTAAAAAACAGATCAAGAATGGGGTTTGTGGTGGATTATATTAAAAGAAATCTACACCAGAAATTGTCTATTGACAGCATTGCTAAACTTGCGTATGTGAGTAAATCCAACTTCTTTAAGATGTTTAGGGATGAACTGGGAGTTTCCCCAAATGATTTTATTCTACAGGAAAGAATCAGTAAGGCAAAAGAATTATTAGCGGGACAAAACAGCATTAAAGAAACTGCTTTTCAGACGGGATTTTCTGATACTAATTATTTCACAAGAGTATTTAAACAGCTTGTAGGAGTTACCCCAAAAAGTTATCAGAATGGAAAAATATTCTCCAGATAATTATTTATAATTCCTGAAGTCTCTTAATAAAAAAAGCCCCCTGAAGTAAAAACTTCAGGGGTATTTTTATAATGATTAATATTTATCATTTTGTAAAACATTCGGGTTTGCCGAAGTTTCCTTGATAGGAATAGGTAAAGTATACCTATAATCACCATTAGGAAGATTCTTAACCGGAATGATATCATCTGTAGGGTTTCTGTCCATAGAGACATTTGCCAATACTGCAAGTCTTTTCAGGTCAATGAAACGGTGTCCTTCAAGTGCTAATTCAACTCTACGTTCTTTCAAGACATCGGCATAAGCTTCTTGTGTACTTGAATAAGTAGGTGTTGTAGCTGTTCCCAGATAATTTCTTGCCTCTCTCACTTTTTGAATTTTATCATGAGCTGCTGTAAGGTTTCCTGCTGCAACCTCAGCTTCTGCTATAATGAAATACATTTCTGATAACCTGAAAACCTTAACATCATTTCTCGTAGATGCACTTAATTTTCCTGGATATTTGTCAATGACCAATCCATCATTTCTGGTAGTCCCTGCAGATGCAGAAGCATAGTTAGCGTTTGGTTTTGATGAAGGATCTACATAAGCATATTTTCTGATATCTCCTGGAGTATTTTTAAATATGTTATATAAGTTTCTTCCCCAGAACCACATTGGAGATCCACCAAGGTTAGATTGGTTTGTATTCCATTTTCCACCGATAGCAGCACCTGCTCCCAATGGAAGCCTGTTAAGAGTGAAGATAGCCTCTCCATTATCAGTATCAGCCCACATTCTTCTATATGGATTGAAAGAACCTCCTACAATACCATTTCCAGTCTTCTCATCAATTCCTCCATAGAATGCAATATTCCATTTGTCAGCTGGTGACTCATTGAAAGGTCCGGATTGGAACACAGAACCATCAGGCTCAGTAACAAGAACCTGTGTATTAGTTCCTGTCATTGGTGTTGCATTTGTAAGTGACAAACCAGATCCGCTGATTACTAATTCTGCATTTTTCTTAGCTAGTGCAAATTCACCTCTGTAAAGGTTAAAACGAGCAGCAACAGCATTTACAAAATTCTTATCTACCTGATATCTTCTCGGATTTGTAGAACTTCCTAAAATATCTCTGGCATAATCTAAATCAGCATTAATGAAATCATACACATCCTGGTTTTTAGCTCTTGGTAATTGAGCTTCTGTAGAAGGAACATCTTTCAGAAGAATAACTCCCAGAGCGTTAGGATTTTTCATATCACTAGAGAAATAAGCTTCTAGCTGTACATAGCAATATGCTCTGATCGCTCTAGCCTGTGCAAGAATCGCATTATATGTATTCTTCTCTTCAATAGAAACAGGTGTAATTTTCTTTGCACCTTCAAGAAGTCTATTAACTCTGTTGATCACTTTATAATTATTCATCCAGATCCCATCACTAGCAACGGTACCTACTGTTCCCCCTGTAATAACAGCACTAGACGGATCAAGGAAATGTCTGTGTAGTGAATATTCTTGTCCTCCACTACCAGATCCTGGTTTTACTTCATCTGTAAATACTGCTGTAAAGTAAATCTCATCAATTGGATCTAACTGAGCGTATACAGATCCATTTAAAACTTCATTAAGGTTAGCAACACTTGTATACAGGTCTTGTTCCTGTAATTCTCCTGCTTGTTTTATATCGAGTGCATCCTGACAGCTGTTCAGTGTAAATGCAGCAGATGATAGGGTTGCTATAACTAATATTGTATTTATAATTCTTTTCATAATTCTTCTCTGTTAAAAATCAACATTTAAACCTACAGATACGGTTTTTGGGTTAGGGTAAACATTTAGTGAAAATGAAGTAATCGGCTCCGGATCAAATCCTTTCCAATCTGTCCAGGTATAAAGGTTCTCTGCCTGAACAAATACCTTGATCCCTCTTACTGGTAATTTACCTAGTTGACTTTTGTTAAAGTTATATCCTAGAGTAATATTCTTAAGTCTGATGAAGTCTGATCTGTGTAAAAATCTGTCGGAAGATCCTAAAGTTAAATTGCTTGCTTTTAAAGCAGGAACATCTGTATCTCTATTTTGAGGAGTCCATGCGTTTAACAAGTCCGCAGAAAGGTTTCTGTTAGCAGCTGCACTCGGGTCAAATACCCAAGACTGTAAGTTATCGTAGATCCACCCTCCTTGTTGGAAAGAAAATAAGGTATCAAAGAACCATCCTTTGTGTTGGAAGTTAAATCCGAAACCTCCTGTAAACTTAGCATATCTTGATTTTCCTGTCAATACTCTGTCTGCAGATGTTGGAGCTTCAGTGATATTTCCGTTTTTGTCAAGGAACTGTAAGTTTCCGTTATCATGATTTACACCAACGTATGAATATAGCTGATATTGACCAGCAGGTCCACCAATAGCATTTACCACATCTCCTGCAAGGTTTTCGCTGTTCATAGAAACAATCTTGTTAGAGTTGTATGAAGCGTTTGCAAAAACGGATAATCTTGTATTTTCGTTTCTGATCACATTATATTTGATCATCCCTTCAATACCTTTGTTATCAAGAACTCCGTCATTCCCTCTGATTGAGTAATATCCTGTAGTTGCTGATTTTTGGAGATCGTTGAACATTCTTGATGTTCTTTTCTGGTAGTAGTCAACACTACCTTCAATTAATCCTTTAAAGTTAAAATCTAATCCGATGTTACTTTGTTTTACCTGCTCCCACTCTAAGTACGGGTTTGATAAGTTAACAAAGTTATATCCTAATAAATTCTGATATCCTGAGAAACCATTATAAAGGTCAAGGAAATTATTTGGAAGTAAAGCCAATGGGTTAGAGTTATCAGTAGCAATACCTAAATTCTGGTTACCAGTAGTACCGATTGAAGCTCTTAATTTTAATAGTCTGAATCCTGAATTAGCCATGAAATCTTCTTTGTCGATATTCCATCTTGCTGCAACTGACCAGAAAGTCTCCCATCTGTTGGTAGGAAGGAAACGATAAGATCCGTCTCTTCTTACAACTCCACTTACCCCATATTTATCTTTATAATCATAATCTAATGTTCCAAAATACGCTAAGGTACCTGCTGTTACTTTTGAAGCCGTTACAGAAGGTCTATAAAAATTAGGGGTATCAGGGTTGAAAGGAATATAACCAGTTCCTGCACCAAACTCCCATTGTAATTGGTTCAGACCATTTTGCCTTTGAAAATTATTACTTACGTGTGCTTTGATATAGTCCATATAGGCACCTGCACTAATTGTGTGATCTCCAAAAGACTTATTGAATGAAATATTGGTAATACTGTTGAAAGTTAAATCTCTTGTTGTAGAAAATTCTTCACTACCTCCATATTTAGCCTGATCTCCGTTTGCTACGCTAATAGCAAGGTATCCTAGTGGTGATCTTGCAAAAGTTCTTTCGTATTGTTTATATTCAATACCTGTTCTGTTTCCAATACTAAGGAAATCTGTAATCTTATAATTTACATTAGCATTTGCAGAAATACTTAGTTCTGCGAATCTGTTTCTGATTCCTCCGTTAATGTTATCCTGAAGGATCCATTGTCTGTTGTTAGAAGCATCGCCTTTGATAGCATTATATAACTCTTGTCCATTTGCATAGGGAGAAGGATCAATATATGGTCTTGAAAGTACTCCTCCAAATAAAGGGTTTTGAAGAGTGTTGCTGGAAATTGCAGTATTCGTTTCATCATCCAACTGGTTTCTTTTGGAATATCCTAAACCAATGATAGAACCGAAAGTTAATTTTCCATTTTTAGATTTACCATTAAGGTTATTTCTCATTGTAAATCTCTTGAAGTCTGTAGATCTTACAGTACCTTCACTTTCTAAATATCCAAGGGAGAAGAAGTTATTGATATTTTCTCCACCTCCTGTAATAGATAAGTTATGCTGCTGAGAAATACCGATACGGGTAAATTGCTTATTCCAATCTGTATCTGTTCCCCAGTTATTAATCTGGTCGTTCGTTAAAGATTTTCCTTTACCTGTTTCTAAATTTTTCTGAATATATAACAACTGCTGAGCATTTGCCATATTATAGTTCGTTTCAGGCAGTTGGCTGAAAGAAGTTAGTGCATCATAGGAAACCTTTAATCCTGAATTAAATTTCCCTCCTTTTGTAGTAATTACAACAACTCCATTTGCAGCTCTGTTACCATAGATTGCTGTTGCCTGGGCATCTTTCAGGATACTGAATGTTTCAATATCATAAGAGTTCAAGTTTCTGAACTGAGAACCTGAAGTAATTACCCCATCTACTACGTATAAAGGATCCGTAGAACCATTAAGGGAGCTTGTTCCTCTAATCAGAATATTGAATTTCCCTGAACCTGGAGAACCAGAAGCCGAGTTCACTACAATACCGGGAGCCGTACCCTGAATTGAGTTCAATACTGAGACGTTAGGTCTGTTTTCCAAAGTTTCGGCACCTACTGTCACCGAAGAGCTGGTAGTTTTAGCTTTGGTAGCTGTTTTACTATATCCTAAAACAACTACTTCCTCAATCTTAGTCTCTTTGTCCTTACTGTTCTTAGATTCTTTTTCTTGAGCAAATACAGCTTGGCCTGTGAAAAACAAGACCCCTGCTGTCAAAACACGCAATTTCATATTCATATTAACAGATTTTAATATATTCAAGGGACAAATATGTTAATAAATATTAACAACATCAATTTATCACACCTTGAAAACCCGCTAGCAGAACAGGATTATCCGCATCAATCTCCAAAAAACACTAAAGAAAAAATTTAATTGGTTTTAAAATTTTAGCGAAAAACAAAGCATTTTAAACAATCATGGAATTTTAACAAAAAATGAAATAAAAATCAACATACATCATTTGATTCAATAAAGTTAAAAACATAAATACAAATCAGTAATTTCAACGAAAAAAATTAAATACACTTTATCTTAATTTTAAGAAAAAAAGAAAAAAAAAGATACTATTTCCTATTCATTCACATTAAAAATAACCCTATAAAAAACAGGGAGACTACCTTAAAAGGCAGTCTCCCTACAGTTAAAATTAAAAATTTGTTAATATATACGATTTAAAAATCGGTTCAAATTGGTAGGTATTTCAGAAATATTTTCATGCTTCTTCTTACCATTTAAAAATTATATTTTTGCAAAATAATTTTTATTCTTTTTCAACAAACCTTTACTATGCTTGTTTTACCACTGTGGATTTTGCTGAGCCGCAAGCGTTGGATTATTCACAATCTCATCATTTGGAATAGGCCATAATATTCTGAAATCTGTTTTTGGAATCATAGCAACACCCAACGGTCCTGTATATGGAGTACCCAATGTAAAGGCAGACCCTGGAGGCGTAGAATTAGCTACCTTAGCAGGAATACCTGGCGTAGGCACCAAATCATCATAAAGCAATCTATGAATATCACCCCATCTCATTCCCTCTCCCAGGAACTCAATTCTTCTTTCTGTAATAATAGCATCTACAAGCTCTGTTGCATTCGCAAATGAAGCAGCAGTATATTGTTGAGTACCGGGAGTTGCCAATGATCTGTTTCTCACCATATTTAGAGACGTAATAGCTGAAGCAGTATTCCCCTGTCTTGCATAGGCTTCTGCCATTGACAAGATTACTTCCGCATATCTCATGATTGGAGACCCATCCGATAGGTTGGTAACATCCTTATATTTATTCACATATTTCACTCCAGCAGCAGAAGTTCTTACCATTGCTGTTTCAGCTCTTCTCTTATCATCCGCCAACCATCTTGAATTTCTCCAGATAATAGGACTGATACATACCAGTGATCTATCTCTATACATGGAAGCCAATCCGGCATTGGTACCAGGATTTGTATTGGCAGAATTCTCAATAGAAAATACAGACTCAGAATTATTGTAGTTATTAGCCAAAACGAATGGTACTTCAGGAGTAGCCGTAAGGGTATAAGCAGAACTTAATTTCGCTCCCTCGGTAAGTACCTTTGTCCAATCTCTCATATTTAGATACGCTCTCACTTTCAAAGCGATTGCTGCTTCTTTAGTAGCTCTGGTGATTCTTGCATTACCTGATCTCGCAGACTTACTTGCAGTCAACAATTCAGCTTGATCCAAATCAGCAAGGATCTTCGTGTACGTTTCTGCTACAGTTCCTCTTCCTATCTTAAGAGCCTCGTCAATAGCAGCCGGGCTGGTAATTGCAGTGGTACGGTAAGGAATTCCCGGATGACTTGCACTGGCAGTAAAATTATACGGACGGGAGAAATGCTTCAATAATTCCAAGTGAGCCAATGCTCTTAAGAAATACATTTCACCTAAATAATTATCTCTTACAGCAGGGGTAATTACTCCGGTTTCTCCTGCTTTCTTCAACCCATCTATTGTAATATTTGCTTTGTTAACCAATCCATAACCATTCATCCAATAATGTGAATTATTAGGAGAACCCCCATCATAAGTTGCCGTATATGTCAATTGGTAAAATGTAGCTGTATTTACCATATCCTCTCCACGCACATCATTTTGCTCAACATAAGCAGCCCCAAACACATATCCTCTAGGTGTATTGGCAGCATCTGGTGCTGTTTTATAAATACCATTCTGCGCTGCATTATAAACCCCCATCACAGCCAAATCCACATTCACTGCAGAAGTAAAAGCAATCTCCTCATAGAGGTTATTATAAGGTTGTAAATCTAAGGTCTCCCTATCTGAGCAAGAGCTCACCATCGCCATTAATAATGATACCGATAAAACAGACAACCCTCTTCTTATTATATTATTATTTTTCATTGTTATTTTATTTTATAGTGAAACATTAAAGCCCATACTGAATACTCTTTGACGAGGAGTTCCATTAAAGTCTACCCCAGCATTCTCCATTTCAGGATCAAGGCCTTTATATTTGGTAATGATAAATGCGTTCTGAGCCTGGAAGTAAATCCTTAGATTTCTAACCCCTATAGACTTAAGAACATCTTTAGAGAAAGTATACCCTAAGCTGATCACGTCAAACTTCACGAAGCTTCCATCTTCCAAAAATCTTGAAGTGGCATTACTTGTCTGGTTACTCAATGTATTGTCTCCAAAGATCAACCTTGGCGTCAATCCATCTCCTGGATTAGAAGCACTCTGCCATCTTCCAAGAATTTCTGTTGAATTGTTGTTAAAATTCAAGGTCATCAAATCTCTTCTTGTAGCATTGAATACCTTGTTACCACCACTGAATCTAACCGTGGTACCTAAATCAAAGTCATAGAATCTGAATTTAAGTCCAAGCGCTCCAAAATATTTAGGTAATGTATTTCCTAATACTTTTTTATCAGATAAACCTAATGTAGAAGATTTGCTCACATCATTAGGGTTGGAAGGATCAAAAACAGCATAGGAACCTTGTCCTACAAGTCCCTGAACCAAACTTCCATCTGCTTTATAATAAACAGGGTTACCATTTGCAGCATTCACTCCCCAATAGTCAAATCCGTAGATAGATCTCAAAGACTCTCCTACACGGATAATGTTGTTTGCACTGGAGAAAATATCAGCATTATTATTAGCAAGTGCCAATACCTTATTGCTCATCAGTGTCAGATTGGCATTCACATCCAATCCGAATTTTTCAGTATTAAGAACATTGTAATCCACTGAAAATTCGAATCCTTTGTTCTTCATATCTCCAATATTCTTGAAAATACTGTTGTTAGGAACTCCCAATGATGGAGCTAACGGAGCTTCAATAATCATGTCCGTAACTTTGTTCTCAAAATAATCAAAAGTAAATTTCAATCTATTACTGAACAAAGCAAGATCAACCCCAAAATCATATTTGTTACTTGTTTCCCATTTTAAATCAGGGTTATAAATTTGTGAATAAGCAACCCCAGTGTAGTCCGCATATTTGTAATTGCTGAACAATCCTAAATATGGATAATTACCAATGTCTGTATTTCCAACTTTAGCATAAGAAGCTCTTACTTTAAAATCAGAAACTACATTACTGATCTTTTCCATGAAGTTTTCCTTGCTTATTGTCCATCCCACAGACACTCCCGGGAAATTCCCCCATTTATTGTTCATTGGTAATGAAGAAAGCCCATCTCTTCTTATGGATGCCTGTAAGAAATATTTACCTGCATAGTTATAATTAAATCTTCCAGCATATGATAAGATTCCCTGCTCTGTAATTCCTCCTCCTGACTGTGGTGTTCCCACAGAATTGGAAATGATTCCATTATTAAAGAAAGGAGTCGACAGGTTCGTTCCACCACCATAGAAGCTTTGCAACTTTTGTTTTTGGTATTCATATACCGCTACAGCACCAATGTTATGCTTTTCTCCAAAAGTCTTATTGAATGTCAAGATATTTTGGATGTTCCCTCTTAGATAATCTGAAAAGTCATTTCTGATATATCCATTAGATCCACGTCCATCCCCATGTATAGGATTCCAATATACAAACCCTTTGGTTTGTGACTGGTCAACACTTACCTGGAATCTGTAAGACAGGTAAGGTAAAAATCTAATATCTGAATAAAGAGACCCAATTAATCTGTTTACGCTGGATCTCATTTTATTATTGTTAAGGGCATATACGATGTTCGTAATATTATCCCCTGCAAGCAATGCATTTTGCCATCTACCCACTACTCTTGGATCAGTAGCATCAATGTTATACCCTGTTGGGCTTTTGGGATCAAAGATGGGTGTATTTGGTAACTGCTTAATAGCATTATAAATATTCCCTGAAAGTGATGATGCACCCGTATTCAGTCCTACATAATCTGTTTTTGTAAAGCTCAGATTTGTTCCAATCTTCATCCATTCAAATGCCTGATGATCAACATTGGCTCTTGTAGAGAACCTTTGCATTTCGTTAGGAATTGCAACCCCTTCCTGTTTGGTATATCCTATGGAAGTATAATAGCTTGATTTTCCGAATGAACCCGATGCAGACAATGTATTATCCGTTTGGAATGCAGCAGATCTTAGAACAGCTTTCTGCCAGTCTGTATTATATTCTGTACCAAATGCGATTGCCGTTTGGCCTGCATTCGATCTTTTTTCATTGGAAATGGCAATAAAGTCAGGAGTTTGAAGTAATTTATACAAGCCTACCGGCATTGCATATCCAGCGTAATTGCTAAAGTTAAGGCTTAATTTTCCTCCTTTTCCTTTTTTAGTAGTTATCAAGATCACCCCATTCGCTGCTCTTGAACCATAGATTGCTGTTGCAGCACCATCTTTCAAAACTTCAAAGGATTCAATATCATTAGGGTTAATGTCCCCCAAACCATTGGTAGCAGTTTGACCTCCTACATCTCCAGAAAAGATAGGGACACCATCTACAATATACAACGGTGATGTTCCTGAAGTAATAGATGCAATCCCTCTAATTCTCACTCTTGGAGCTTCCCCCAAAATACCGGTTGTACTGGTAATCTGAACCCCCGCAGCCTTACCTGCCAACTGCTGTTCAAAACTTGGAGCAGCAATATTAGCTACATCAGCAGCTTTAATAGAGGTAACAGCACCTGTAACTTCTTTTTTCTTCTGGGTTCCATACCCCACTACCACGACTTCATCAATTTCTTTTGTGGAAACCGTGTCTTTTTTCACCGTTTGTGCCATCACGCCTTGCCCCATAAAAAACAGGACTCCAGCACTTAACACTGATAATTTTCCATTCATATTAACAAATTTTAAGATATTCCGATGACAAATATGTTAATAACAAAGAACAGATTCAAATGAAAATATCCTATCAAACAATCGATTGAAGTGAAAAATATTAATTAAAAACTGCAATTAAATTTATAATTACTGTTAAATTTAAGTTATTGTTGAAAATAATTAAAAACAATTTAACTTTAACAAAATATTAACAACGGTTAAAAAAAACATCACATTACATTAAAATTAAAAATTTAATGTAAAAATTTAATCAAAATAAATATTTCAATGTAAAATTTTCAATAATAGAAATAGTAATTTGTTATTATTTAAATGAAAAACATAACAAATTAATAATAAAATATCCCAAAAACATACGAAAAAGCAAAGCATCCCAATATTTGAGATGCTTTTTTACAATTTTTTAGTTCTAATTGTTATTTCTTATAGCTATAGTATCTTGCTCCATTCAAAACAGGATTTTCATCTTCAATAGAAACAAGACCAAACCCTTTGTAGTCAGCATTTACAGATTGATTCAGCTGCTTTCGGTGAAGTTTTTCGTACATATCAAAATTAATAGCAGTTCTATTATTCAGGTTTTCGAATAGATTCCATTTTCCCACTACTTTTCTCCATTTTTCAGAGACCTTACCTGCAAAAACTTTTGATTTGGAACCACTGCCATAGCCAAAGAATCCAATCTCTTTTCCAGACAGATCTTCGTTTTCGTTAAAAGAGGTTTGTAAACCGGAAAGGAATGCCATAAAAATAGAAGCTGTATACATATTTCCTATTTCGGAAGAAGCTCTTTGGGTCTTTTCTATTGCATCATTAATCAATTGCACATAATTTTCAGATTTTGCAACAACTTTTTGCTCTTCAGGAGTTTCATAAGACAGCCCGTTTTCAAGACTGTAAATTTCAGTAAATATTCTTTTTCCATGGAAAGCATAAGGAAGATGAAAAACAATATATTTCCAAGCCTGATAAGGTTTTTCTTTTCCTGTAACATCTTTATAATGCTGATATGCTTCTCGTATTCTATCCTGATAGCACTGATTAGAATACTGCCCATCAAAAACCGGCTCATCTGTAAAAATCTCAATTTTATCAGGATAAACATCAGGAGCGCCTATCAGGTCTTCTTTCTTATATTGCCTTCTTGGTTTGAAAAAATCAAAAACACTTTCCGTAGCAACACCCCAATGGTTATCAATTTCAAGAAGATCAGGTTTAGCAGAAATCAAGAGTGAAACTGCACCGCCTCCTTGTGTGTATTCTCCGGAGGAAGCCAGTTCATATTTTGCATAGTCGCTAGAAATTACGACTGCTTTTTTATCAGGGTTTACTCTTACAAAATCTAAAGCGTTATGAAGAGCATCTACTCCTCCTACACAGGCAAAAGTCATGTCTACAACATCACAATTTCTGAATACTCTCTCTCCAAAATCGGCTTCCAACACCTTTTCCACCATCTGCATTGCATAGGAAGCTGTGGGCTTAGCAGCATCCAATGCACTTTCTGTTCCCAGATAAATTCTTGCAATATCTTTGGGATTGATACTATAGTCTTTAATTAACCTTAATAATGCTTCTGCAGCAAAAGTAGCTGCATCTTCATGTACATCGGGAAGTCCCATTTTATGAAGTCCTAACCCTTTCTCCAATTTGGCAGGTTCTATTCCTCTTTTTTCAGCTAAATCTTTAATTTCCAGATATAAAGAAGGTACATAGTAGCTTGCCGCCTCAATTCCAAAACTCATAATTTTCTAAATTTTAAACGAATTTATGAAAGATAACGCAAAAAACAGCGGTAAAAACCACTGTTTTTTATAATATTAATAAGAAAAGAAAAGCCGGCACATTCTGCCGGCTCTATATTTTACTTATAATTTTCAATGGCTTTATTCAAGACATCAATCTGCTTATTGATGCTTGCTGCATTCTGTGGATTTTGTTTTAGCAACTCCATCTTTTTATTCAAACCATCTTTCAGCATTTGAACCATCATCATTTTAGCTTGCGGGTTATCTGTCATTTGATTTTTGGCATACCCTGCTATTTTAGTAATGCTTTCAGTTGCCGCTAAGTTATCTGAAGTCATGATCCAGTTGAACCCCTCTTCTGCAGCTTTTCCTAATTCCGGGTTTTGAAATTTAATAAATGGATAAAACACTGCAATTCGAGCAATATTTGACATTTGAGATGTTACCTTATTTTTTACAATAATTGGAAGTAATTGCGCCTGCAATTCCTCTGAAGCTCCCTCAAGATCAATTTTGTCTGCAAAACTATTTGCCTTGGACGGATCTACCGCCAGGATAGCCCCTAGAGAGCTCCCTTTTACAGCATTTGAGACAGCACTCATTCCTTTTTCAAACATCGGAAGATATTTTTTATCCTTTGTTTTCGCTAAAGCAGCAATTGCAGCAGCCTGCGTTAATGTTTTAGGATCATTAGAAGCTAATTTTTCCACATCAGCAGCTAAAGCTTTCATTTGTTCCGGATTTGAAAGATCCATTAATTGTAAAGCCTGAATTCTCACTCTAAAGAATGGATCCTTAAGAGCTGCAGACAATAATTTTATTGCAGCCGGGCTTTTTCCCAACTGGTCTTTTATTCCAGCTAAAGCATTATATTTATTTTTAAACTCTTTAGAATTAGTAAACTGCATTAAGTTCTGCTCAGGAGTCTTTGTATCCGTAATCTCTGCCAGTAGAATTCCATCTGCATTGATATTTACCAAATCGGGAGTTTTGGAAACATCAAAATTGAATGTATTCTTTGCTTCTGCATTTACCCAAACATTATACCTCTTCGGTTTTCCGTTATCATATACATCAATTGCCAGAGGAAACTCAAAAAGCGGATCCTGAGTCTGATTAATGGTAACAGACACTTGTTTTTTTACAGGTTCGAAAGTAAATGAATAGTTGATCTTCGGATTACCATTTGCAAAATACCATTGGTTAAAGAACCAATTCAGGTCTTTTCCTGACACTTTTTCAAAGGAAAGTCTCAGTTGATGGGCTTCCGCATTCTGATATTCATACGTCTTCAGGTAATCATTCATTCCGGCGAAGAAAGCATCATCTCCTAGATAACTTCTCAGCATATTTAGAATTCCTCCCCCTTTCTGGTAAGTCACCAGATCGAAAACATCTTCACGAGATTCATAGTTGAATCTTACAAGGTTTTTCTTAAAGTCAGATGGATTATGGATATATCTGTTCACATCAGTCATCAGGTGATAGTCTGCCTGATCTTTTCCGTATTTATATTCATTCCAAAGATATTCTGAGTAGTTGGCAAAGGATTCGTTTACGGTAAGGTTACTCCAGCTTTCTGCGGTCACCAGATCTCCGAACCAATGGTGGAATAATTCATGAGCAATGGTATCTTCCCATGTATTTTCATCGATAAGTTGCCCTGGCTTTTGAAGAATGTCGCTTCCATGAAGAGTTGCTGTGGTATTTTCCATCGCCCCACTTACATAATTTCTACCGGAAATCTGTGCATATTTTGCCCATGGATAATCATAGTTTAGCTTTTTGGAGAAAAACTCAATCATTTCAGGAGTATTTCCGTAAATCTGCTTGGCATATGGTTCATATTCTTTTTCAATATAGTAATCAACCGGAATATTTCTCCATTTATCTTTTACGATGGCATATTCACCAACTCCCATAAAGAAAAGATAGGTAGAGTGTCTTTTATCCATCACCCAATGATCCGTTCTAAGTCCATTAGATTCTTTCTGAGAGTTTTTTAAAACTCCGTTTGAAAGTGTTACATATTTATCAGGAACTGTCATATAGATTTCCTGTGTAGTCTTTTGGTTAGATTTATCAATTGTTGGAAACCATGCTGAAGAAGACTCCGTTTCTCCTTGAGTCCAGATCTGTGTAGGCATATTGGGCTCTGTTCCTTGTGCATTAATGAAATAAAGTCCTTTTGCATCATTAATGGCCATACTTCCCTGTTGTTTTACTTCGTTTGGACGGGATGTATATTTGATGTAAACTGTATAATCCTGATTTTTCTGGTAGGTTTTATCCAGAGTAATTTTCAGGATATCATCTTTATATTCGTATTTTAAAGGAGATTTTTTACCATTGTTATCAAGAGTTACTTCATGAATCAGCATTGCCTTTGCATCAAGTACCAATTCATTCGTAGCGTAGAAATATGGTGAAGCAGTAAGCCATTCTTCTCCATTCATCTGTTCTTTCTGATAATCGAAGTTTACTTTCAGCTTGGTATGTTTAAGTTCTGTTACCTTGGTATGGGTAGCTCTGTACACCTTTTCTCTTCCTGAAGTTTCAGTTTGTGCTGATACATTTGTGGAAAATAAAATCCCAAGTATAGCAATTGATAAAATGGCCTTTCTCATCTGTCTACTTTATTATTTAGAGTTATTTTTTTATTATTATTTCGAAAATATCATTAACAAGAGTTTCGTAATCTCCTGTTTTCAGTTGTTCCTTTGTTTTGGCAAAGGCTTTTTTCAATTCACTTTCAGGGTTTTCATCATCTACTACCTCTGCTGAAGTGACTCCCTTCAATTGAAGTATTGCATTCTTAAGCATTTGAGGATCTATATTCTCTTCAATATTTATTTTTAAATACTTCATGATTTATATTTGTAATTAGATATCCTATTAATCCTTTTTTTAAAAGGAATTAGAATCCGTTATGGATCTTCTTTCAAATTTAAAACTTATTTTAGAAACAATAGGCCTGTTTTAGGCATTTTAAGTCTTTAAAAATAATGCTTAAATCATTTCACCCTGCTTATTATTCCGTTTTGGTAAAGAAATACGGTCGCACAATCTGTTTTTCTCTCCCTATTATAAACATGGATTTTTTTTGAATCAATGCCATTCATTTCAGATAACATGGGACTTTCCCAGTTGTTGTAAAAAATAGGTTCTCTAAAAATAAAATGCGGATTGGTCTTTAATTCATTAGATATATCATACTTCAAGCAGATGTCTCCATTTTCAACATGATTTTCCTTAAGAGCAACATTGAGTTTACTGAATAATTCATGATTAAACCGGCTTGCATAAATCCATGAGTTTTTAACACTCATATCTGTAATCATAAGAAGAAAAGTTACGGTTGCAAAAAATACACTGATCATCTTGTTGCCAAGGTTCAGGTTAACCAATACATATACAATTCCCGAAATCATAAACAGGGTATAGAAAAGCCTTATCGCACCAAGATTTCGATTATCAAACCCGAAAACAGTAGGAATATAGGATGAGAAAAGGAAAATACTCAACCCCAACAATATTGAAATCAGAGAAATAATTCCTAAGTTTTTAAAACGATGCAATTGACTTTTAAAGTTATAAACAGAGAATACTTTATAAACGATTGAAGATACTATCAATGCAGATATTATTTCTACAATATGAATATTTCTAAGGTTCAGCAATCCTTTATACATTCCCACAAAAAGATCCTTGAAAAACAATTTAACGGAATATACAGCGATCTGACCTACCCTTTTGAACTCAAAAATTTTCCCTACTTCATCTCTTTGATAAGAATTAATAAATATCTCCGGCTGGATTACCTTTCTGAAAAGTACAACGATCCCTGATGTAAGCAACAGGAATACAATTCTTTTTTTGTTATTCTTAATTAAAAATAAATTCAAAAGTATCAGCGGAAGAAAAATTTCATAGCTCAAAATGGAGGCAATAAAAAAAAGTGAGCTCAGTATTATTTTCTCGCGAACGTAAATGAAATAAATACTTAATGAGAAAAAGATAGTTGCCAGGTTTGAGTTAAGCATAATGGAAGAAAACTGAATACTGGTTCCTATTAGGGAGCATGAGTACAGCAAAGTAATCAAACTTGCCAGTTCTTTTGACAGAATTCTTTTGGAAACGCAATAAATGGCAATCAAGGAAAGAGGAAAAAAGAGTACGCCTAAAAGATAGATGTATTCATCAGACTTGGAAAAAAAAATCAAGGTTCCGGTGACCAAGCCCGAGATAGGTCTTGCAGCCATGGTTGTAGAATCCAGAAAAGAATAAATATAACTGAAATAAGACTCAGAAATGTACTTTGATTCGTAAAGTTTACTCAGGTCGTCCGAGACTACTATTTTCTCTTTAAAAACAGCCAGGCATATATAAAGATTGTAAACAATTATTAAGATATTCAGAAATATCAGATAACTATTGTTTAATTTTTTTTCCATATTATTTTTCAAAATTTGTGGTGAAAACTACATTCTCACAAGCACCAAAAATAATGGAAATATACCAATTACAAAAGAATATTAAAAATATCCGGCGACATATTAAATTGCTACCGGAGCCTTGATCCCCGGATGTGGATCATAGTTCTCTAAAGTAAAGTCTTCAAAACTGAAATCAAAGATATCTTTAACCTCAGGATTCAGCTTCATGGTTGGAAGTGGTCTGGTTTCTCTTGAAAGCTGTCTGTTTACCTGTTCAAAATGATTGTTGTAGATGTGAACATCTCCAAAACTGTGGACATAATCTCCTACTTCCAAATCACAAACCTGCGCCACCATCATCAATAATAGTGCATAACTTGCAATATTGAAAGGAACGCCAAGGAAAACATCTGCACTTCTCTGATAAAGCTGAAGAGACAGTTTTCCATCTGCTACATAAAACTGGAATAATGCATGACAAGGTGCCAATGCCATATTGGGAATTTCGGCTACATTCCAAGCAGAAACGATTAATCTTCGGGAATCGGGATTCTTTTTAATCTGGTCAATAACCTCAGTGATCTGATCTACAACTTTACCATCGGCTCCATTCCAGCTTCTCCATTGTGCTCCGTAAACAGGTCCAAGATCACCATTCTCGTTGGCCCATTCGTCCCAGATGCTTACTCCGTTATCTTTAAGATATTTGATATTGGTTTCTCCTTTTAAAAACCACAGCAATTCGTAGATAATGGACTTCAAATGCACTTTTTTAGTGGTTACCAATGGGAAGCCTTTTGACAGGTCATATCTCAGCTGATATCCGAACACACTCCTTGTTCCGGTGCCTGTTCTATCGGTTTTATCAGTTCCGTTGTCTAAAATATGTTGTAAAAGGTCCAGGTAATTTTGCATTTTGAAAGGAATTTTATGCTTCAAATTTACTAAAAAAGCATTCAATATTTGAATGCTTTTTGAAATAGATATCAACGTTTTGTATTAAACATTTGTATATCTGATATCTACAAGTTATTGAAATCATCTATATCATGTTATGGAACTATAATACGGAAACGCTAATTTTTTCACTATTTCCATTGATGGATTTCACTTGTCCATAACTTTGTTTATCTATAAATTTATCATTTGAATAATCAATACTTACAGGACCGAACTTTATCAATTTCTGAAATTTACTCTGGTCGATAATATCCTTTGTTCCATAATCTATGGAAATATCACCTATCGTTTTCAACTTACCCATTCTGCTGTTATCGATAATATCATCAGGCCAATAATCTACGTTAAGTCCTCCTATTTTCTTTACTTTACCTGCTTTTTCTCTGGTGAAAGCAGAATCATCCCAATAATCTACAGAAATATTTCCTATACTTTTCAGTTTACCGTTTTTGGCATTATCCCAGCCCAGTTCATCCCAATAATCTATTTTGACACCTCCAATACTTTTAAGCTTTCCATATTTAATCTTATCGAAAGTCTTATCATTATAGTATTCAATTTTACCATTCAGATCCGGAGCATTAAAATCTGAGATTACCCCTTCAGAATCAAGGGTAATAACAAACCCGTCCACAGTAAGCTTTACAGATTCCAGATCATAGGTTTTTCCTGAAACAGTGGCACGAACCTGTGCATTCATCACAAAACCGCCCAATAAAAAAGCAATGAGAAGTAAATTTTTAAGTTTCATAATAGTAAGTATTAATTTACCAGATATTTTCAATATCCTGATTGATATTATTGATGGTAAATGCTTCTCCCATTTTCTTGCCAAACATTGCTTTCACTAAGGGAGATTCTGTTGATACGGTCATAATCTTTTGATTTTCAAAAACAACTTCTCCCATTGAAGCCGCTACATAAAACAACCCCTTACTGGTTTTTACCAAGGCTCCGTTCTGTACTTTTTCCGAAAGATCTGCTGTTATTTTTTGTAAAACAGCCTGTTGATTCAGAACTTCATTAAGCTGACGCTGAAGGTTATTAATTTCCTGCTGAAGCATTTCTCTACCCGTTTCGTATTTGTCCCCCATCGAGCTTTTCGTATCATTATTGGAAGCACGTGTTTCATTAATCAGGTTTTCGAAATACTGAATCTTATCTGTTATTTTGGCTTTGAGTATATTTATTATTTCCTGTTTGTTCATTGTAATGATATTGTTTGGTTGTGAGAGGTAGAAGCCACCCATCAAAATCATAAATTTTAAATCCCCTCCGGCAGAGGGGAATATGATACACTTAAATTCTATAATTAGAGCTTTATATTTTCAGCCAGAATTTCAATGGTCTTAATTTTCATTTTTCAAATACAGCATAATCTGAAACCTTGAAATTGAAGTCCTTGCTTTCATCAAAGTTTTTTCTAGTTTTTTCAAAAACATCTCTGAATGTTCCTGATAGGTTTCCATCCTCAATGGTAAAGTTTACAGGCTCTTTTGACATGTTTAAAACAACCAATACTTCATCTTTACCATTTTTTCTTACGTAGGCCAAAATCTTATCATTGGCAGTTGTATTCAGAAGATAGGTAGTAACATTTGAATCTCCGCCCCTCAAAGCTGGGTTGGATGATTTTAAGTCTAATAGTGTTTTATAGAAATCTGCAACCTGATACGTTTTATTCCATTTGATGACATCTTTCTCAAAAAACTCCAGCCTTTTCATATTGGGAAGTTCCTGACCAGAATATAACAATGGAACACCATTCCATGTTGCAGAAAATACGGCCATAGGCTTTGCAATGACTGCATATTTTTCGTATTCTGTTCCGTTCCATGAATTTTCATCATGATTGGCTGTAAACCATGCTCTCATTGACTTATCTCCAATATTAGAATACTGTACCAGTAAGTCTTTCAATTCCTGAAGAGGTTCATTTTTCTTGTAATAATCAGCGGATTTATGCATCCATTTCCAAGAATAGCTTGCATCAAATACTTTTCCGTACTCAGGACTTTCCAGCTCATCAAATTCGCCTAACCAAAAGAGGGGTTTTCCCTTTTCTACTTCAGGACGTGCCTGTTCCCAGAAATCAGCCTCTACCCATGAAGCCAGATCACATCTGAAGCCATCAATATTGGTTTCTGTTACCCAGAACTTCATGGCGTCAATCATTGCCTTACGCATTTCCTGATTTTTATAATCCAGCTCTATGATATCATCCATTCCGGAAGCAATGTGAAACTTTCCATCAGGATCTTTTAAATAAAATTCAGGGTGTGTTTTTGTCCAGACATGATCCCATCCGGTATGATTGGCTACCCAGTCAATGATTACCTTGAAGCCAAGTCTATGTGCCTCATTCACCATATTCTTAAAATCTTCCAACGTGCCGAATTCCGGATTGATGGAAGTATAATCTGCCGCTGCATAAGGACTTCCCATACTTCCTTTTTTATTTTGCTGGGCAATTGGAGTAATGGGCATAAACCAAAGTGTTTTTACTCCCATTGATTTCAGTCGGGGCATTTCTTTTGCAAACGCTTTAAAAGTTCCTTCCTGAGTATATTGTCTTATGTTTACTTCGTAGATATTCGTATTATGTTTCCAGTCTTTTGGCAAATCTGTCATCTTCCCTCTATTTTTTTGAGTGGTACAGGAAAAAATTCCCAGACCAATTATGGCTAATAAAATTAATTTTTTCATTAATCTATTTTTAACAAAAGTAAGAATTTTGGATAGGAAAAGGATAAAGAAGCAGAGAAAGGCGAAAAGATAACATTGAATTGCCATCACTCAATAAAAAAGCCCCGGATTAAAAATCCAGGGCCTATATTTTGTATATGATTACATTCTATCTTTCATCTTCATTGTCATCTTCATCATCAAAGACATCGTCGTTGTAGTCTTCTTCGTCGTCATCATCGAAGCTGTCATCTTCATCTGAGAAGTTCCCCCCTGCTCCAAAATCGTCATCAAAGCTAAAATCATCGTCCATAAGAGGCATTGCTGATTTCTTTTTAGACCCTCCTGCGTTTCCGCTTTTGCTAGGAGCTTTCAAAGGAACATTTCCAAACCTGAAAACAGTAATAGGGTAAGCAACTCCTTTTTTCTCATCAATGATCTCTACAAGTTCACAATAAAACTCCCAAAGATCCAGAAGCCCATATTGGAACTGTGCTTTGTCTCCAACATTTTCAAAAGCCTCATCAATGTACACATCTGACATAATCTCGCCATCACCATCATCACTCATATCTTCGAGTGGGACACTTTTTACGATTGTTCCATCACTCTCTAACAGATTAAAAGCAGAAAGCTCTTCTCCTTGCAGATTGAACGCACTTTTAATTCCTAAATGTAAATTCCATAACGTTTGTTTTCCCTTAACTTCAATATCACGGAAAATATCCTCTTTCGCATCTAATATTACGCGGATTTTGTAAACCATATCAGTTTCTTAAATTACTTTTTTGCCTTTATAATTATGATAAATCTCTGGTGCAAATATATAATAAATGAGATGTGACAAAAAAATATTTCAGGATTTTTTAAATTATTTTTTTTTCTTACATTTTGACGAAATTATTTACTTTTTTCGAGCATGAAACTGAACTTTGTCCCTTCGAGGTATACACTTTCTACGGTAATATTTTCGTTATGAGCTTCAAGAATATGCTTTACAATAGCCAACCCTAATCCTGAACCGCCTTCTCTTCTGCTTCTGCTGGTTTCTACGCGATAGAATCTCTCAAAAATCCTTGGAAGAATTTCTGATTTGATTCCCATTCCGTTGTCTATTACTTCTATCAGCACCTTATTTTTTAAGACACTTGTCTTCACGATAACCCTTGCTTCCTGCCTGTTTGCATAATGAATAGCATTTGAAATAAGGTTAATAAAGACTTGAGAAATTTTTTGTTTATCAGCTTCCACAAAAATTTGTGGATGAAGGGTCTGAATCTGTAATGTGGTATTATGTTTTTCTGCCTCAAGATCAAGTAAATCAAAAATCTCCTTGATGAGAAGATTGACATCAAATTTTGAAACGGTAAGATTGATTTCTCCGGCTTCGAGCCTGTTGATCATATCCAGATCTGTAACAATAGCAATAAGCCTTTCTACAGATTTATCAATTCTCTCCAGATATTTATCTCGAATGGTGAGATTATCCACACCTCCATCTCTTAAGGTTTCTACATAGCCCTGGATAGAAAATAGTGGGGTTTTAAGTTCATGGGAAACGTTTCCGATGTATTCTTTTCGGTAGCTTTCCATTTCTTTCATCATATCTATTTCTGTCACTTTCTGCTGGTTAAGGTCTGAAAACCTTTCTCCCAGTTCCTTGATGGTAATATTTTCATCATGGTCGTGCACAATCTCCTGAGGAAGAATTCCTGAAAGTCCTTTTACCTGTTTCCTGCCATAATAATTGAACAAAAGTTCCAATACTACACAGTTGATAATAAAGATCAGGATAACACAGATTAAAACCCCTGTTTTAAACAAAGGGGTTTCGTAATAGATATCCTTAAGTGAATCGAAAACGACCACCAAAAAGAGCATTACCAGAGTCAAAAGACTGGAGGCAACAAGTGTAAGTCTGTAAAATTTCAATTTTACAAAGTTTTAATGATTGAACGTAAAGTTAAGGCTTTTAAGTGATTAAACGATCAGTTTATATCCAATTCCCTTTAAAGTCTGAATGGTATTGATTCCTAACTTCTCTCTTAATCTTCTAATGTGAACGTCTATAGTTCTTTCTCCTACAATGACATCGTTACCCCAAACCTTTTCCAGAATTTCTTCTCTTTTAAAAACCTTCTCTGTATTGGAAGCTAAAAGATAAAGTAAGTCAAATTCTTTTTTAGGAAGCAGAAACTGCTGTCCGCTTTTGGAAACTCTGAAGTTATCTTTATCAATAATAAGATCCCCAATTTCGATCAGTTTTGCATTATCAGAAACCTGAGAGGTTAATTGCAGTAATGCATTTACTTTAGAAATAAGAATTTTTGGTTTGATTAGTTTTACGACATAATCGTTAGCACCCGCCTGAAAACCGGCTAATTGAGAAAATTCTTCGCTTCTCGCAGAAAGGAAAACAATCAATGTTTTTTGAAGTTCTTTCACTTTACGAAGTTCCTGACAAGTTTCAATGCCATCTTTTTCAGGCATCATTACATCTAGGAGGATCAGATCCGGAATTATTTCTTTCGCTTTCTCTATACCTTCGTTACCATTGGTAGCTGTATAGATATCATAACCTTCCTTTTCCAAATTGTAAGACAGAATCTCTAAAATGTCCAGTTCATCGTCTATTAAAAGAATTTTTTTGCTCATCTTCTAGTTTAAGAATTCCCACAAAAGTAACTATTTTCCATGGTCTTCCTTATTTATGTTATGTTAACTAATTATTAAAAAACATATCATCAATTTCAAATTCAAAAATCGATAATAAAAACAGTAAATAAATACATATAAATCAAATATACGAAACTATTAATAGAATAAACAAAAAAATACAATTATAAAAAACAAACATCAATAACAAAATCCTCTCATCATCTATTAATATAAACTTCACAATTAATTAAGATTCTCCTAAACTTTTCCTGAAAACTTAGCCCTTATTTTGCCCCTGAAAAAGAAGTAAAATGAAAAAACAACTCCAAAAGAGTATTACGCTACTTGCTTTGTTTTCTGCGGGCCTTGCTTTTGCACAGAGCCAAGTATTAGAAGGCAGGGTATTGGATGAGAAAGACAACACTCCTATAGAGGGTGTAAAAGTAAAGGTGAATGATCAGGAAGTAACTACTGATATTGCCGGATATTACTCAATCAATCTATCACCTGGTACCAATTACATTATAACGGTAAGCTCTAACGGATACAACAGAAAGGAAATCAGTGAAGTTATTGTAAAAAATGATGGTAACACTCACCTTGATATTGTTTTAGATAAGCCCACTACTAAGGAAAAAGAAATTGAGGGAGTTGTAATAAAATCAAATGCAAGAAAAGAAACCATAGCTTCTACCATCGGTTTACAGAAAAATTCAGGGGTAGTTTCTCAGGTTATTGGTGTTGAAGCTATTAAAAGAAGTCCGGATAGAAACACGGGAGAGGTTCTGAAAAGAGTTTCGGGGGTGAGTTTATTTGATGGAAAATATATTGTAGTAAGAGGTTTATCAGATCGTTATAATCAGGCCATGTTAAATGGTATTCAGTTATCCAGTACGGAGCCTGATAGAAAGACATTCTCTTTTGACCTTTTCCCTGCCAATGTTATTGAAACCCTGGTAATTAATAAAACTTTTATTCCTGAATATACAGGTGAATGGGGAGGCGCATTAATCCAGGTAAATACTAAGGATATTCCTAATAAGAATTTCTTTAATGCACAAATAGGTGTAGGAGGAAACTCTATCACGATGGGACAAGAGTTCCATATGCAAAAAGGAGGAAAATGGGACTTTTTAGGAATTGATGACGGATATAGAAAACTTCCGACCAATATGCCTGCAAAAAATGCATTCACGGTCTTAACGGAAGCTCAGAAAACAGAAATCGGTAAGGGATACACCAAGAACTTTGGCTACAATAGTGTGGGTTATCCTGAGAACATAAGTTTACAACTAGACGGAGGTTTCAATACCAAGCTATTCGGAAAGGATTTAGGAGTAATTGCAGTGCTAAACTACAGCAACAACAAAAGAAGAACTGAATCTACCAACCGTTTCTTTACCATCAACAACCAACTTGCTGATACGAACTTTGATTATTTTACTGAAAAATACAGCAATGATGTTACCTTGGGTGGAATGTTGAATTTTACCTTAAAGCTTAACAACAACAATAAAATTTCCATCAAGAATATTATCACCAATAACTCGGTGAATCATATGTCTTTCCGATCTGGAAAGGACTTTGAATTTGATCCTATCAATGGAACGAATATCATAGCAAGAGAAACAGGATTTAAAAATACTACATTCTATAACTCTACTCTTACCGGAACCCATAAGATAGATGCTCTTGGCGGATTTACCGTAAACTGGTACGGAAGCTTCGGAATCCTAGACCAATACATTCCATTGCTACAGCGTTTGCAGTATAACCAGTATACCAATATAGAAGGAAGTCCTTATCTGGCGTTGATTTCTAATGGTCTTTCACAAAAATCAGGAAGTGTTTTCTATTCCACACTAAGCGATTATTTATACAATGCTGGTGGTGATATTTCTAAGACATTTACTTTATTTGGACAGAAGCAAACCATCAAAGGAGGATATTTATTCCAGGTAAAAGACAGAATATACAATTCAAGACCATTCTCTGTAAGGCTTGAAAGATACAACCAGGGATTACTGTCTCAGCCTTTTGAAACCATCTTTAATCAAGAAAACTTCGGAACTGATGGTAGATTTACATTCGATGAAATTGCCGGAAATCAGTACAGATATATTGCCAACACCATTCTTAATGCTGGATATTTACAGTTTGACAACAACTTTACGCCTTGGTTAAGAGCTGTATGGGGATTAAGAGTTGAGAACTTTGACCAGTTAGTGGGAAGCACAAGAAAAAGTGATGACCGTTTTGTAAACACTCGTGTAACAGACTTTTTACCGGCGCTTAACTTAACATTCAAGGTAAATCCTAAGATGAATGTACGTCTTGCCGGTTCACAAACTGTTGTAAGACCAGAGTTTAGAGAGGTTTCTCCTTTGGCTTATTATGATTTCGACTTGGGAGCTACGGTAATTGGTAGTAAAAATATTGAAAGAACTAAGATTACCAGTGCGGATCTTCGTTGGGAATATTACCCAAGAAATGGTGAGATCTTCTCGGTGGCAGGTTTCTATAAAAACTTCAAAAAACCAATCGAACTATACTTCAATCAATCGGGGGTAGGAACGAGTAATACATTCAACTACCTTAACGTAGACAAAGCAGATGCGTATGGAATAGAGGTTGAATTCAGAAAAAAACTTGATTTCATCTCTGCACTTAGAAACTTTACATTGGGTGGAAACGCTTCCAGAATCTGGAACAGAGTAACGGATGAAACCACAAAAATAGACAGACCCATGCAGGGGCAGTCTCCTTACACGATCAATGCCAGTCTTCAGTATGATACTGAGAAATCCGGGTGGTCATCTACTGTACTTTTCAACATGATCGGAAGAAGAATTCTTTATGTAGGAAATGATCAGGTTCCACCAATCTGGGAAGCTCCAAGACCTCTTTTAGACTTCCAGATTTCTAAAAAAATATGGAAAGACAAAGGTGAGCTAAAGCTGAATGTTTCAGATATCCTGAACCGTCGTGCTAAATTCTACCATGACCTTAATGACAATGGTAAATATGACAAAACAGATGCTCTTGCTATTGAAAGAGTAACAGGTACCAATATCAGCTTAACACTGGGGTACAAATTTTAATATATCCAATAAATAATCTAATAAAAATAATTTAATTCTTTATAACATGAAAAAGTTCGTTTTATATTCTTTAATGCTTGGCGCTCTAGTATCAACTACCGCTTGTAGAAATATAGAAGAAGATGGACCTACCATCGTTCAAGGTGGTGGTAACGGAAACGGAGAGACTGAAAACCTTATTCTTTCAGGAAAAATCACATCAAATCTTACCCTTAAGGCTAATAAAATCTATAAGCTAAGAGGATTAGTATATGTAACTAACGGAGCTACTTTAACCATCGAGCCGGGTACAAAAATTGTAGGTGAAGCTGATAAAAACGGAGCTTTAATTATTACAAGAGGAAGTAAAATAATGGCAGAAGGTACTGCTGCCAACCCAATTATCTTCACTTCAGAAAAGCCAAGTCCGAAAAGAGGAGACTGGGCTGGTGTTGTTATCCTAGGAAATGCACCTACTAATGCATCTTTCGGAGGTGCTAACGGAGTTGGAGAGATTGAAGGAGGTATCAACAACTCTGAAGGTCTTGGACTTTACGGTGGAACTAATGCTGCTGATAACAGTGGTATCTTAAAATATGTAAGAATTGAATATGCAGGATATGCTTTCTTACCAGATAAAGAGGTTAACGGACTTACATTCGGAGGTGTAGGTAACGGGACTACAGTAGATTATGTAGAAGTTGCTTATGCTAATGATGATAGTTTTGAGTGGTTCGGAGGAACAGTAAACTGTTCTCACCTTATTTCTTACAAAGGTCTTGATGACGATTTCGATACTGATAACGGTTTCTCAGGAAATGTTCAGTTCGGTATTGCAGTAAGAGATGCTCAGGTAGCGGACGTTTCAGGCTCTAACGCTTTTGAATCTGATAATGATGCCAACGGTTCTTCTCTAACGCCTCAATCATCAGCGACATTCTCTAATATGACGATCATTGGGCCAATCAATTCTTCAAGCCCAGGTTCAATCAATTCATTGTTCCAAAATGCATTACAGATCAGAAGAAACTCTTCTATTTCAGTATTCAACTCTGTTTTCACAGGATTCCCGGTTGGTTTATTCATTGATGCCACTAAAGGAACTCCAACAGATAATAATATTGTAGGTAATAAACTGTTTTTTGAAAACAATATTATAGCAGGAAGCACCACTCCTTTAAAATTCGGAGCCTCTACTTCTACTCCTACAAGCTACACATTAAACGATCTTACCACATGGTTTAATGCTAAAGGAAATACAATCCTTGCTTCTACTGCTGATGTAAAACTTGCCGGTGCATGGGCTCCTGCAGGAACTACCCCTAACTTTACTCCAGCTTCAGGCTCTCCACTATTAACAGGAGGAGCATTTACTAATCCTAAATTAGCTACTTGGTTTACTCAGGTAACGTACAGAGGTGCTGTAAAAGATGCGAATGATACTTGGTATGCAGGTTGGACAAACTTCAATTTATAGAACAATATAGTAATTAGATTTTATTCAATCAGAAGCCTTTGGAAAGATTTTCCGAAGGCTTTTTTTTACTTGATTTTCAAAAATGACCAACAACAGCACTTTTGAATGTTAAAACGTGTTAACATTGAAAATTCAGATTCTCATAATTCCTGAGAAATAAAATAACTCCACATTGCCATATCTGACTTAATTTATACAATTGGGTTTAAAGACAGATGAATTTGGTCTATTTATTTGTTTATATAAAATCGATTCTGCCCTTATTAAACAAAGTATAAATCACAAAAAAAGCCACCGGAAAACTCCGATGGCATTCACAAAAAACAAGTGTATAAAAAATATATATACATTTCATTTAACTTCTCCAAAACAGATTCCCTTCATGCATCAGGGCTTCTATTTTAGAGATTCTGGAAACAGCTTCTGCGGAACATGAAGCATCCGTAAGCACAATGGCAGCTTCATCACCTGTCTTAGGCCATTGCTGGTTTCCTTTTTCATCCAATGGAAGAATACTTTGGGTAGCAAATTGTAAAGTTCTTGATAGGGCAAATTCTGTAGCATATCCGTATAATTCTGCAATCAGATTTGCTTTCTGCAACATATTTCCGGATCCGAATGTACTCCAGTAATCCTGAACATTATCATTTCCAATCAGGACATTTACACCATATTTCTTTAAAGTTGGAATCGGCATTATCGTTCCTTTAAAAGGCACAGAAGAAGCAATTCCCACCTTTCCTGCCGCCAGCCTTTCTGCAATCTGCTCAGTTTCTTTTGGAGAAAGATGTGCCAGTGCAAATGCATGACTTACAAAAGTTTTTCCCTGAAGCGCCGGATTTTCAATTGTTTTATCAATCAGATAGTTGATTGTTTTCATTCCCGACTCTCCTACTTCATGGAGGTGAATATCAATTCCTTTGTTATGATCAAGGGCGAGCTGCACCGTAAAATCCATTACTTTCTCGATACTTCCGTCAATACTCAATGGATCCAATCCTCCGATAAAGCCAACACTTTTTAGCTTGGCAGCTTCTTTCATTAAAGGCGCCGAAGCCGTATAGTATACACCATGCTGTGGAAAGGCAACCAGTTCCGCTTTAAAAGAATCCTTTTTATTTTCGAGAGCCTCTTCCAAATGCTCAAGAGATTGTAATCCTGAGGTAGGATCAATATTAAAGTGTGTTCTCGCAAAATGAGTTCCATAGTGCTGTTGAAGATTAATCAACTGCTCTGCCCTATCGACAGAAGTTTTTAGCAGTTCCGGAATGATTTCCTGCTCATAGGCAATCATATCCTTTACTGTTCTTCTTTTCGGAGAAAGAGCCTGCCATGGAAGACCATATAATGTTTTGTCCAAATGGATGTGCATATCCCTAAAAGCGGGAAGCATCAGATATCCTTTGGCATCTATTGCATCAGAGGCGGGATCATTTGCTTTTACAGTCTTGATCTTTCCATCTTCAATTTCAATACTGAAAAGGCCTGTTTTTGTTCCGATTACCTCTTCATTTTCATATTCAAAACCTGTTTCCAGGCGGACATTTTTTAGGGAATATTTTCCTTTTGCAGTTAATTGATAGGGAAATTGCATTCTTTAATATTTTAACACTACAAAATTACACCAGCTTTTGTTGAAAACCGGTGTATCAATTATGTCTTGTTTTGTATAAATTATTCCTTGAATTGAGATGGAGTCATTCCGGTCTGAGCCTTAAAGAACTTAGAAAAACTGGCATGATCATAAAAACCCAGGTCGTAAACAATGTCTTTTACAGACATTTCTGAAACTTTTAAAAGGCGCTTTGCTTCCAGTAAAATACGATCCTGAATAAGCGATGATGCAGAAGCATTAAGATTCTTTTTACAGACGATATTGAGATAATTGGCAGAAATATTAAGTTTATCTGCATAAAAGGAAACCGATCTTTCTGTCCTGAAATGTTCATCAATAAGAAGTAGAAATTTTGAAATGATCGGGTTTGAATTATAGACTTCAAAATCCTTAAAGGCACCTTTCACCGATTGGCTTACCAATAAACCGATTAACTCACTTCTTTTTTGAATCAGTTCCCAAAAAATATTTTCTTCAGATAATTCTTTTTGAATAGCCTGAAACTCATACAAAAAAGTTGAAAAACACTCCCTGGAAAGATTAATAACCGGATGATTCTGATAATAAGAAGCCGAAAAACGTAATGATGGCAAAAAACTTTCAAACCAATCCCTGCTGATCATTAACTGGTAGCCTATCGTTTCTTTTTCAATCACCCATTGATGTACCTGATCAGGAAAAAGAAGATGAATCTGATGGTCTCCAACCTTATATTCTGTAAAATCTATGGTATGTGAGCCTACTCCGTGTTCAAAAAGATTAATGATAAAAAAATCATGCTTGTGGGGATCATTAATAGAGCGTGCCCCGTAAAGTTCATTAAACAACAAATTGCAGCCCTTAAGCTGATTCTCACTAAACTCCTGAATTCCTAAAATGGGAAAATGATCTGTATGATAACCCACGCTACCTCAATTTCTCTTAAAATTAATAAAATTTATGAGAGAAAAAATTAAAATAGCCACAAAAGATACAACATACCCTTTGTGGCCAAAAAAACACCAACTAAATTATATCTCTAAATTCTTAAGTAACAAATCATTACATCTTGTTAAAAACATTTATGAAATGATATGGGGTGAATATTAAATCGTAAGATTTGGGCTATGACTTCAGGATTTGGGCAATTGCTGTAAATCCTAATGATTCTGCATGCTGCAAAGGTGTTTTCCCTGAATGGTCCGGAATATTGATATCCGCTCCGTTATCTTTTAAAATCTTTACAATTTCCTGATATTTTTGGGTTCCATTTCCAAGAATAACCGCTTCCATTAAAGCCGTCCAGCCTAAGCGGTTCACATGATTGATAGGGAAATTCTTTGTTGTAACCAAAACCATCACAGTATCCACATGTCCTCGTTCACAGGCAGGAATCAAGGCTGTACCATTATAACGATTAAACAGATCAAAACGGGCTCCATTTTCAAGAAATAATTTCACCAATTCTGTTTGTCCACTAGCTCCGGCATACAAAAACGCGCTGTCCAATTGATCATCCTGAAGATTAACATTTGCTTTGTAGGAAACCAGAAGTCTTGCCATTTCTGTTTGCTTTTCTATCGTTGCAATCAATAGTAAAGACCGTCCCTTTTTATCCTGGGTATTAACATCGGCACCCTGATCCAACGCCAGTTTTACGGCAGAGATATTATCTTTTTTCACCAAATTTATTATATCTTTTTCCTGCATCATTTCTTCTTTTGGAAAATCAACAGGTTTTTCTTCACAGGCACTCAGGCTTCCAAACGCTAAAAGAAATACCAATACTTTCTTCATTCTATTTAAGATAAGGATTTAAAAAACAACATTTCCATGATGCACCAACGATTCTACCTCTGAGATTCTTGATACTGCTTCTGCAGAACAGCTTGCATTCAATAAGACAAAATCTGCCCTATCTCCTGTTTTAGGCCATTGCTGAGTTCCTTTATCATCCAAAGGAAGTACATTTCCTGTTGCCAGCTTTAAGCTCCTCGATAATAAAAATTCGGTTGAATATCCATACAGCTGTGCCATCAGATTGGCTTTCTGAAGTACACTTCCGGTCCCGAAAGTATTCCAGTGATCTACAATACTGTCATTTCCGGTTAATACTGTTACATTGTGCTTGTATAATGTCGGAATAGGCATAATCATTCTTCCAAAAGGAATCGTAGAAACAATCCCGATTTGTGCTTCGGCAAGTTTTTCAGCCACTTCTTCCTGTTTGGAAGCTTCTAATTTGGCTAAGATAAAACAGTGGCTCAGGTAAGTTTTTCCTTTTAAAAATGGATTTTCATTCACTTTTTTAATAAGGTATTCAACGGTCTTCAGTCCGGAATCTCCTGTTTCATGCAAATGAATATCTATTCCTTTTTTATTATCCAAAGCCAATTGAACTGTAAAGTCCATCACTTTTTCAATATCTCCATCTACATTGAACGGGTCTACTCCACCAATAAAATCAACATCCATCTTTGCAGCCTCTTTCAGGTAAGGAGCTGATTCTGTATAAAACACTCCATGCTGTGGAAAAGCCACCAATTCAGCACCGAAGCCTTTCTTTTTATTTTCTAAAGCTTTTTGTAGATTTTTTAAGGACTGAAGTTTTGAAGTCGGTTCAATATTCACGTGACTTCTTGCAAATGAAGTTCCTTTAGACTGCAGCAATTCAATCATTTTTTCAGCTTTAAATGTTGAATTCTTAAGCATTTCAGGAAGCATTTTCTGTTCAAGCTCAATCATTCCTTTCACTCCTCCTGTTCTTTTTCTTACAGCGTGCCATTGATCTCCATAAAAGGTTTTATCCAAATGAATATGCATATCTTTAAATGCAGGAAGCATTAGTAATCCTTTTGCATCTACAGCCTTTGCATTAGGTTGATTCGGAGCAATCTTGGTGATCTTTCCGTTTTCAACTTCTATATAAAATAGATCGGTCTTGGTAGCAGAAACTTCTCCCTCCTCATATTCAAAACCGGTTTCTAAACGAACATTTTTAAGGTTCAGTTTTCCCTTTGCTGAAATATTTTTCTCATCCACAAAAGGTGATGCAGTCATGATATTAGGTATTAAAGTTAATCCTGCCATTGCCAGTGCTGAATTTCTTATAAAATTCTTACGGGACATATTATTGTCTGAAGTCTTCATTTCCAATCTATTTATGACAAAAATATAAAGAACTGTCCTGAACAAAGTGTATGGTTTATTACAAAATCTGTATGATTTATACTTTCTTGATTTTATAATAAATACTTCTGTAATATTTTTGGATTAAAGAGGGAATATAGAAATAATTAATATAAGAATTCTACTAATTAAGCATCATTCCCTAACTTTCTTCTTATTTTTGAAAAAAAATTTTATGAAAAAAATATTAAGCATTATTTCGATATCTGCATCGCTGATTGTATCTGCCCAAACAGGGATTAATACTGAAATCCCAAAAGCGACCCTTGATATTACGGCTAAAAAAGAAATTTTGACCATTGACGGATTACTTCCCCCAAGATTAACCCGTGCAGAGCTTACAGAAAAAGGAAACACTTTATATGGAAAGGAGCAGGAAGGAGCAATATTATATATTACAGATGTTACGGAAGGAGATAGGTTGGGACAGAGAGAATATATAGAAGGTAAAGGTCTCTACATCTTTGATTCTGAAGCAGCCAATAAAGAGGGACGATGGATGTGCCTATTCTGCTATGCTGCTCTATAATAAAAACTTAATTACTCGTAAAAAAATACAAAAAGAGACTGCCTAATAAGGCAGTCTCTTTATATTTATAAATTAGAATATTCAAATTTTCTTACAGCTTCCAGTGTCATGTCAATTTCTTTATCCTTGATTGCATCACTGATAAAGTAAGTTTCATAACCACTTGGTGGAAGATACACTCCATTCTGAAGCATCTGATGGAAAAAATTATTGAACAATGAATGATTAGCTTCCTGTGCTTCATCAAAGTTGGAAACTCTGTTGATATGGAAGAATACAGAAATCATAGAACCTTTTCTGTTGATTTTATGAGCAATTCCCTTTTCATTTAAAATCTTTCCGATTTCAAAATCTAAGGTTTCTGTTGTTTTATTTAATCTGTTGAAAAATTCCGAATCGTTTTTAATCAGTTGAAGAGTTTTTAGTCCAGCTCTCATTGCCAAAGGATTTCCACTTAATGTTCCGGCTTGATATACCCCTCCTTTTGGTGCCAGATGATCCATAATTTCGTTTCTTCCTGCAAAGGCTCCCACTGGAAGTCCACCTCCGATTACTTTTCCATAGGTTACCAAATCTGCCTTAACATTGAAAAGCTCCTGCGCTCCTCCAAATGCCAATCTGAAACCAGTCATTACCTCATCAAAGATCAGTAAAGCACCATTTTCATCACAGATTTTTCTAAGGTTTTGCAAGAAGTTGTTTTCCGGCAATACGCATCCCATGTTTCCTGCAACCGGTTCAATGATCACAGCTGCAATTTCTCCCTGATTATGACGGAACAAATCCTCAACCTGCTCAAAATCATTGTAACGAGCCAATAATGTATCTTTAGCTGTACCCGCTGTAACTCCCGGAGAATTTGGATTTCCAAAAGTTGCGGCACCACTTCCCGCTTTAATCAGAAAAGAATCGGAATGACCGTGATAACATCCTTCAAATTTTACAATCTTATCTCTTTTGGTATATCCTCTTGCCAGTCTGATGGCACTCATACAAGCTTCTGTTCCTGAAGAAACCATTCTGATCTGGTCTATATTGGGAACGTTTTCAATGATGAATTTTGCAATCTCCGTTTCAAGTTCTGTAGGAGCACCGAATGAGAATCCTTTTTCTGCCTGAATTTTCAGTTCTTCCAATACTTCAGGGTGAGTGTGCCCTAAAATAGCCGGACCCCATGAGTTGATGTAATCGATATACGTATTATCATCTGCATCGGTAAGGTAAGCCCCCTTTGCCGATTTCATGAAAACGGGAACTCCGCCCACAGATTTGAATGCTCTTACCGGAGAATTTACTCCTCCCGGAATGTATTTATAGGCTTCCTCAAATAAAGCCGAACTTCTTTGGTACTTCATATATTTGTTGCTGGCTGACGGTTCTTAATTGACGCGTAAATTTTACTGTCAATGATAAACCATCAACAAAAATTAGTTTCTTGGTTTTTTATCAATCAAATAAATCAGCTGTCCTGCAGATGGCTGTTGTCCCTCATCCATTCTGTTTTTGGCATATAGCTTGTGTAGTTTGATTCCGAATTTCTGGGCAATATCATGCATATCTTCACCTGATTCTGCCTTGTAAGTAGCCGTATTCCCTGCAGAGTTTTTAGATTCAAGGAAAACGATTTCATTTTTCTTCAATTCTTCATTCTCCAGTTCATTCCACTTCATCAGTCTGCTTTCGCTTACTTTGAATTTATTGGCAATGAACTTAACATTGGTATCTTCAGGAATGATGATATATTTCAAGCCGTCATTCGGGTGGCTTTTGATAAGAATAGAATTAAGAATCTCAGCTTTTGTCTTGATTCTTTCTACTCTTTTTTGCTGTTGTGCATAGGAAGTCTGCTTGTATGGAACTTCTACGGTAACGGGTTCCTTGGTTTTCTTTATTGCCTTTCCAGGTTCCAGCTGAGCCATGAATGTTCTGTCGTCTTTCAGATCCGGATACATTTTAAGGACCGCATACAACACTTCTTTAGAATTCGTGTTGTCGTATTCGTATAATTTATACTTTTCAATTTTCGTAATAAGGATTGAAGCGTATCTTGGGTTAGTTGCATATCCAGCTTTTTTCAAACCGGTAGCCCACGCTCTGTAATCCTTCATATCAAGCTTGAAAAGATTAGCATAATATTTTCTGGTGGATAAAAATATGGAATGGTCTTCATAAGATTGTCTTGGATCATCATACACGCGGAAGCACTCGTTGGGAGCATCGTCCGTATGTTTCATTGTTTTACCTGTCCAATCTTCTTTACATTTTATTCCGAAGTGATTTTTTCCCTGTTGTGCTAATCTGCTTTGCCCACCTCCGGTTTCCAGGAGTCCCTGAGCAAGAGTAATAGAAGCCGGAATTTTATATTTTTCCATTTCCTCTACTGCATATTTAGCAAAATTCTGAATGTACTGATCTTCAGTTGCCCAGCCCTGGGCAGAAAGTTTTGATAAAACTAAAAGGCTTATTGATAGGAAAAGTCTTTTCATGTTTTTCAATTTTACTTATATAATTAAATTTCTATTCTGTTTTTCTAAAAGCAGATTTGCTCCCTCAATTCCCTGCAATCCACCTGTATGAAAGCACAAAATTCTGCTGTTTTCAGGAAAATACTCTTCATCAATCAGTTCAAATATCTTCTGCATCATCTTTCCTGTATAAATCGGTTCTAAAGGAATTTCATATTTTTCTTTGAAATCATTGATAAAACGAATATTTTCATCACTTATTTTACCATAACCTCCAAAACATGAATCTATTAGATTAAAATTATGTTTCAAAGTTAATTCAAAAATTTTATTTTCCAGTGAAGCATCGTCAACAACCTTACATCCTATAACTTTCTGATTGTCTTCACAAAATTTTGAAATTCCTGCAATGGTTCCTCCGGTTCCAACTGCGGTGCAAAGATAGTCAAAATCTTTTGTTTGCTCATTGAGCATCATTTTTACGCCTGCTACGGCCTCTTCATTGGTACCTCCCTCGGGAACAATCAGTGCTTCAGGAAACTCATATTGCAGAAATTCAGTTAGCTTTTCTTTATGGCGATATTCTTCGCGGGTGACAAATTTCAGGTTCATTCCGTTTCTTTTAGCAAAAAGCAATGTTGGATTATCGCGCCATTTGTGCTGTAATTCTTCTCCTCTTATGATCCCCAGTGTAGGAATACCCGCCAAATTTCCTACCGCTGAAACCGCAGCAATATGGTTAGAAAAAGCACCACCAAAAGTAATAACATAGGGCTTTTCCGGATTCTTTTCCAGATAATGATTGACATTGTAAAACAATTTCCAATATTTATTGCCTGAAACCTGCGGGTGAATCAGATCTTCTCTTTTTATGAAAAGTCTTACATTTTTATGGATTGGAATTTCCTGAATGGGAATCGGTTCTGTCGGGAATTTTAATAGCATTTTAGTTTTTGTACTATTCATGGGTTATTATTGCAAAAATAGGAAAAGATTTAATTTTAAATAACCGTGCTATTTGTGTTTGTAAACATTAAGTTTTGGCTCCTATGTTTGCAAAAGAATAAATTTACATACAAAAGCAGAAGGAGTGAGAGAAGAGTTTTGATTTCTTTATTTGTTAAAGCGGATTAAAATCCACCCCTATTGAATATTATGATACTGATTGATAGTTGACAACAAGATCATTCATCATTTTAAAGATATTTCCTAAAGTTCCAGAATTTTCTCTTTTTAAGATAATTCAAATTGTGTTCGTTAGCATAAGCTTCTCTTTCGAATGATATTCTTTTATAGGCCAGATAGCCATCTTTTAGTTTAAAGAACCAATAATAATATTCGATGACATAGAAAATATAGAAGAATATAATGAGCATTTCTAACTGTTGTCTAAGATGGATTTTTTCGTGATTGATAAGTACATTATTTTCCTTATCTTCGGGTTTCCTAATGAAGATAAAGGGAAAAAGAGCAATGCCATTAATTTTTAACTTTTTTAGTGGCTTTTGGCATACAATTATCATAGTAACAAATATAAAAAGTTTTTTGACTTGCTTTTAACTTATGGCCCATTATGACATCAAAGAAGGTGAAGACTTCTACTATAATGAACAGGGATACAAGGTTTTTACAGAAAAATTCCATCTAAAAAGGGGACATTGCTGTAAAAGCGGCTGCAGACACTGTCCTTACGGGTACGATAAAAAGACTGATACATTCATTAAAAATGATAAAAAAAATAAATAAAATGAAAAAATATATTTTTATTTTGTTGGCATCCGCTACATTGGGTTTAACTTCATGTAGCCCTTTTCAGGTACGTTCGGATTATGCTGAAACAGCCAATTTCAATTCTTTTAAAACGTATAAGATAAGAATTGATGATTTAAAATTGAATGATATTGATAAAGACAGGGTTTTGAATGAACTTTCAAGACAACTTCAAAGCAAGGGGCTTCAGTCCGGAGAAAATCCAGATCTGATTGTCAATGTAAAAGCTAACCATAAGAAAGTTACGGATATCAATAGTTCTTCTCCTTACGGAATGTGGGGATGGGGCGGACCATTCGGATGGGGTGTTGGGATGAACAGAACATGGACAACCAATTACAATGAAGGAGCGCTGATTGTTGACCTCATCGATTCAAAAACCAACAAATTGGTTTGGCAGGGTATCGGAAGCGGAATTTCTGTAGATTCTCCAAAATCTAAGCAAAGACAAATTCCTGAAATTCTGGCTGAGATCATGAAAAATTATCCACCACAGAGAAAATAAGATGTAATTCTATTATTATATATTACCAGCACTTTTTGTGCTGGTTTTTTTATGAGAAACTGTGTATTTACTATCCATAAAGGCTGTCTTAATTCGTGGGTAACACACCTCTATTTAAAGCTGAATGCGGTACATTCAAAATTAATGGTAATGTAATTTTTTATTCATAAAAATATAGTAATCTTGTTAGAAATTATATTATATGAAAAAAATCATCTTATTCTCTGTATTTGCGGGACTTGCCAACGCACAGGCACCTGCAGGATATTATAACTCGGCCAGCGGACTGAATGGCGCAGCATTGAAAACGGCATTGAGCAGCATCATTAGTAGCGGACATCAGGACAAAGGCTATGGCGGACTGTGGACTGCTTATAAAACTACAGATATTGATAAGGACTATGAAAATGACGGTTCCATTCTTGATATCTATTCAGAAAAGCCTGTAGGAACTGATCCATACAAATATACTCCGGGTTCTAACCAGTGTGGAACTTATTCTACAGAAGGAAACTGCTATAACAGGGAACACATTGTTCCTCAAAGTTTGTTTAATCAGTCTTCACCAATGGTATCTGATGTTCACTTCATCAGGGCTACAGATGGAAAGGTAAACGGAATGAGAAGCAACTATCCATTTGGAAAGGTGGGAAATGCTACTTTTACTTCTCAAAACGGATCAAGGCTTGGAAGTTCTATTTCTTCAGGATATGCGGGAACGGTTTTTGAGCCGATTGATGAATTTAAGGGTGATGTAGCGCGTATGATCTTTTATTTTGTAACGCGTTACCAGAGTAAACTTTCTTCTTTTTCTTCAGGAAATATGTTAGGAAGTTCTACATTCCCGGGACTTCAAACCTGGGAGCTAAATGTTCTTCTTGCATGGCACAATCAGGATCCGGTTTCACAGGCGGAGATTAAGAGAAATAATGCTTCTTACAGCTATCAGGGTAACAGGAATCCTTTTATTGATAATCCAAGCTATGTTAATCTTATCTGGGGTTCTCAACAACCAACAGGTGATACTCAGGCTCCAACAACAGCTACAGGTTTAAATGTTTCCGGAAAAACGGCCAATAGTATTTCTCTTGCATGGAATCCTTCTACGGATAATATAGCGGTAACAGCATATGATATTTACATGAATGGAAGTCTGAAAACCTCTGCGAGTTCTACTTCTGCTACAATTTCAGGATTGAACCCTTCCACTACATACAATTTTTATGTAATAGCTAAGGATGCTGCAGGAAATTCTTCATCTAACAGCTCTACAGTTTCCGGAACAACAAATGCAGGAGGTACTACAATTCCAACTACGGACTGTGTAAATGAAAACTTCGAAACAATTCCGGCAGCGAGCTCTACTTACACTTCTAAAACATGGAGTAATAATGGGGTTTCCTGGACAGCTACAGATTCAAGAACTGACCAAACGATCAACAATAAGGCTATTACGATAAGAAATGGTTCTTTAACGTCTAGCAGTTCATCTAATGGTGGTATTGGTTCTTTAACGGTAACTACACAAATGAAATTCTCAGGAAGCAATGGTACTTTTGATGTAAAAATAAATGGAACAAGTGTTGGAACTATTCCTTATAGTACAACAGCTACTACAACAACTATTAACAATATTAATGTTTCAGGAAACGTAACGGTAAGTTTGGTCAATAATTCTGCAAGTAACAGAGTGGCTATTGATGATCTTAAATGGACGTGTTATTCTGGTGCTGCAGGAAGACAGGCGCAAAGTATTGCTCCAAGCTATAAGGTCTCTCCCAATCCGGTTACCAATCAGGAAATCTTTGTAAGTGGCGATGTTCAGAATATCAAGAAAGCTGAAATCTACACATTACAGGGAAAGGTTCTTCAGACTATTGACAGTCCTTTTAGAAATGGAAATTCAATCAAGACCAGAAATCTTGGTCAGGGGGTATACATTTTGAAGCTGGATGGTTCTACGATACAGTTTTTGGTAAAATAAATCAGGTATATTTATTATAAAAGGCCTGTCTTCTCGTGAGACCGGCCTTTTTGTTTTTTATTATTCAAATTATTTTTATTGGTCTTTTCTGACCGGATCTAAGGTAGGATCCCAAAGTCCTAATTTGTATTTTTTATTGAGGTATTTTACCGTGCTGTTGCGTGATACTAAAAATTCTCTGGCTATAGCATATTCATCAAAGTTGATGGTAAAATGTTCTCTGTACTTTTTTATTTGAGGAGTAATAATGAGGCTGTCAAAAGTTTCTTGCGCCGTTTCATTTTGATGGAAACTCAAAGAATCCCAAAGTTTTTTTTGGGCTTTAAAACATGAATCTTCTATCTGATATTCATATCTATTGATAAAGATGCCGGCCTCCGTATTTTTATCATCCAGTTTTTTAAGAAAGGAATTTACATACTTCAGGGTATCTCCTGTAGGTTTATATTTTGCAATTACAGTTCTAAGTTCATCATTTGCTTTTGTCTCTTTTTTCTGATTTTGAGAACAGGACAGAAGCAATATACACCAGCTTCCTATTAATGCTATATTCTTTATCATATCAAAAATTTCACTTAGTAAACTTTAAATTCGGTTTCTCCTTGTGGGATATAAAAATAGCGGTTGATAAACATTCCTCTCATCCCTCCATCATAATCAACTTTTGCCCATAATGCAGTGTTTCCTCTTAATTGATTGTCTGTTGTATCAAGCATTAATGCCACCAATTTGCCTCCTGCAAAAAACTGTAATTTATATTTTTCTATAGGCTGCATCTTGAATGTAGAAGATGTATATGCTTGATTAAGCTCTTTCCAATTATTTTCAATTTCGTTTTTGTTACTGTATCCAGATACAAACAAATCTTTGAAACTATCGTACTCAAGCTTCGCAATATTGTCCAGTTCTTTGTTCTGATAAATACTCCAGATCTCTTTATATTTTTTCAGTAATTTTGTTTCCAACTCTTTTTTATCCATTTTTTGAAGATCTTGTGCATTTTCAAAGGCTGAATGTAATTGATAAGGAACGTTTACTTTGACATCAAAACTTCCTTCGTAATAATTTTTTCCTGCTCCTATAAATTTCTGATTAGAATAATTGTCAGCTATTTTTACTTCTGTAGAAGGGGTTTTAAATTCTTGTACTACAACATCTCCCTGACTTTCATTTTTCATATCAAAAGATTCCAGATTCAATGTCAAAGAAGTCTCTTCAGATAAAGCTGCTGAATTGACCGGATATAATTTATAAGTTATTTTTTGAGTACCATTTTTAAAAATAAAAGGATTTATCTCAAAGGCCGAACTCGTTGGCTTTTTAAATTGTTTAAAAGCGGGAAAGTCATTAATAAATACTTCAAAATAACATTGATTATTCTCATATCTGAAACCATAATTGGGTTCTATAGGATAATTTTTTACCTGCTTTGATATTTCTGTGACAATATTATCTGCTGTAATATTGGGATTTTGCATAGTCTTATTTTTTTCTTGTGAACAGCTTTGTAAACTGATTAATGTTAAAAATATTGGAATAATTCTTTTCATTTTATTTAAGGTTTAAATAATTGAATCTCATACATTGGCATTTCAAAAGGTTCTATTAATGTAAACGGAGCTGGTTTCCCTTTATTAGTAGATGCATCAAAAACATCAGTAAATCTATTTTTAATTTTAAGCTCTCCCAGGTATGTTCCTTCAATACCAGAACAATATAATGTTTTTTTAACAAAGAGCCCTTTTCCGCCTTTATTATCGACTCCATATCTCAATCGGGATCCACATGAGCCTTGAATTGTTATATTAAGTTTTCCTTGTATTGATGTCTGTAATGGATCAAATTCAAACTCATATTTGTATGACCCTAATACCGTTGCCGTGAATTTTATCTGGTCTTTAAGCAGAACTTCATCTTTTGCTGTAAAAATACCATTCTTTAGCTTATCAGTTATGGAGTATGTATTGGTAAGAAGACTATATTTCACATTATGTTCAAACATTATATCGCCTTTTACCTCTATAATTCCTTTTATTTCTGGTACTCCTTTATTTTTGAAATATTCTGCAATGCTGTTATTATTCTCTTTATTTAGGTCTAATTTTTTCTTAGCCTCCTTATCTTTGGGATACATTGCCCCTTTTATATCTTGTATCGTTTTCGTTATCAGCTGTAACAGATCAAACTCTTTTTTGAAACTCAACGCAATTAAAGGATCTGCTTTTATATTTACTTCATACACTACTCCTAACCTACCGTCTTTCTGCTTTTGATAATACATTCCTGCATTCATTGCTATTGCTGGTGGAATAAGTTCCACCCCTGCATCTTCCATTCTTTTTAAAACAGCGTCTGCTCTTCTTGCCATTTTAGCGAATTTCTGAAGTTTGGTAGCAATATTTCTCCCTCTTGTTAGATAGATCATTAAAAGCTCGACAAGAATTCCTATCACTACAAAACCATAAATAACGGCTGCTGCTGCAAATCTCGTATAGTCGGTCTGCTTAATAAGATTGGTCTGGCTACCAACAAGAGAAAGCTCCTGCCCTGATTTCTCCACGGTACGGTTATGAATGGTGTGGATTCCGTAGAAATAGCTTTTTGCCTGGCTTTCAATATATTTCAACAGGGTCTGCTCCATGATAAAATTGGCAGGAAACAGCCTGTATATTTTATAGAATGTTGTATTCTTCAATTCATTAAGAACATCAGAAATCCCTTGCTCCAGAGTGAAATTTTTCTCATGAAAATAGTAAGGCATTACTTTATCTTCGCTATTGTACTGAAAATGGCCAATCCAAATAATATCCGGATATACTCTTACTTCCAGGGTAGCATTTTTCTTACTGGCATAATAAGCACAACTATTGATGTAAAAGGCAAATTTATAATCAATCACTGACAAAGGATTAAGAAATTTTGCCAGCATTAATACATAGTTCTTGGGAAACTCAGCCTGTTGTGAAAATACGGTTTGTTTTATCTTATTTCCTTTTTTAGGCAGTAAGTCTTTACCTCCCGTCTCATTAATATAGATCGTAGTTTTATCATGCTTTTCTTTTCTGAAACATCCTTTATTTTCACGATCAATTACGCTTACAGTAATTTCTTTATTTTTTTTTGCATCCGGACCGATGGTTTCATAGATCAATGCAGCCTGGTTGTATTCTAAATAGCTGAAATCAATCTCTACTCTGCGGTTCTTTTTATAGGCTTCTTCAGTTTTTCCTGATACGGCAGGGTTTACTTTACCATAGCCTCTCGTCTTTATTCTATTTTTAAGAAGTCCTCCTTTTACAAAAAAATCTTTTACCGCTTGTGCTCTTCTTTCAGAAAGGCCCTGATTATAATCCAGGCTACCCCTATCATCTGCATGCCCGGAAAGGGTCATATCCAGATGTTGATTGTATAATAGAAAGTCTAGTATTGTTTGTAAAACGTCTCTTTCACCAGGACGTATCACTGATTCATCAAAAGCAAAATGAATTCTGTTGGTTACCAGCTGCGTTTCGGAAGTTACTTTTTTAAATTTTGTGCTCCCCTCTTTAAACACTACAAAATGTTCTCCATTATCATCTACATTAATTTGTTTAAATGTACAATTATGTGTATTCTTTGCATTTTTATCAGGCAAGCCTACTTTGGTAGGAGTATTCGTTACGGAACTTTCTATGCCTTTACTTACCACATTATTCTGAATCCTAAGAAAACGTGCGTGGGTATTGTCTTTACCATCCGTTACTTCGAGCCCTGATGCTGTTTTTACTCTTACATAGAATTCCTCCTTAGCTTTAGGTTTACCTATTATACCGTACCATTGATACGTATTTCCTATTTTAATATTAATCTGTCCATCAACAACGTCTACGTTATAATAGGTAAAAATCAGTTTATCATCCTTAAGGCCTTTTCCTCCTTCTACAACTTTATAAACATCTACAAATACCCTTTCACCATTCAATCCTTCTGTGTCTAAACGAAGATAAATAAGATGTCCGTAAGAAAACACATAGCTTTTTCTTGAATCTTCACCTCCTTTTTGTTTGCACCAGGCACTATTGGTAATTCTGGGCTCAGACCAGCCCTTTACATACAATCCTGTGGTATTGGAATCTCTTTTTCCCGAAAGACTTGCTTCTATATAGTAATAATAGCTTCCACAATATTTTTTTGGAATCTTAAACTTATACCCAACTGCAGATGCTTTTTTCTCAATAACTCCTTGTCTGTCCGTAGTTTGTTTTATCCAAACCACCGGTTTCTTCTTTTCTTCAGCAGTAGTACCCGGCAGCCAATCTTTCACCTCAAAAGTAACCTCTTTATCGGCTATAAGTGTCACTCTTTTTCCTGGCACTGTCATATCAGGATGATAAGGACCATTGAATTTTATTGTTTTAACTCCTTTTGCCATTTCTGTTATTTTAAATTACATCATCACCCCCACCAGAAGGCTGATCCTTATACATTGATTCTGTGTCTACCAAAGGATTAATCTGCTGTTGTACATCCTTATCGGCATTTTTAAAGTTCTGCTGACTGGCTTCTGCCTTTTGGCCATGATCTATGATTTCTATACAGGGCGTTCCGGCAACAGCACAGATTGCCTTACTGTCTTCCAGAATAATGTATCCACCATTGCTAAGTTGTACCTTATCATAAAATTTTTGCCATTCGGTGACCATGATTTTGCATGGTGGTGGCGGACCTCCATTTTTTGTACAGTTTCCGAATGTGTTTTTTTCAAATGTTGCTCCTCCAATTTCCTTTGTGGTAACAATCAGTTTTTTGGATGCACTTTTATCATTAGCATATTCTTTCTGATGTGAAAGCACCTTGAGCTTGTCCGGAGCCTGTCCGAACTGGCACTTGCACATTGCTCCCTGTACTACAATATGTTTTTCTGCCATAACTATTGCTCTTTATTGGATACTACAAGTCTTGTGAGGTACTGGTTTCCAAATTCAAGGCGAACAAAATTAGTGTTCATCTTGAAAGTGACTACCGTTAATGCTTTTGAAGAGTTTTCATCGGTGTCTACCGTTGTCTGGTAAAGCTGTGCATTATATCTTGCAAATTTTGTTTGACATTCTGTAGGTGAACTTTCATTGAAAATTAACCCATAAGGCAGCCCTGATACTTTTTTATCTCCATAATACTGTAAAGCATAGTATTCTTCTCCATCATTCATTTTGGTGTAGATCATATTGAAAACTTCTTCAATATCCCAGCTGGAATATTTTCCACCTTTACAGTTTTCACATTCAAGTTCGCTTGGTTGTATCTGTAGGAGTTTTGTAAAGGTATCAGCAGTAGCCGGCAGGGAAATAAATTGTTTTTTACCAAATAATCCTTGCAGCTTTTTGGAGGTTGTTTTTTCTATAGCTCTTCTGTTTTCAATCTCTGCCATTTGGGCTTCTGCCTGTACTTCCGCTTCTTCCATCTGATCAGATGTAGGGGCAGCAGCATCTGCTACAGCTTGAGCAGATGAAGTTTTGGATCCTTTATGATTCAATAGAAATTCTTTGATTTCTTTTTCCAGCTTGCCTGTTGATTTGGTTTGTTTCACATCAACCTCTTTCTTTGACCAGCTATCAGGGGTAATATGTTCAAGAGAAATACTAACCTTTGTACTTTTTTTGGAAATTTTAGCAAGGCTCACATTCCAACTTGCTTGTTGAATAAACTGCTTAGTTTTTGCTCCTTTGTTTAATGCAAGTTCCAGATAAGGATTTTTGTAGCCTGTATCATATTTTAGGTTATGGAGGTCAATAGTTGTTGAAAAACCGCCATCAGAAGCCGTCGCAATAGCCGCCATTCCATCATTTTTGGTAAAATCATTTTCGAAATTAAAAATGATATTTTCCAGGACTTCTATATTCTTCGGTACGGTAAATTCTACTTTTTGTCCGAAAGACATGCTGAAATATATGATAAAGATCAGCGTAAGTATTTTATGATTTAATTTAAGATTCATTTTGTTCGTTTTTTTTTATTTATTTATTCTGCTATCGCAGTAATTACTACCGATATTTTCTTTTCTTCTTCTAACATAATACTGCATTCCAGATACAGCGTTTCAGGGAGGGATGTTTCCCCGTTCAGATAATATTGTATCCTGAATTCTCCTTCATTATTCATCATTGGATCATCTGAAATAATCATTGAAAAAGGATAGTTATTGATAAAATCAGATGTGGTTCTTTCATCATTCAATTTTCCTTCTCCTGCTATATTGACCAGATCGTATTCATCTTTTAATGGATCTACTTCAATCTGGATTTTATACTCAGGTTCTATAGGGTTATTAACAACCGGAAAGCTTTCTTTACCCTCTATCTGGTAATTTTGTCCAAAGCTTTGATACATTCCGAAGAATAAGGTTCTGATGAAATAATCATTTTTCAGATAAAGCTTCAGGGTCTCTGGTTCCTCTATTATTTTTTCAATCTTATCACAATACTGGTCTACTACAACCCCCTCAAACTCTTTATAAACCTCATCTTTAACTATGGGCCATCTTTCTTTAAATACTGAAAGGTTCTCAATGTTGTTAAATTTTCCGTGCTTATCTACACTCACCTGCAAAGGGTATAAAACCTTGGAAGTTTTATACGCCAGCGTATCTGCTATTTCATTAACTTCTTCCTCATTCAGATACAGATTGGAAGTTCTGTCAATATCAAAATAATGCAGGTTATTTTCGTATTTCAGCCAGCGTACAGATGTTTCATATTTCAGTTCATTTTTATGATCTCCTGTTTCAATATTGATGACCACTCCATATTTCTCCAATGAATGCTCTGGTTGAAAAACAATACTGTTTCCTCTTCCAAATTTCACTTTCTTATTTTCATCTGCAACAGCTACTCTTGGAATAAAAAGCTCTTTCTGCACGGTAAGTCCTATGAGGATCATATCTTTTACCTGACAGTGGTTGTTATGAAATAACTTCAAGGCGTCTGTATCCAAACCATAAAGTGTGGCAATACTTTTTAAGGTTTCATTTTTTTGAATGGTGTGGGTATTAAACTTCTGCATATGATGATCCTACTTCAAAATTCTTTCTATAATTCGATTTCAATTTTAATGAATAACTCTTACTCTGTTTGGTCTTGGATCCATTCCGATTCCCTCTCTTCTTGCAGACCAATGAAGATATTTCTTTCGAAGTTCTCCCAGATCTTTTTGCTCCTGAACCTCTTTCTGATAGTCAGCATATCGTTGTTGCGGAATGGTTGCTCCTCCATACGTTTTTTTAAGATCATCGGTAGTCTTAAAGACATAAGGTCTGCCGTCTCCCATTACATAAGGCTCCAAACGACTTTTCACCCTTATCAGCAATGCATCCGAAGCAATGGAATAGGTTTCATTGATCATTTTTTTATCTTTAATCGGAAGGTCCTTCTGAATGCCATAATCTGCCATAAAGTGTAACGGAATGTAGCTAAATGTCTTTACCAGATCACGTTGACTTCTTAAAGACCAATAAAATCCTGAAGTAATGGTGAGTTGTTTATCTTCAAACCAGCCCTCTGCAACAAGCTCTTTTTTCAGAGCTTCCAGCTTAGAGGTACTGATGCCCCATGCTGTTTCAATTTCTTCCCATACTTCCTCTCCGTCTTCATAGGCGCCTCCTACATCACAGTGTACTCCGGGAAAGGTTTTTTCTATTCCTGTATGCACCCTGGTAAGGTCAAAGTTCTCTCTATGTTCATTTTCTGCAATGAAATGAATCACCGTTTGGGCCTTCCCAATATCATTAAGGCTCAGTTCTTCTACATCATTGCTGAAATTGGGTACTGGTGACAAATATTTTGAATAAGAGGAAACAGTATCATAGATCCCCAGGAACCTGACTTTTAAAACATCAATGGTAATTCCCGCTTCTTGTAGCTTCAAGCCTAAATGTCCCCACTTAGGAAGTTCTTCTGAGGTAGTATCTTTTCCATCATCATCGGAATAGAATGTTGTTGTCACCCCATCATTGGAAACGGTATGTGAAGAGGCTTTATATTTTGCTTTTCCTATTTCATGTACAAAATTTCGGGCTGCAGCAGCTCCACGGCTAAAACCAAATACATCAAAGGTAAGTACGGCAATTTTATCGGCTTTCTTTGAGCTTTTGATGGTTTTCACCTTTTTCACAATCTCCTCGCAGCCTTTTCTTACTTTGGATCTGATCCCTGTGGCCCCTGTACCAAAGGCATATCCAAGGGTTTCATCTCCTTTGGCATCTTCTGTTCCGATACCCTCTATATAAATACCATAGTCTTTATCATAGTTATCCCACATTCGGGCTACATTGCTCCAATCGTTATTATAGCTATTATTATCACCAGGTACACCTCCATGTTTTTTATAGTCCGGAGTTTTCTTTACTCTTTCTATGGTATTGGTTTTATTATTCAGAGTTCCGTCAAAAAATATCCCAATGGTAATATCCAATACTTCCTCTCTGGATATGGATGGTGTATATCCTCCAAATTGATTATTGTGCATAGTTCTCGTTTTTAAATAGGTTCACAGGAAGTCTTATTCTATTTTTCTGGATAACCTGATCTTTGCCTGGGTAATGAAAACTTCTCCCTGCTCAGTAATTAATGACAGAAACGCCTTTGTATTGTCATCATTTACTTTAATGGTAAAATTGATCTCTTCATCCTTGTCTATCTTTTGAAATAGCTCAAAAATCTCCTTTTCATCAAAGGAATCTATCCATACACCATATCTATTTTTATCTTTATCTCTCCAATAGAAGCCACAGAATTTCGGAATGGCTCTTTCTTTATAGGGATCATCCTTTAGATTTTTTGCAAAAAGATTTTCCTGTTCACCATTATAATTGGTAAATCCAAAGTCCAGCCATACGCCTCCCTCAGGAAGAATGACTACCGGTTTCCAATGGTATCTCTGTCTGTACACCTCATAAATATTTTCAGCCGGATATCCTTCCCTTTTAATTTTTTCCAAAACTTCAGGTTTGAATGTCTTGTAGGACGGATCATTCAGCATTCTGTCTGCAAAGCCCTCATTAAACATATATTGGGCATTCTTATATGCTTTTTCTTTAGTAATAATGGTATCATGGGCCTGAAAAGCACCTATTTCTTTTTGGTTTCCCGGACCTTTTACCCATAAAACTACTTTTCCCTTAGGCGCCAATCCTACAATAAATGTACTATAGGTTGTTCTTTTATGTGTATCCTGATCTACAAAACCTTCTTCAAAAAGTGTTTTAATTTTATCTTTATTCAGGTCCCATTTTCCAGTATAGAACTTTTTTTCAACCAAGGAATACCATGTAAATTCCAGTTGGTGCGGAAGATTCATTTTTTCGGTCTCTACACTCATCGTTCCGCCTTCATTTCCCCAGCCTGTATTTTGTGTTCCCCAGATCGCATCAAAGCCGTAGGTAAAATCATCTGCAACAATAGCTCCTTTATAAACTTCCATTGGATATTCCTGCGGTGCAGAAACAGTCCCCAACCATTGGTATTTTTCTTCCATTTTTTTATTCTGACAATTTATTGTTGAAAAACAACATACTACACAAAGAATAAGAGTCTTTATTTTATTGGTGACCATGGGACATAATCTTCTTGTTACTGGCTAAAACAAGGTTTTGCTTCTGGGCCTCTACATTAATCTTTTGAGCTCTCTTCTCTGCCTTTTTTCCTACGTTCAGCTGATAAGTGTCTTTCACTGTTATCAGTATATTCTTTGCAGTCTTGATAATCGCCATATTAGAATAGTTTTGATTTTTCAGCACTGTTGAATTCCACTATTTTTCCACTTTGCATGGTCATATTTTCCACTTCGCTAAACATGGAAATTTCTCCTGCTATTTCATTGGAAGTCTCGGAGTGTCTTTTAAACTCCTTATCTACCAATTCTGTTCTGTTATCCGAGGATTCTCTGATATCTCCGGAAGCAGTCTGCATAATATCTTTTCCTGCTGTAGAACTTATATCTTCATTCGCTGTGCTGGTAATGCTTGCTCCTGCATCTATGGAAATTTCTTTTCCTGCAGTAATATTGATGTTTTCACCTGCATTTAAAGTAAAGTTTTTAGGAGCTTTCATATTGATATTCCCTTTACCATCCATAAAGTAGCTGTTTCCACTTGGGTCCAGAATGGTTACACTTCCCTCATCATCATTCAATAGGATTTTGATCCCACTTCTGGTCTGTATGGATTTCAAGTGATTATTGATTCCTCCACCCAGCGCCACTCCACCATGGAACATACCCCCCATTACGAAAGGCCTGTCTGGATGACTGTGAACAAAATTAATCATTACCTGATCTCCTACTTCAGGGATTGCCACATACCCTCTGTTTTGAGATACCTGATCTGTTCCTCCGGCATCCGGACTCATCATACGAATAAAATGAGTGGTATCATTGGTTTGCCAGTCGAATCTCACCTGTACTCTTCCTTGCCCTTCCGGATCTGTATTGGAAATTACTGTAGCAATCTGTGGTTCTGCCTTTGGAATATTGTACTGCGGTCTTGGAAGAAATCCTGTATCTGCTGCGATTCCTACAAAGCTTCCTTTATAATGACCAATGGTATCAATTTCATGTTCAGCTTCTGTAATCATAATTCTCGTAAAGTAAGACGTCTCGTTAGAATCTGGCTTACGCATCTGTACATCCGCTACGCACCCCGGATGCAGAAAAGGAACGGTTGTATTTCCTGAAATGGTAAAAACATTCACCGCCTCACTTCCGGAAGCACTTTTCTGAGAATATTCTACGTCAAGATGTGTAGTTGCCTTAATGGGAGCCATCTGCAATGCTGGTGTTTTATAAATAGAATCATTGTGGCTGTATGCTGTTTTGGCAAGGTCCCCTACATGTTTAATCGGAGTAGATCCCGAAGTCAGTCTTTCGTGCTTATTACTATTGTAGCCATAAAATTGTGGTTTGGTATGAACTGCTTTTAATTCAACCTTAATATCATGTGCGCTGCTTCCATAGGTTAAAACGATCGGTTTATTCTGAGGTGGAAGTTTTCCGAAATGCAGTACTTCACCATCGTAAAAGAATTGTTCTCCATAGGCTTCGGCCATTCTTGCCAGATAGTTATAATGGGTTTCATCATATTGGCTGCTGTAAATAATCTGAGAGAAGTTATTGGCATCTACTCTGATATCAAAGCGGCTTTTATCAATTCCCTGTTTGATTATTTCTTCTGCAATGATTCCGATATTAACCGGCTGAGTACCTCCAAAACTTTGAATATGGGGAGCACCGTCAAGTAAAATTGTTGGACTGCTACCAGTCAGTACTATATTTCCAAGGCTCATTCTCTCCTGGCTGAAACCTACTCCTGTGATCACGCCTACAAAGGTTCTTTCAGGACTGTTATCAATATCTTTATATGAAATGATTGCTGTAAGACGTTTTCCCAAAAATTTATTGGCATCTTCCAGAGAATGGGTTTGTCTTTCGCCCAAGGTATCATGGGCCAGAGTAAGGATAAATTCGTGATGATATCCTGTACTTTGTTTAAGCTTAAAGTGTTTATAGTATTTGATAATCTTCCCTTCTATAACGAGGGAAAGCTTTACCAAACGGTTGATACCTGTATGATGATTTTCTGATACACCATCTGCATTCTGCGTAGGACGAAAGGATGCGGCATTTGATTTTCCAGGTGTGTTTGACATATTAGGTTGTGATTTGTTTAAATTTTTGAAAATTATTCAATAAAACGGGAATTTAAAAAATTAAATAAAATCCCCTAGAATAAGGCTCTACAATAGGTAAAAAAAGACCGTCTTATAGGGACAGCCTTTTTATTTCTTTGTCATGAAGACTTAGCTCATTGGCCAAAGTCCTTCATAAGCTGAGTTTCCGTAGCTAATACTTTCAGCGCTCACTACAAAGCTAATCAGCATATTGTTGCTGTCTATTGCATCAAAATCTACTTCATGTTGGATTACATATCCATTTTCCCATTTTAAAGAGATTAAAGTTCCTTCCTCATGGGATTTGTTAAAGTTAATTTCTCCAGATGTAGGTTTATATTTGCTATTGAGTAGACTTTCTAAAACATCAGACTTTTCAGTTGCCTCAATGGTTACTTTGATAAGTGCATTTGACGGATCTGATGCTACACGTCCTGAAATATCTGTAGCTCTTGATACGCTGTAATTAAGTTTTAATAACTTCTGACCTTCTCCTCCATTGAATTTTAAGATTCCTCTTGAATTTCCTGCCATATTCTTAAATTTAAATCATTAATGATAGCCCTGTATAATAGTATCTATATAACAAAGATAGACTTCATGTTCTAATTTAAAAAGTTTTAAGGCAACAGTTTCATAAATTGTAGTAGTTCTACGATTCACTATTCAACAGGATTGAATAAAAACCAATAAAACAATCTTAATTTTTAACACTATTAAAGAAATAATCAAAAATGTTTATAAATATAAGAAACGATTGCAATAATAAGGTTAATAACAATCAGGCCCAGCAGTACATTCGTATACTTCCTTTTCTTATCTATAAAACTAAGACCCAACGTTAAAAAAAACAACAATAAGGTATACACCGCCGGATACATATGAAAAGCCTCAGAAAACTTTCCTTCAAAGACCAATACAATTGCTCTTTGAGCACCACACCCAAGGCATTCTACCCCCAGAAACTTTTTACTGGGACAGGTCAGCATGAAGTCTTCAATATCCATTTGTAAGATTTGTTATAAAGAGATTTTAGCCCTTGTATATTGCAGTGGGAAAAAGCAGTCTTCTTTCATTTCAAAGGCTCCCTGAATCGCCAGATATGGATTCCTAAGAATTTCTCTCGCCACAAAAATAAGGTCTGCCTCATTATTCTGAAGAATTTCTTCAGCTTGTCCTACATTCGTAATTAAGCCTACAGCACCTGTTTTCACTATAGCTTTATTCCTTATTTGTGAAGAAAAAGGAACCTGATAGCCATTAAAAACCGAAATTTTAGCTCCGTGAATATTTCCACCGCTAGATACATCCACAAGATCTACGGAATGTTCTTTTAAAATTTTTGCTAATGCAATACTATCTTCAATATCCCAACCGTTTTCAGCATATTCTGTTCCGGAAATACGTACAAAAAGAGCCGTATTTTCATTCAATTCTTCATTTACAGCATCTACAATTTCAATCAAAAAACGAATTCTATTTTCAAAGCTTCCGCCATACTCATCCGTTCTGATATTAGAAAGAGGAGACAAAAACTGATGGATAAGATAGCCATGCGCTCCATGAATTTCAATCACATCAAAACCTGCTTCTACAGCTCGCTGGGCTGCCTTTTTAAAATACTGTACTTGTTCTTTTACCTCATCACTACTCAATACGTGAGGAATTCTTTCTGATGGATGATAAGGAATAGAACTTGGTGCAAGGGTTTCCCAGCCTTCTTCAAGAGAGATCTGCAGATTATTCCATGTTGAACCTTTTCTTCCTGCATGAGCCAGCTGAATTCCTATTTTACTTTCTGAGTTTTTGTGAACAAATTCTACAATTCTCTGTAATTTTTCTGCCTGCTCATCATTCCAGATTCCCATACAATGATTAGTGATCCGTCCTCTTGGTTCCACACCTGTAGCTTCTACGATCAGTAAACCTGTACCACCCTGTGACCGGCTTCCGTAGTGCACGAAATGAAAATCATTCGCCATACCGTTTTCACATGAATACATACACATTGGAGACATTACCCAGCGGTTTTTAAGCTCTACATTCCTGAATTGTATCGGGGTATATAACATTTTATTTGTTTTAAAATTTGAACTTTATCATTGGAAGAATAAATATTGCCCACCTCATTAAAAAGAAGTAATTTTACGCCCCTTTTTTAGTCTACAATATATGAAAAAAGACATACAGATCAGTTACGAATATTTTAAAAATAGAAGTGAACTGACCGATATAGAAATACAATTATTCGAAAGAGCCAAGGCGGCCCGCGAAAACGCTTATGCACCCTACTCACAGTTTTTTGTAGGATGCTCTGTGTTATTGGAAAACGGAGAAATATACTCCGGAAACAATCAGGAGAATGCAGCCTTCCCATCCGGACTTTGTGCTGAGAGAACCACGTTGTTTTGGGTAGCAGCTAACTTTCCAAATGTTAAGGTGAAAAAAATATTTGTGGTTGGCGGACCCAAGGAATTTCATGAGAAAAATCCACCAATCCCGCCTTGTGGAGCATGCCGTCAGAGTTTAATAGAGTACGAAACCAAACAAAACGAAAACATCGATCTTTATTTTTCAAGTATGAATGAGGAAGTTGTGAAAGTGCATGCAGTTAAGGACTTATTACCTTTTTATTTTGATTCTACATTTTTGTAAGAGCGAAAAAGTAAAACTATAAAAAGGCTATTGGCAGCCAAAAAAATTTAATATTCAGTCTTTGCTGTGATATGAATTGATTTACATCATTTTTGTAAATCATAGCAGATTTTTGATCAAAAACCAACAAATATTTTGTTGGTTTTTTTATTTTGGGTGATCTCTAAAAAGAAATTTTATCAGGTTGGAAAATGATAAGACGCTAAGGTTTTGATAAAATAGGACGATATAAGGCGCAAGGATTTTATAATCATAGATTTTAAATATTTAAATAAAAAAAAAGAGACTGTTCTATTTCTAAAACAATCTCTTTATTTTTTTACATTACAGATTAATCTTCTGTTTCTTCTTCCTCTTCATCATCCTCGTACTGCTCCAAATAATAGCTGAAAGTAAAATCTTCAACTTCTTCCTCTGCATCTTCCAGTGTAGTCAGAAGATCTTCAAAAATTTCCAGCTGATCTACTGTCATATTTACGAATTCAAGATGAAGCGGCATCTCTAATTCTCCGGTAATGATATCAAAAAGTGCATCGAGATTATCCCCAAAATATTCAGGAAGCTGAACCTTTTCCTTTAGCTGGGTATAAAAATCTTCATAATCACCTATGTCTGTAAAATCTATATATACTGTCTTCATATTGAACTAAATTTCCAATTTTTATTAATTAAAAAAGTCTTGCATTTTTTGCAGAAATCCGTTTCCTCATTGGTTGGATTTTTGCCTTCTGCATCTCTCATAAAACACATTTTCTCCGGACAATGTGGCAGCCCTTGGGTATGTCCCAATTCATGAATGGCAATCTTATAAAACTGATCATCTGTATTTTCCTTGCTCAGCCTGAACATTGATGCTACACAGGCTTTTCCGGGTCTATACCCCAAACCCATAATTCCAAAGTCTTTTATTTTTCCTTTGGTTGCACTAATATCCTTTGAAGTCAACCCTATGGTCACAAATCCATCCTTTGTTTTACCACTTAAAAACTTAATGATAGAATCTGCTCTGTAACGGTTTCTCTCTTTGTAATAAGTATTTTCCGGAAAGGCTATTGCTTCAAGAACCTCGACATTAGGATATACTTTTTTAATCCCTGCTACTACTTTTTCCAAGTTTTCAGGTTTAATATCCTGAAACGGCTGTATGAGTAAGGTTACTGCTTTCTCTTGTTCTTTCTTCTTTACAGACCTTTCCTTTTCTGAACAAGAGAACATCAGAAGCAATAAAAAAAATAAGCAAACAAGGTTATTATTTTTCAAAATTAATATTTATAACTATTTAAATGCAAATTATACATCAAGTCATTGCGAGGAGCAATGACTATTTACTACGTACAATTATTGTTTTTCAAAGCTTTTATAATGATTCTTGGTAAGATAAACATCTCCATTTTGAGTGTAAATAATTCGGTCTGCATTTCTTCCACCGCAGTGGTAGTTTACATCTGCTTCAAAATATTTTTCTCCATCCGGCAATCTTCTTTCTCTATTACCAAATTTATCTCCACCAATTGCTTTCCCCGGAAGCACTTCACAAAGATTTCCTTTTGATGGATTCCAGCCCTGATTTCTGGCTTCATTTTTTGTAATGTAATAATCCGGAAGTCTATGATTTTGCTTTACATAGCTTATCACTGTCTTTTCTTCAGTCAGTTTGTCAATAGAAACCTGTGCTAATGGGTTTCCAGCATTATACTGATCTTCTGTAGCAGCGCTTCCATAGCTTACCGCTTCTGTTTTTGCAGCGTTTGAATGATCTTTTTTATCGGAGATAAAACGGTTGTAGATATACATCACAGACATCCCAAAGAGAAGTCCAAGACAGATAAAAAATACACCTCTTATTTTACTGTTCATTGTAACAATTTATTTTATGATTCTCTCCACTCTTCCGGAATGTCACAGATTGGAATAGGATCCATCTTATGTTTTGCAGCTTTATGCATTCGGTCAAAGATCAGGAATACTTCCTTATCTCTTCCTTCATAGTCTTCAGCCGTTTTGGTTCCGTATTCTTTCTGAATTTTCTCCAATTCTGGGTAGGTTGCTCCGATCTGCTGTTCGTCAGTTCTGTCTACATCCCAAAGTCCGTCTGTTGGAATAGCCTCCTGAATACTTTTAATTAAATTCAAGCCTTTGGCAAGTGCATACACCTCAGTTTTATATAAATCGGCAATTGGGGATACATCTACTCCTCCGTCACCATACTTTGTGTAAAATCCGATCCCGAAATCTTCAACTTTGTTTCCTGTTCCGCATACCAAAAGTCCGTTAAGCTGCCCGTAATAGTACAGGGTAAGCATTCTCAAGCGAGATCTTGTATTGGCAAAAGCCAGTTTTTCGTTGGGATACAGATCGTCTTTTACATCAAAGGTTTTATAAAGTTCTTCAAAAGCAGGAGTAAGATCTACAGACATGATCTCCACATTGGGAAATCTTGATTTTAGATCATTCATATGGTCCTTTGCCCGGTCTACCTGATCTGCTTTCTGGCGGATAGGCATTTCGATAAGCAATGTTTTCAGTCCTGTCATTGCTGCCAATGTAGAAACCACTCCGGAATCTACTCCTCCGGAAACTCCTAATACATATCCGTTTACTTTAGCTTTTGTTGCATAATCCTTTAACCAGCCTACAATATGGTCTATCACTTTTTGTGTCTGCATCGTTTATATTTTTTTAGTCTATTCCAAATTCTTTAGGGTATTTTACAACCCCATTTTTATTTTTAAGTCCGTCTTTTACCAGCTCAATAGCCATTCCATTTTCTTCTGGAATTTCAAACGGAAATGAAATCCCAAAATTACTCGTTTTTTCGTAACCAAACTTCGGATAATACGTTTCATGTCCAATTAAAATAACAGATTGATATCCTAGTTCTTGGGCAATATGATGTCCTTGAAGAATAAGTTTTCCTCCAATTCCCTGATTTTGAAACTCAGGTTTTACGGAGACTGGCGCCAAGGCAAGTGACTCAAAAGTTTCTGAATTATTCTCAATGCGAAGCTTTGTAAACAAAATATGTCCTGCAATGTCACCATTTTCATCTTCTGCCACCAGTGATAATTCCGGAATAAAAGCATCCGATTTTCTTAATTTCTCAACCAAAAATTGCTCTTGATGGTCACTATGCTCCATATCTCTGAAAGCCTCTTCTATCAATTGAAAAACTTTTTTATAGTCTTTTTCTTCTTCTTGTCTAATCTTTACCATTTTCTACATTATAATTTTCGCGTTTCAATTGATACCAAAAATATCTTACCCCATCATCTTCAAATTCGCCTGTATTTTCAAAACCCAGCTTTGTTAAAATATAGTTTGAACCTGCATTTCCTGAATCTGCATAAGCGTATATAGTCTCAGCTTTTAAATCATTAAAACCATATTCAAGAGTAGCTGTTGCAGCTTCCCAGGCATAGCCTTTCCCCCAAAATTCAGGAATGAAACGATAGCCAAGATCCAGTGTTTCAACATGGCCGTTGATGGGTTTCTTCAGTAATTTTAACCCGCACCATCCTATCATCAGTCCGCTTTCTTTTTCAACCACAGCCAGCCTCCCTACTCCATTTTCTTCATATTGTTTCTGAATCATTCTGATATCATTCTGTGATTGTTCCAATGATGTTACAGGAGTTTCAAGATACTTCATCACCTCAGGGTTAGAATGCATAAGGAACATTCTTTCAGCATCTCTGTCTTCAAGTTTTCTTAAAATCAATCTTTTTGTTTCTATTTTCATAGTATTAGTTTATTGTTCAGTTCCAAAAACAGTTACATCCGTTTTCAATCCCTTTTTAATATCTGTTTCTTTCATTTTATTTCCACCTACATTTAAGGTTTGCAAAAGCGGATTTCCCGAAATGTCAATTTTCTGGATCTTATTATGTTCTACATTTAGTTTTCTTAAATTTTTGAGTTGAGTGAGATCAACTGCTTTCAGTGTATTTAAAGATAATGTTAATTGATCGATTCTTGGAGTATCTTTCAGTGAAATACTTTCCAAAAGGTTGTTATCTACATACAATGAAGCCAGTTTTTTCAGATTTTCTGCCGTGAATGAATAGATTTTACAGCCTGTGCATGAAAAGAGTTCAAGCTTTTCCAGATTTTTCAGATGAATAACAGGAATTGTATTATCATCAAGCAAGATCATTTTTACATTTTTAAAAAAGGCCAGGTCCTCCGTAGATTTGATATCTTTCTGAACCAAAAATAAATTGGCAACCATTTCAGCCTCTGAGGCCTCTATTACTCCGTCTTTATTCAGGTCAAAATTTTCGATAACGGCTTTTTCCAGGTTTTTATCTTTAAATTCAAGCTTTTGTCCATTGAAAAAAGCAAGCCCTAAAATAAGACTAAGGGCTGTAAATATTTTAATTTTCATCATGAATTGTCTATTTAATCCTTATTTTTGTAAACTTAAATTCCATGTAAAAATAATGAAGATTTTTAGATATATTGCGCTTTCTTCTATTTTAGTTGCAGGACTGAGTTCTTGCAAAAAAGAAACCGAAAATCAATGGAAAATAGAGATTAAAGATACTGCTGGAAAGGTTGAAATGACTGACATTTCTAAGGAATTCTATAATCCTAATATTTCGTTGGAGCAGTTTAAATCCCAGTTTCCTTGGTTTCAGGGCAGTGTTTCTGATACAGATTTCGGAAAAAGAAGAACTGATGCAGAAGAAATAAAAATCTATAAGGAAGCTATTGGAAAAATAGATCAGGTTAAGCTTCAAAAAGAGCTTCAGGACTTGTTTTCCCATATAAAGCATTATTTCCCTCAGTTTAAGAGTCCAAAGGTATTTCTGTTTTCATCTGCATTACAAATGGTTCAGGATCCAATTTTTTATGATCAGAAAGGAAATCTTTTATTCATAGATATTACAGGATTTATGGGAGATGGTAACGCTCACTACAAAGGACTGGAACTTTATTTTCAAAAGTCGATGAACCCTCAGAATATTGTTCCCAAGGTTTCTCAGCTTTTTGCTGAAAATATTGTAACCGAATCTGCCGATCACCAGAAATTTATTGATCAGGTTATTCTTAACGGAAAGGTGATGATCTTACAGGATGCTTTTCTTCCCGACTTTCCTGATTATTTGAAAATAAATTACACCAAGAAGCAGTATGAATGGGCGACTTCCAATGAAGCCAATATCTGGAATTATTTTGTGGAGAGCAATTTGCTGTTTGGTGATGATCCAAGATTAGGTGAACGTTTTATTGCGCCGGGACCATTTTCAAAGTTTTATACTGAAATTGACAATGAGTCTTCACCACAAATTGGAATCTTTACAGGATGGCAGATCTGCAAGGCTTATCTTAAAGAAAAACCTGAAACTAAGCTGAAGGATTTCCTGAAAATGGATGCCACAACAATCTTTAATCAGTCCGGTTATAAACCGAAACTTAAATAATAGAAAATTTAGAATTTAGAAAAAATAGAGAAATGAGAAAAACTCAGATTACGATAGATGTAGAGCTGGATGAAAACCACATCCCTGAAAACATTACATGGAACGCTCAGGATGGAGGTATTGAAAAAGAAGAAACGAAAGCAACGATGATCTCTGTATGGGATGATAAAGCAATGGAAGCTTTAAGAATTGATCTTTGGACAAAAGAAATGCCAGTAGATCAAATGAAGATGTTTATCCACCAGATTTTAATGTCTTTAGGAAGTACGTATCAAAGAGCTACCGGTGAAGAAGATGTAGCACAATGGCTGGAAGGGATTGCAGAAGAGTTTGCAGTAAAATCAGCTATTAAGTAAAAGTAACCAATACATGTAACTGTTGCCCAATATAATAATGATAAAACATTAATACATTGGTACGCTGTTAGATTGATAAATTATAAAATATTATGAATTTTAATACAAAAGTAATTCACGGAGGGCAGCATCATGAGTCTGCAACGGGTTCTGTAAATGTTCCTGTATTTTTAACCTCTACGTTTGCACAGAAAAGCCCGGGAGTACATTCCGGATATGAATATTCAAGAGCTGCTAACCCTACAAGACAAGCGTTGGAAGACTCTTTGGCAAGTATTGAAAACGGAGCGAGAGGTTTAGCTTTCGGTTCGGGACTTGCAGCCATTGATTGTGTTTTAAAATTACTAAATCCAGGTGATGAAGTAATTGCTGTAGATGACCTTTACGGAGGAACTTACAGAATGTTTACCAGACTTTTTGAAAAATATCAGTTGAAGTTTACTTTCGTAAATTTTGATGATGTTTCTAAAATTGCTGATGTCATTACTGATAAAACTAAATTGATCTGGGTAGAAACTCCAACGAATCCTTTGATGAAATTGGTAGATATCAAAGCTGTGGTAGAGATTGCTAAAGGAAAAGATATTTTAGTAGCGGTAGATAATACTTTCGCTACCCCTTATATCCAAAGACCAATTGATCTGGGAGCTGATATTGTAATGCACTCAGCCACTAAATATTTAGGTGGACACTCTGACGTGATTGCGGGAGCCCTTATTGCTAAAGATGCTGAACTGGGAGACAAGCTTCACTTCATCCAATTTGCAAGTGGTGGTATTTTAGGACCTCACGATTCTTATCTTGTACTAAGAGGGATCAAAACATTGGCATTAAGAATGCAAAGACACTCGGACAATGGTCTTGCAGTAGCAAAATATCTTGAAAATCATCCGGCAGTTGATAAAGTAATTTATCCTGGATTGGAGTCTCACCCTCAATATGAATTGGCAAAATCCCAAATGAAGGAATTCGGAGGAATGGTTTCATTCACATTCAAATCCGGTAAGAAAGAAGATGCTGTTAAATTCTTAGAGAAAGTAAGAGTATTTACACTGGCAGAATCTCTAGGAGGTGTAGAATCTTTAGCTAACCACCCTGCTTTAATGACTCACGCTTCCATCCCTGCAGAAAAACGTGCTGAATTAGGAATCACTGATGATCTGGTTCGTTTAAGCGTTGGTATTGAAGATGCGGAAGATCTTATTGCAGATCTGGAAAAAGCTTTTTCTTAATACATCACAATAAACTAAAATGAGAAGGATTTAATATCTTTCTCATTTTTTATTACCACCACAAAATATCTATGAAAAATACAAGAAAAGCCATCATTTCAGATTTGCCTCAACTCGCTGAATTATTTGATCAGTACAGAATATTTTATCATAAGCAATCCGATGTTCCAGCGGCAGAAAATTTTCTTCAGGAAAGAATTGAAAACAAGGATTCTGAAATTTTTGTTGCAGAGGAAAATGGTATACTCACCGGTTTTGTACAATTATACCCAATATTTTCATCTACAAGAATGCAGCGCTATTGGCTGTTGAACGACTTGTATGTCAATGAAAATCATAGAGGAAAAGGATACTCCAAAGAACTTATTGAAAAAGCCAAGGAATTATGCAAAGCTTCCAATGCCTGCGGAATACTGCTTGAAACAGGAAAAAGCAATGACATAGGAAATCAATTGTATCCATCATCCGGTTTTGAACTGTATGACTCTGTAAATTTCTACGAGTGGAGCAATTCATAGGTTTTGTAAGATGTAAAAAATAAAATGTATTATATCTAACATTATCACCACTCTCACCTTAACTTATAATCCAAAATAATATGACAGATTTTCAAAAATACATCCAAAGATATTTAGACCTTATTCCATCCGGAGACTGGTCAGCTGAATTAATAAAATCAAAAGAGAAAACAGCAGGAATTTATTCTAATCTTACTGAAGAACAATCTAAATTTGCCTACGCTGAAGGTAAATGGACACTGAAAGAAGTCTTATTGCATCTATCAGATACTGAAAGAGTTTTTCAATACAGAATACTCGCCATTGCCAGAGGAGAAAAAAACAACCTCCCGGGATTTGATGAAAATGAATATGCTGAAAAATCCTACGCCAATGAAAGATCCCTTGAATCTTTATTGGAGGAATATAAATTGGTAAGAAAATCTTCAAAAATTCTATTGGAAACCATGAATCCTGCTGCTTTACAAAGTATTGGAACAGCCAATGGCCATGAAATTTCAGTAGAGACCATTGGAAAACTTATTATTGGCCATAATTATCACCATTTGAATATTATTGAAGAAAGATATTTATCTAAATTGGGATGGATGTAAAATATAAGGGTATATTAAAAAAGTTTCAATAGTTATTCCCATGAGATTATTAAAAGAATTAAAAATCACTGAAAGTATTCAATATAAAAAATTGGTTTTTGAAGAAAGTTGGAGTGATAAATTTGATACTTTAACCATCTATTTTGCTTATCTTACGTTAGCAGGGTTTGCTTTGTTTGGTTTTTCCCAAATAAAGCCATCTCTTAATAGCAGCTTTGAATATATTATCTTACTTATTCTATTAACTTCTAGCTTATATATAATATATTGCAAATTCACGGAAAAAAAATTAAAGGAAATTAAATTCACCATTTCTAAAGCTGAAGCTAAGAATAGAATTATTAAATATGCTCAAGGACATAATTATAGGATCTCTAAAGCGGCTGACAATCTAATATTCCTTAATGAAGCTACTGGTATTTACAGTCCAGGAAATTATGAACAAACTTATATTATATTTTTAAAAAGTAACGTCATTCTCTATACAGTAATTAAGGAAGGTTCTAAATCAAATTTCACAGTACTATTTTCTCAACATCTCATTAAAAGAGATTTCAAAAAAATGCTACAAAAAGAATATATTGAAACAACTAGACGTAAAAATTACTTTAGGTCATTTTTCCATGGTTTATAATTTTTATCACTTTTAGACTTTTGCTAAAGAGCTATCAAAATACACTTTCATTTATCCCTCAATTTTTTGTTCAAAATTCATATATTTTTTACCTTTATCAACTGTTTTGAATTCAAATAAAATTATGGGAAAAATAATCGAAATATTAAAATCCGGCGGAACTATTCTCTATCCTACTGATACCATTTGGGGGATTGGTTGTGATGCTACCAATATAGAAGCGGTCAATAAGATTTTTGACATCAAGAAACGCGATAAAAATAAATCCATGATTATTTTGGTTGAGTCTGAAAAAAGGCTTCAGGATTTAGTAGATGTTCCGGAAATGGCTTGGGAAATCATTGATCTAAGCGAAAAGCCGGTAACTATTGTTTATGAAAATCCAAAAGGTTTACCTAAAGAGTTGCTTGCTGAAGATGGAAGCATAGGAATCAGGTTGGTAAAAAATGATTTTTGTAAAAAATTAATTACCAAGTTGAATAAGCCTTTGGTTTCTACATCTGCCAATTTCAGTGGTGAGAAAAGTCCTTTAAAGTTTTCTGATATCTCCGAAGAAATGATAAGTCTTGTAGACTATGCCGTGGAAGAAGATAGAGATAAGGTTTCAAAATACTCAGGTTCGTCGGTTATCAAAATATGGGGTGATAACAGAATAAAAGTTCTTAGGGAGTAAAAACTTCGGATTAATCTCTTCATTTTTTTAGAGCCTTGCCGGCTCATATCAACAGAATTTCTTTTTTTTAGTTCTATCTTTGCAAAACCCAACTCATAAAATAGATGCTATGAATCATCAGGAATTCGCTAAAATGTGGATAAATGCCTGGAACTCTCATGATTTGGAGGATGTTCTCTCTCATTATTCTGAAGATATAGAGATCACCACTCCCATGATTGCCATGGCTACCGGAGGAAAGGAAAGTTCTCTAAAAGGTAAAGAGGCTGTCCGGGAATACTGGAAAAAAGCATTGGAAAAATTTCCGGATCTTCACACTTTGATCTCATCCAATTAACGGCTGGAATGGGTTCTGTAGCATTACTTTATAAGTCTATTATGGATAAACACGCTGTGGAAGTAATGTTTTTTAATGAAGAGGGAAAAATTAGTAAAATGTACGCTCATTATGAGTAGTGAACGGCATGGGTAGAAATTGACGCTATTATAAACGATGAAAATTAATCTTAATCAAAATAAGAATTTAAAACTTTTTAAAATAATTTCTGAAGCTGCAGAAAGGAATAACCAGTCTGTATACATTGTTGGTGGATATGTTCGGGATCTTCTGATGAAGAGAAAGGCTTCTACGGACATTGACTTTGTGACCGAGCAAAGCGGTATTGAACTGGCCCAGAATGTAGCTAAGGACATTGATCCTAAATTAAAAGTTTCTGTATTCAAAACCTATGGAACTGCCATGATTAAGTACAAGGATCTTGAACTTGAATTTGTAGGTGCCAGAAAGGAAAGTTATACAGAAAATAGCCGCAAACCTGAAGTGGAGGGCGGAACATTGGAAGACGACCAAAAAAGAAGAGATTTCACCATCAATGCGATGGCCATTTCTTTAAATAAAGATAATTTCGGAGAACTTATTGATCCGTTCAATGGGATTGAAGATCTGGAAAAAGAAATTCTGAGAACTCCATTAGAACCTGCCCAAACCTATTCTGATGATCCATTGAGAATGATGAGAGCAGTACGTTTTGCTTCAACCCTAAGCTTTACCATTGAAGAAAATTCTTTAAATGCCATTAAGCAGGAAGCAGAAAGAATCAATATTGTTTCTATGGAGAGAATCATGGTTGAATTTAACAAGATCATGTTATCTGAAAAACCATCTGTAGGATTAAAATTAATGGAACAAACGGGGCTTTTAAAGCTTATCATTCCTGAATTAATAGAACTTAAAGGGGTAGAGGAAGTAGAAGGACAAACCCATAAGGATAACTTTTATCACACTCTTGAGGTGGTAGATAATATTTCAGTGAATACTGATAACCTTTGGCTGCGTTGGTCTGCATTACTTCACGATATCGGAAAAGCTCCTACCAAAAAGTTTGTGGAAGGAACAGGCTGGACTTTCCATGGACATGAATTTTTAGGTTCAAAAATGGTAAAGACTCTTTTCCAGAGATTAAAACTGCCCTTGGGAAGCGATATGAAGTATGTTCAAAAAATGGTAAAACTTTCTTCCAGACCTATTGCCCTTATTACAGATGATGCTTCAGATTCTGCATTAAGAAGGCTCTTATTTGATGCAGGAGAAAACCTTGAGGAACTTTTTACACTTTGCAAGGCTGATATCACCACTAAAAACTCTAAAAAACAGGAGAAATTCAAGAAAAATTTTGAATATGTGGCAGTTAAGATCAAGGAAGTAGAGGAAAAGGATCAGGTAAGGAACTTCCAGCCTCCTATCACTGGAGAGGAGATTATGCAAATGTTTGACCTTAAGCCGGGCCGTGAAATCGGTATTTTAAAGGAAAAGGTAAAAGAAGCAATCCTTGAGGGAGAAATTCCAAATGAAAAAGAGGAAGCAACCAAGTTTGTTATTGCTGAAGCAGAAAAACTGGGACTAAAAATATAATAGAATTTATACTCTATAAAATACGGCTGGATGTGTTTCACATCCAGCCGTATTTCGTTTGCTTCAATGAGGTATATAACAAAGCCGGACAGGCTCTTAGAGCCCGTCCGGAAAAAAACACAAATGATGAAAAAATAAAAAATTATTTTGCGTACGCCTAAGCGTTATTCTTAATTTTTATAGAACCCGTTTGTTCCAACGCCTGCCGTAAAGTTTTTCAATAGAGAACCATTGTTCGCATTGTAAACATTTACTTTACCATCTTCTGAGAAGTTTGCATCTGCGGCAAATATTCTACCATCAATAACGTCAAAACCATAAACATTCCCTACAGCAGTAGCAATAGGTGTGGTAGGAACAGTTGTAGAATTAACAGCCATCCCATAAATTTTATTGGTATCAGTAATAAAATAGAACTTATCACTATCTGCTCTCAGTTTCTGAACTTTAGGAATTCCCGTAAGAGTAGTTGTTGTAAAAGTTCCTGCAGAAGAATTGATCTTGTAAATGTAGGAATCTGTATTATCAGAAACCAGTACATAAGCGCTTCCTTTGTAAGAAATAAGGTCTTTAATAATCCCTACGCTAGGGAGTGTAATCGTCTTGCTTATAGCATTGGTAGAGGGGCTTACAACAGTGATTGTATATCCTGTTGCAAATGAATCAAAAGGAGGAGCCGTGTTATAACCAATACCATCAGTTTGTACAATAATATTTCCTTCTGCTTCCACTACTTTTTCAGCATAACGAGGAAAACTAACACTATTTACATAGGTGTTATCTGCAATATTATAGGCATTAAGCTTTCTTACATCCGTAAAGTTATTATTCGTTACAAAATACTTATTTCCAGAGAATGCTATATATCTTGGATTATCAAGATTAGCAGTTACTGTAGCTTGTTTTCTAAATGTATAACGGTTTACAATCTCGATTTTGTTAGGAACATTCGCTACCAAATAAGCACGATCTCCAAGGAAGCCTATACTTTGAAGTACCTTACCAAAAGATTCCTTATTGTTATTCTCAGAATAGATGTTAGTAAATATATTCCCAAGGCTGTTGCTCAAGAAAGTAACATCAGAGGTAGGTTTTGTAAATCCACCTTCGTTAGAGATAAGGATTCCGTTTTCATACGTAGTTGACTGTGTAGTCTCACTATCATTATCACTGCTACATGAAACATTGAAAAGTAACATGGAAGCAAATGCAAGAGGTAAAATTCTTTTAATATTCATATATACTTAATTTTATTTTTTTAAAAATTGATATTTAAACTTACGCTGTAATTTCTTTTAGGCAAAGGATACGCAAACATGGTGTAATAAACTTCATTGAAAATATTATTAACCTTGAATCCTATAGTATAATCCTTATGGAACGTAAGGCCAAGCCCGGCATTCATTACAAAATACTTTTCCAAAGCCTCACTTCTCTTTTCGTTGGAATCCGTATAGGTAAGTCCGTTAAAAAGTCCTTGAACATAAACTTTTATAAACTCATACTGGTAATCAATATTTCCGGTGAACTTATGGAATGGCACATACATCAGTTGTTTTTTCTTTTCCAGATCCTGAGAATTTGTATAGGTATATCCCAGGCTTCCTTTTAGAAGATGCTTACCCAATCTTTTCATATACTCCATTTGAGACTCTACCCCATATGATCTTACATGATCTGTGTTTACAGGACGATAATAGCCTAAGGAAGTTGGAAGCCATCTTATCATATCGCGGATATCCAGGTAAAAAGGAGCGACTGACATCTGAAAAGCCCCTGCCTTAAACTGATTTCTCAATTCAAACTGATAGGATGTCTCCGGCTTTAAATCCATATTACCTCCCGGCTGCCAATATAAATCATTAAAAGATGGAGCCCTGAAATTTCTTGAAACACTCAGTCCCAGAGTATACCAATTGATGGCATTCCATTTTCCTGAAAAAGAAAATAGTACAGGTGAGCTAATTTTCCCCACGAAATCTTTTCGTATTCCGGCTTCAAGACGTAGATCTTTTACAGGAAAATACCTTACTAGCCCTGAAACTGATCCCATATTTCGACTTATATTATCTATTCCGGAGCCATATCCCTCACCTTTATTGAGCTGATATTCTCCAATAACATTGAAGTTCCATTTAGAATTAAGAAAATAATTGAAATCATTCTTCAGGATATAATTCTTCCCTGTTCCACCACTGGTCTGAGGACCATCAGCTTTAGCAAAGTACTGAAAGTTTTCCTCTGTATAAGCTGCCTTGAAAGAGTTATTGAATAGTGTTTTATTCCAATCCCATGAAATCAGACTTCTTATATTTTGAGTTCTGTATTTCGTTTCAGTTTCATTATCAAAGAGGATTGGATAATGCTGTTGTCCGTTAAAGAACTCCGAAATCCATGAAACCTGGTGATACGGCGCAATTTTATAAGCTGCAGCCATATTGAAATTTGTATTATAGTACTGGCCGTTTCTATTGATGTAGTTTTTAGCCTCTTTTACTTCATAATCATTCTCACTTACAGAATAATTTCCTGAAGCCTTAAAGCTGAACTTTTCATTGCTATAAGCTCCTTTAAGGAAGTTATTATAAGTATTAAAAGATGCTACTTCTGAAAACAGCATACCATGAAAGCCTTTATTGAAATCGAGATTATTATTCAGGTGAATACTCCCCCCAATAGCTCCGGATCCGTAAGTGACACTTCCCCCACCGGCTTTTATTCCTATCTGGTCATACCCGAACAAAGCAATATTATTAATATCTCCCTGACCTAAAAAATTAGAGTTAATATTAATTCCGTTCCAGACAAAAGCCGTCTGTTGGGCTGTTGTTCCTCTAAAAGAAGGTGAAGAAACTGCTCCACGACCGTTTTCCTTAATGTAAACAGCAGACTGGAATCTCAGCAGCTCAGAAAGATTACTGGAATTCTTTTTGACATCTTCAGCACTAATCGTTGTTACAGGATGAAAAAGTTTCACCTTATTCATCTGACTATCGAAAATATAAATCGTATCAACAACTTTCTCCTGTCCGAAAAGAAAGCAGCCATAAGACGACAAAAACAGTACTAAAGATCTTTTTATATCCATATTATTCCACTTTTCCTCCGAAAGCAATATGTTTTTTGATTATTATTCTGGCAGGTCTCCTGACTTTCGCTTTCTGCGCCTTCCCGTTTGTACAGTGGCTGTTTACAGAAACTCTTGTTGCGATTTACAGTTGCGGGGACAGTCTGGGGATCTCACCCAATTCCCTTTTCATTCCAATATGCTGGAAACCAAAATTTTTGCAAAGATAGCTTTTTAAATGTATTGACCAAAAAGCAAATTTATAGGCCAGCCTTTACATGTTATGATCATCTGTACCTATTTTTAACAAAAATAGATGCATATAGGTTTACTGTAAAAATTCAGATAACTTTAAGCTTGAAACATTACATATATAAAATAAAATCAGCTGCCTCCATACGAAAGCAGCTGATTATATATAATAAGATGTTTACTTATTTACCGATTACTTCTGTAATTGGATTTCCAACATTTCCACTTGGGAACTGAATTTTCAATAATGAAGAAACTGTAGGAGCGATATCTGTCATATGATATGCCTTGTTGCTTTCTCCCTGCTTCACTCCCCATCCCATAAAGATCAATGGAATATGTGAATCATAAGAATTCCATACACTGTGTGTAGTTCCTGTTTTGGAATATGGCGGAAGCATAGAATCATGGGAAATCAATTGGATATCACCACTTCTCTGTCTGTTGATTCCATTGATAATTCTTTGCTTGATAGGTTCCGGAATACTAGATTCCTGAACTTTATCTACCGAAACGGCATATAAAACAGTAGGATCTTTTTCTAATTCCTTTACCGTAAAGTTTCTTACATCATCCAACTCAAGCTTGCTGTCTGCCAATACTTTTCTATCAAAATAAATCTGGTAGTTATCAATTGCATTAATCAATTTATCAGCACCAAACTTCGATTTCAACTTTTCGTTAATATTCTTCTCAGCTCCTTCTCCGAAGAAACCTGTAGGGATTTTATGTTCTTTCAGGAATCCTACAGAATGAGCTCCACCGTGGTCAGCAGAAAGGAAAACAGTATACTCTCCTTTTCCAACCTTTGAATCCAGATAGTTGAAGAATTGTGCTAAATCCTGATCTAGTCTGATATATACATCTTCCACTTCAATGGAGTTCGGCCCGAACTTATGCCCAGCATAATCCGTGGAAGCCAAGTTGATTGCTAAAAAGTCTGTAATAGCATCACCTCCTAGCTTTTCACCTTCTACAGACGCTTCTGCCAACTTCAAAGTCAGTGTATTTCCGAAAGGGGTATAACGGATGTTATCTTTTTTTGTCTGATAATCTTTAGCCAGATCATTGTAAGGGAAAGTAGGTGTCTTTGCACTTCCCAATAACCCTTCCCAAGAAGAATTGTCAGGTGAACTTTCTGTATACTGATTGATTGGAAGTAACGTATTCCAACCATTCGCTACTAATTTTTCCGGTAAATTCTGAGAGTTGAATGATTTTACCCACTGAGGAAGATCATTCATATACCATGTACTTGTAATAAAATTTCCGGTACTGTCATCAAACCAGAATGCTCCGTTTGGAGTGTGTCCCGCAGGAAGAATGGAAGCACGATCTTTCAAAGAAACACCAATTACTTTTCCCTGGAAATTGGTTGCCAGTCTTAATTCATCCGTTACCGTTGTAGACCAAAGATTTTTCGGAGAATGGCTTCCTGTCTTTGTATTGGTAGTTCCTACAGGCTGAACGCTGTCATCTGCAGTACAGTATACCCCTTTACCCGTTTCCTTATCCGTCCAGTCATTTCCGGCAATCCCGTGAATGGCAGGTACAGATCCTGTATAGATACATGTGTGTCCCAACGCTGTAATGGTAGGAACATACGGAATGTGTACATTATTTAAAGAATATCCTGTATTCAACAATCTTTTGAAACCGTCATTTCCATATTTATTGTAAAAACGGTATAGATAATCCCAACGCATCTGATCCACTACCAGACCTACTACTAATTTGGGTCTTTCCAATTGAGAATTTCTGTTCTTCTGCGCATTGATTGTAACTACGGACAAAAAAGTAGCTGCCGCAATTGAAATGTTCCTAAGCATCCAAGTAAATTTTTATTGATCACAAATTTAGGGGTTTTGAAAGGTTTAGAGTATGAAATTTTATTTAAATTTGATCTTTATTCAATTCCTTAACCCAATTCATCATGATTTTAGGAGTATACTGGTACTTTAAATTCCCTGAAAACCTATACCACTTCAAGTTTTTCAGGTTTTTTGAGGGATATAGAGGTCATGCAGATCATGATGCAGAACTGGCAGCAAGAGTTCAGGTCAGTAATATTGAAAACCTCATCAGACAACTGGAAGAATTGAAATTACGTTTCAAAAGAACTTATTTATCCCTTGCCATCAATGAGAATCAGCTTATTATTAGTATTGGAGATCATCAGCTTTTCGATTATCATTTTCAATTTGCAACCGAAATAGAAGATTTGTTGATTCAAGAAAATGCAAAACTATTGGATTCAAGCGGTCCTTTTAAAGCTCAACTCAATAAAAACTACCCGCCGGAAAGGGAAAGTTTTGAAAATATTGAACATCAGTTTATTCAAATCGTTAGTTCAGATTTAAAAAAGAACAATGCTGAAAATCTTTCAATAAGAATAGACTGTAACCTACCCTTAGCAGATAAAAAAAACTTCATCAACGATCTGATTTCTATATGCCGAGAAGAAAATATTAATGTATTCTATTATAAAGACCATGATTTTAATAATCATTGTAATGTAATGCTTTTTTTCACCAATGGACGACAGAGCAAAGATGCTATCCTGACTGTTCATGTTAATTCATTTGGAAATAAGGTAAGACAGCTCAGTCAAAAATATTCACTTCATTTTGGCCATTTTGGTGGATTAAACAACTATCCGCAAAACGGACCTCATATCGAACTGATTGTGGATGAAGAATACATTTTAATCAAAAAATAAACCCATTATAATTTAATAATATGATTAAGTTTAAATACGTCATTTTGTACGTGGAAAATGTGGAACAATCCATGAATTTCTATAAGAATACCTTTGAGGCCGAAATAAAATTCATTACCCCTGAAAAAGACTATGGAGAATTACTTACCGGTGAAACCAGTCTTTCTTTTGCTTCAATCAGCTTAGCTGGTTCAAACCTAAAACAAGGCTTTCTACCTTCCAAAACAGAAGCAAAACCTTTTGGAATAGAACTTGGCTTTGTAACCGATGATGTGGAAGCACTGTTGGAAAAGGCAGTAAAAAATGGCGCTGAACTGTATGAAGAAATTGCTGTAAAACCTTGGGGCCAAAAAACAGCCTATATCAAGGATCTTGACCATTATTTAGTGGAAATCTGTACTGAAATTCAATAAACATTCTTCTTCGTGGAAATAAAAAAACTACAAAAGTTATCCTCCAACCCCAGCCTGAATTGGGGCCATAATGGGTATACAACAGATAAAATTTATTCTGTTTCGTCTATAGAATACTCCAATTCCTTTGAGTTTACCCTAAGGGAAAAGTCCTTATCTTATAGCAAAACCTGGGAGACTGATGCTGATGAACTGGAGGAGCTTAATACAATCATTGAAAAAGACAATTCTTTTGGAGCCTTTGCAGATGGTGAACTCCAAGGCTGGATCATAGGTGAACATAGAACATGGAACAATAGTTTTTACATAGAAAACATTCTTGTCAATGAAAAATACAGAAGACACGGAATCGGAATTATACTGATTAAAAACGCCATCAAAGAAGCTCGAAGCCTCAACTGCCGAGTCATTGAACTGGAAACCCAGAATACCAACTATCCTGCCATACAGTTTTACAGAAGAATGGGATTCAATATCACAGGGCTGAATACAAGGTTATATAATAATCCTGATGAAATTGCCCTTTTTATGACCTTGGATATTGATTAATTCTAAAACTAAAGACGCTCTTTTTAATATTATCTCTGCATTATTATTTTTTTTCTTTCATTAAAAAATTAAAACACTTGCTAGTGTCTTATATTTTTTATACATTAGTAATCAGCAAATTAAAAACATTAATTACTATGAAAAATTTAAAAAAATTAAAGAGAAGCCAATTGGTGTTAATTAGCGGAGGAGATACAGCTTATGCCTTTTGTTTAGATGGTGTTTGCCCTCCAACCCATGGATCCTATTACTGTAGTGGAGATACCTGCTACAGAGTAACTGGCGGAGGTGGTAATCCTGGAGGAGGCACTGGTGGCGGTACTCCTTGTCATGAGCCACAACGCTTCTGTCAGGAATGGGAAACAGGATGTGGATGTCATTATTAAAGTTAGTTGTTAGATAAATTAGGGCGGTTTTTTACCGCTCTTTTTTTGTTTCTAGTAACAGAAATAATCTTAGCTTGGATACTTTATCCCTTTGATAAGAACGACCAATGAATGAACATTTAAAATAAAAAAACCGATTTGAATAGGGATTTATAATTATGGTTTGATAGGCATTATCTGGAGTGTTTATCTAACAAACTAAAAGTTATTACTATAACTAAAAAAGTACAGCAAACATTCCTAATATCATCAACGCATTTCTCATTATTGCTTTTTGAAAATTAAGTCTTTTGTTACGAGAAGGTAAATTATCAGATGCGGATTGCCAGAATACCTTGCCAGGAACAATGACCATATCATCAGGTTTGTAATCCCAAAAAACCTGAGTGTTACTATTTTTTTATAAAAACATCCCCCCAACCTACTACATAAATTAAAATTCGGATATTAGAAAAAAATATTTCAATCATGAAAAATCTACTGAAATACATTCATACCCTTACTCCATTTTCTGATGAAAGCTGGACATTACTTCAAACTGCTCTTTCAGAAAAGATTTACAAGAAAAACGAATTGATGTTACGGGAAGAGGAAGTATGCCATTCTTTATTTTTTATTGATAAAGGATTCTGTAAAAGTTATTATGAAATAAATGGAGTGACAAAGAATACAGGTTTTTTCTTTGAAAATGAAATATCAACCAATATCAACAGTTTTGGAAGCAGGCAAGCGTCTGAATTCAACATCATGGCCTGCGAGGAAGTGTATGCTATTATTTTCGATAAAGAAAAACTATTTAAGACTGCAGAACAGTCCCCAGAAATAGAAGCATTAGGCCGTCATTGCATCCGTCAGTTTGCTTCTAAACAGGAAGAGTTTTCCAATCTATTCAAATTGTATTCTGCGCAGGAAAGATTAGAATATCTGGAAAAGAAATATCCCGAAATGATGCAACGGGTACCCCTTACTCAGCTGGCTTCATTTCTTGGAGTAGCAAGGGAAACATTAAGCAGAATTAGAAAGCGAAGAATAACGCAGTAATATGATACTCTTATAAAAAACAATCTATAAAATTTATTAAACCAAGCAAAATGACAACATTGATCTGGAAAGGAATAACCTATCAGTCTCTCGAATACTTTAACATCAAGGAAGATAACGGGTGCTACATTGTAGAATCAAGAATTATTGGCTTTTACAAAGATCAGATTTATGCGGTGGACTATAACCTCATCATTGATAAAGACTGGAAAATTCATGAATTTGTTATCAAATCTGAAATCAATAGAATCAAACATCAACTAACTGGCAAAAAATTGCAGGAGGAATGGGTAATCAATAATGTTATACATCCGGACTGTAAAGGGTTTAAATATATAGATATTTCCTTAACTCCATTTACCAATACATTGCCAATACATCATTTGAAACTTCAAGAAAATAACCCACAGGAAATTGATGTGATTTATATTGATGTTTTGAACCATCATATTAAACCAGCTCAACAGAGGTATACACGGACTGCTGCCAACAAATACCTATATGAAAATATCCAAACCTACTTTAAAGCAGAAATTCTAGTGGATGAAAATGGATTGGTCGTCACTTATCCGGACTTGTTTGAAAAAATTGGAGAATTATAATTTTACATTTTCAGATACTTCATTACAGGAGTTTTTTATTTTAATTATTTTTAAATATAAAATCATAATGACTATTTATGAAATCAAAGAGGCTGCTCTCGCCTTTAAAGCTCAAAATAAATAGGAACTCAGCAATAAAATTAAGGAACTGAAAGAAAATAACGTTTCTTTTTTGGGATGCGTGGCTTTTCTGCAACATTCTCAACAGGTTTCCCTTTATGATGCCAGAAAGCAAATGCTTGAACTTGACATCTGGACCCAAGAAGAAAAAGATGCAATCAGTGAATCTCATCTCATAATGATGAGCGATTTTAGGAATGATGAGAGTGAAGAATAACTTTTACTCTACCAAAAGGAATATCCATACGCCAGAATTCAAGAAAGTAATAAAACTTACTTCTTAACTGTTATTACTATATGAAAGCAATCTCTTTACTCTTCTTTTTATTCATTTCTCTGGCTCCTGTTTCAGCTCAGACCAATACTTCCGAAGATTTTTTTGAAACTTCGGATCATGTCGAAATAAAGTATAAAGTTTCCGGAGTAGGAAATCCATGTATCTATATTCCGGGAGGACCCGGCCAAGGATATCCGTCATTTGAACTGATGAGTGGAAATAATCTTGAAAAGAAAATGCAGATGATTTATATGGATCAACGTGGCTCAGGGAAATCTGGTCAGTCGGAGAATTATCATTTAGAAAAAATGGTTCAGGATATTGAAGAATTGAGACAGCATCTGAAATTGAAGAAAGTGTTCCTTCTGGCCCATTCCTTCGGTGGAATTATTGCAGTTAACTATACAAAAAAATATCCACAACATACCAAAGGGATTATCCTGGCCAATGTCACCCTTCACTTTCTGAATAATGAATCCATAAAAGAACAAATTGAATATGGAAACAGCTTTCTGCAAACAGAAAATAAAACAGTTTCCAAAGACAGTCTTTCTTCGGAACTTTCAAAAATAAGCAGCTTATTAAGAAAAAAACGGATAGGCTATAAATTTCTTACTGATGACATCAAAACCATACAGGAGATGGATAAGATTGATTCACTTCACCCACGGATCATAGATTTCGGGATGGCAGTTATTTCAAAGCCTAAAGACTATCCGGAATATTATGCAGATTACGCTCCAATGACAAAAGAGATTCGTATCCCTGTACTCATTATTACCGGGAAAAAGGATAAAGCAGTAGGAACCCAACATTATAAAACCTTTAAGTTTCCTAATCAGAAAGTAGTATCCATCGATGGCGGACATCTTTTGTATTATGAAAAGAATAAAGAGTTTGTGAACACGGTTACCCAATTTATGAGTAAAATAAAGTAAAAATAAACCCTTATAGATTCGGGGCGGCCAAAGGCCGCCCCGAATCTATTGCCAGCTGGCTGGCAACACTATTATGGCTTTCCGTAATGATCAAAATCGAAGATTCTTTAATTTTGAATTATTGCAAAAAATGATCATGAAAATAAAATTTAATCCAATTTTGTCGGTTATTACACTCATATCTCTGAGTTGTAGCAATGATAAAAAAAACAAACCAGCAATTATTGAAAACACAATAATTCAACCTCAAAAAGTCTCCACATCTGAACTCAAAAAGTTTAAATCTGTAAAAGAAATGCTGGAAGATGCCCATGATTTCACTCTTGAACAAGGAACATTAAATTTTATCAATAGTGATGAGAATAACCTCCATATTCAGATTTCAAAACCGATTGTAGAAGGAGATTCAGATAAAATAATTGATGAAAATATCAAAAGAGATATTATCTATGTGGCATTTCAGGTATTCGCCCAAACCTCAACTAAAAATATCACAATAACATCCATTCCGATTGATTTTAAAGATCAGACAAAATATTATACCCAATATCAAAAGACAGTAAAAGTAACACGGGACAAAACAGAGCAAATTATGCAAAAGGAATTTGGCTCTGCAGATTATTCAATTCTTTTTGATAATTTAAATGGAATTCAAATTCCAAATAAGAATTTTAATAAACTAAAATTTCAAGATCTGGATTTTGTCTATATTCAACTATTAAAATAGGCCTTTGATTATAAGATCTTAGATAATTTAATAAGAAAAAACCGCGCCCTCTGGGCGCGGTTTTCATATATATAATTCAGTAAATTAGAATTTAAGATCTCCATTCACTTCTCTCACTGCATTAGCAGCTTCAGCGAATTTTAATTGCTCTTCAGCAGTAAGCGTTACGTTTACGATGGATTCTACTCCATTTGCTCCAATGATAGCTGGAACACCTAGGCAGATATCGTTTTGTCCATATTCTCCTTCAAGCATTAAAGAACAAGGGATCATTTTCTTTTGGTCACATGCAATTGCCTGAACCATTACAGAAACTGCTGCACCTGGAGCATACCAAGCAGAAGTTCCTAATAATTTAGTAAGGGTAGCACCACCTACTTTGGTTTCTTCGATTACATATTTTTGTTGCTCATCACTTAGGAACTCAGTTACAGGAACACCATTTCTTGTAGCTTTGCTCAATAATGGAAGCATCCCTGTATCACTGTGAGCAGCGATTACCATACCATCAACATCAGAAATTGGAGCTTCTAATGCCTCAGCCAATCTATATTTGAATCTTGCAGAGTCTAAAGCACCACCCATTCCGATGATCTTATGCTTAGGAAGACCTGAAGTTTTATGAACCAAATAAGCCATAGTATCCATTGGGTTAGAAACCACGATAATGATTACTTCTGGAGAATGTTTTACTAAGTTTTCAGTAACTTCTTTTACGATACCCGCATTGATACCAATGAGTTCTTCTCTGGTCATTCCAGGTTTTCTTGGAATACCTGAAGTGATTACTGCTACATGAGAACCTGCAGTTTTGCTGTAATCTCCTGTTGTTCCGGTAATTTTTGTATCGAATCCGTTAAGAGATGCCGTTTGCATCAAATCCATTGCCTTACCTTCAGCAAATCCTTCTTTAATATCTACCAAAACTACTTCTGAACAGAAGTTCTTCATTGCGATGTATTCCGCACAGCTTGCTCCTACAGCGCCTGCACCTACTACAGTTACTTTCATATTGTTACTTTTTAAATTATTTATTTTTGTTAGTTAAGTTTAAAATTGAAACTCCCCAAATTTAATAAATCCTGAAAAAATGAGCAATTTTTCAGAAATTTAATTAGAATTAAAAGAAATTAGTTGACGTTCAGTAAAAACGTGTATAGTTTTTTTGCTCCGGAAAGCACTTCATTATAGTTTTCCTCTGCAACTTCCGTGTCCAAAACCTCCTTGAAGCTTTTCCACATAGGTCCGGTATTCTCCTGATAGCATCCAAAGAAATTAAAAGTTACCTCATCAAAACCTTCCGTTTTAGAAAGCTGTTTGGCAATAACGTTTCCACCCAAAGTAGAACCTTCAATAACATACATGGCACCCAGAGCCTCATGTTCATTCTCAAACTCAAGAGAATGAGATACAGCTTGATTATCCAGAGAAAGACTTTCAAGGTCCTTTTCAATAAGGGAAAGTTTCTTTCTGTCTTCAAGCTGAAGTTTTTCCGCATACTTATCAGAAAGACTGTTGAATATTTTATCTTCACTGTGAAGAAGCATCAGATAATTGGTATGGATGATCTTTTTATAATCTTCTAAGGTGAAAGTTTTATTAAAAATCTTTTCAGAATTAAAAAGCCTTTCTGCTGCATCGTGATATTCTGCTGTATTTTGTTTAAGATATTCTGATACCATAAATAACGTTTTAAAAGTTTCTCAAATGTAAGGTTTTTTGAACGTTAAAATGAAAGAAGTACCCTCTTTATTACTCTCATAATCCACATTTCCTCCTATTCTTTTCATGATTCGGTATACGATGGACAACCCTACTCCATTTCCTTTAAACTTCTTTGCATTATCCATCCTGTTGAAGATTTTAAACATCTTATGCTTCTCTTCCTCAGGAATACCAATCCCGTTATCCGAGATTCTGTAAGTAATGGTTGGGCCGTCTTCTGTTCCCTCAATTTCTACCTTTGGCTGATCTTTATGAGAAGAATATTTTACCGCATTATTGATGATATTTAAAAATACCTGATGAAGCAAGGTTTTATCTGCCATTACATCCGGACATTCCTTAATGATAATTTCACTTTTAGGACTTCCGTAGGTCATTTTTGCATTTTCAGAAATTTTGTAAATGGTATTCAATGTATTGAGACTCTCAAGCTGAATCTCGCTATGCTTGGCCCGGCTGAGCTGAAGCACATCTTTCATCATTTCCGCCATATTATCAATTTCTTCAATAATGGTATTGATCTTTGTTTTGCTCTTTTCAGAATCATCAGTAAGGTTCCCCAAAAGCATCTGGGCATTCAGTTTCATCACTGTTAAAGGTGTTCCCAGATCATGAGAAATTGTATAAGAAAAGCTATCCAGTTCTTCATTCACCTTTTTAAGCTCATCATTAAGCCTTTTGATTGCATTATAATTCTTGTGAGAGGTTTCCAGAATTAAATCTCTTACAGCCTGTACTGCACTCACATTTCTGGAATTCCATCTTTTAGAATGACCTTTAATATTTTCTGTAAAAATTCGGAATGAAGTTCTGGGAGAAACCATTTGTTTTTCCTTTCCATTCTGAGAAAACACGCTTATTGTTTTCTCCGGATTACCGGCCCAGCTAATATGTTCGTCAAACTCTTTACGGAACCAAATCAGCATTTCATTTTTATCTCTTTCAATGAAATAAATAATGATTCCGGCAGCATTTTCAGGCAGATTCAGTTCTTCTCCATGATTTTTAAGGAAACTTCTGTTAACATAAATCCGATCAGCTGTATTTTCCAGTGCCCAACGTACAATTCTGTTAATTGTATCAATTGAAGGAGCGCCCCCTTCTGTAATTATATTTTCATCCGAAATAATGGCAAGGCCATCTGCTTCAGGCAAATTTCTAATCGCTGTCTTACTTTCCAGAAGAGAATCGAATAAATTATGGCGCTTTAAAAACTCTGTTTTCAGCTGACCTAATATCTCATTCAGTTCCAGGCGGTAGTTCAGTTCCTTTTTGGATTTAAAAGAAGAATAAGCATTTGCTGCCAGGGCTGTAAAAATCCCTGCCTGTACCCTGTCTTCAAGATCTACATGCTTTGGTTCAGTATTCTGGCAGGTCACCAACCCCCAAAGATGGTTATCAATAATAATCGAAACACTAAAACTGGAAGAAACACCAGAGTTTATAAGATACTGCCTGTGAACAGGAGACATTCCTCGCGATCCTGAAAAACTAAGGTCAATATTTTTATTGCTTTTGCTTATAATCGGAACAACCTCACTATGCACGTTACTGAATATTCTTTTTCTTTTTTTAAGATAAAGTTCCCGGGCTTGTTTTGGAATATCTGATTCCGGATAATGAAGTCCAAGGAAGCTTTCCATTTCTTCATGTTTCTTTTCGGCAATAACTTTTCCGGAACCGTCCATCATGAATTTATAGACCATCATACGGTCATAGTTCACGACCTTGGCAAGGGTTTCCAGCAAATGGTTCCAAAGTTCTTTTTCGTCATCTATGATATAAAAGTTATCATATTTATTGGAAATTCTTTTATCAGGATTAACTAAAACCTCTTCAAATTCCAGAAAAATAGATTCCCCACTTCTGAATACAGAAAAATGATATTCCTTATCATTAATAAAGATCTTATCAAAATACGTCTCATTTTCCCTTCTGGTGAATCTGTTCAGTGAAGTATAGATATCTGAATCAATAATATGTTGAAAACTTTCCGGAAAGTCCGAAAGCTTCCTGTCGAACAACTCATCTAGGTTTCCGATCTTAAATATATCCGATATATTCCTGCTGAAAAAAGTAATGGAATGGGACTCCGCATCAATGCCAATCAAATAACCAAAACTTTGTATGGAGCCTGGAATATGGATGGGTTCATCTTGGCATTCTACAAAATTCATATAAGTATTCAGTCTATCAATCAAATATAAGGCTTTTTTTAACGGTATTGATTCTGTAGTATTATTTTTTCCTCCACACTGAAAGTTATATGATTTTACAGAAAAAAAAACAACATTAAAATATTCTCCTTTTTCAAGTAATTTTAATAGGATATCTCTAAAATATACGAAAAAAAATACAATATCTATGTTTTTAACTATTAACCCTGATTCATAACATGAATTAAGGATTATTAACCAGAATAATTGGTTTATTTAAACATTTTTAGCTAAATTTATATCACCGAATAATGAATATGAACAAAATCTATTGAATTATTCACAATAAATTCAAGATAATAATTAAATACAAATAATACTATTATGAAAAAGTTCCCATTAATTTTATTTTCTTTGGTCCTCTCTGTAGGATTATGGAATCCATCTGAAGCATGTACACGAGTAGTATACAAAGGTCCGCAAAATACAATTCTTACCGCCCGTTCTATGGATTGGCGTGACGAAATTCCGGCCAACCTCTGGGTTTTTCCAAAAGGAATTGACCGGAACGGACAAACCGGACCTAAATCTGTAAAATGGACTTCCAAATATGGCAGTATCATCAGTTCTACATGGGATATTGCTTCTGCAGATGGAATGAACGAAAAAGGACTTGTGGCCAATATGCTGTGGTTAGGCGAATCACAATATCCAAAGTTCGATCCCAAAGCCGGTAAAAAGGGACTTGCCATTTCTTTATGGGCACAATATTATCTTGATAATTTTTCAACAGTAAAAGAAGCGGTGGACTTTTCAAGAAAAGAACCGTTCGTTGTAGTAAGTGATTATATTCCGGGAACAGAAAGGTTTACTACCATCCATCTTTCTCTTTCTGATGCATCAGGAGACAACGCTGTCTTGGAATACATTAATGGGAAACTGGTTATTCATCATGACCCGTCTTACACGGTAATGACCAACTCTCCTATCTTTGAAGAGCAGCTTGCTCTTAATAATTACTGGAAAGGGATTCCGGGTACTGTGATGCTTCCGGGGACCAACCGTGCTGCAGACAGATTTGTAAGAGCTTCTTACTATGTGAATGCTATTCCAAAAACGGCTGATATCCGTACGGCTGTAGCCAGTGTATTCGGGGTGATCAGAAACTGTTCCGTACCCTATGGTATTACTTCTCCCACAGAACCTAACATTTCTTCTACAAGATGGCGTTCTGTTTCGGATCAGAAGAATTTAGTCTATTACTTTGAGACCGTTTTTACCCCCAACACATTCTGGGTAGATCTTAAAGATTTTGACCTGAGCACTAAAGGAAAGGTTATGAAACTGGATCTAAGTAACTATCAGACTTATCACGGTAAATCCAATACTGACTTCAAAGAAACCCCATCTTTTAAATTCTTAGGCTTAGAATAATTTAAGTCCAAACCAAAAATTTAAACCTTACGTGTTTCTATCTGAAAACCCAGCCAGAAACACGCAAGGTTTAGAAAATCATGAATGCAGATTCAGGATTAGATAGGTGATCATTTCCCTCCACTGGAGAAGTATAAATGGAAGATTTAACGGAGGGGTTTAAACAATAAAAGCATTATCATTTATAAGCACATTCTGTGCTTCACCTCAACTTTTTAAGGATAGAGATAAAGTTTTTATGTTTAAATAAAATTTCAAATAAGCAAAAATTAAACAAATAGATATGGCCTTTTTTTCATTTAAAAAGAGAAGCCTGCTCCTGTGCATTCTTATAGGCTGGTTTTCAGCTAACGCACAGATACAGGATTCTTTACAGACCAAACCACAACAACAGGAAGAAGATAACGTAAAATATCCGCAGCTTCAGATCAAAGGGCTTTTTCAGGCTCGTTATCTGGTGGGTATGAGCAAGGATGTAGATGTAAACGGGCTTCATCACTCTGATGGCTCCGGGACGAGCAATAATTTTATGCTAAAGTATATGAGAGTTCAGGTTCGTGCCCAAATCAGTAAACGAACAGAAGTTGTTGCCCTGGCTAATTTTGCCGATTTTAAAAATGACCCTAAAAGCAGGGTCCTTGAAAATGCCTATCTGAAGTACACATTCAGTCCTAAACTGGCATTTACTGTAGGACAGTTCAGACCTTGGTTCGGAATTGAAGAAACTTATCCTATTGACATTATCAAATCTCTAGACTGGTCTAATCAGTATTCGGAATTTGGAAAACTGGGTTGGACTAGTTTCCAGATCGGACTTTCTGCAACGGGACAGCTTAAGCTTGGTGAAATTCCTTTCCAATATGCAGTATCTGTAGTGAACGGTAATGGAAAAAACCAGGTCAATGACAACGACAACGGAAAACAATACTCCACCCGATTACTTTTCGGATTATCTAAAAAATATAATTTCAACGTCGGTCTGAATGGAGGTATTGGTGAAGTTTTTAGCAAAAAAGTATATGCCGTAGGGGTTGATCTTAGTTCCATGATTCAATTTGATCCAAGATGGAGCCTGGATATGCAGCTGGAAGCAAAACAGGCTACCAACCATATCCTGTACAACTCCATTGCTCCTGAAGTAAGACCTGCTAATCCTGATCAGTATCTGGTGCGCGGGGTTTATTTTCTTCCGAATGTGAGATATGAAATCAACCATAAAAACCTGAGTGCCTTTGAACTGTCTTGCCGATATGAATACCTTGATACAAATTTCAGAATGGCTTCCAATCCAAGACAAACCATCACTCCAATGGTTGGGCTGGAGTTTCTAAAAAATTATGGTGCCCGAATTCAGCTGGGTGTACAGTTTGACCGTTACAAACATCAAGTAGAAAATACCTCTCAATACAACAATAATCTATTCATCGTACAGGTGCAGAGTAGATTTTAACCTCTTAAATAGTTATCATCATGAAAGAAATTAATATTAAAAACGTAGCGATCACATTTATTGCTGCGTTGATTATATGGTTCATTCCTGCTCCTGAGGGGGTAGCCGAGAATGCCTGGCATCTGTTTGCTATCTTCGCGGCAACCATTCTAGGAATTATTTTAAAAGCAGCTCCTATGGGTACCATGTGTATGATGGCCATAGCATTTACAGCCCTTACACAGGTAGTTGCTCCGGGAGATGCAGGAAAATCTATTACAAAGGCTCTTTCCGGATTTGGAGATAAAGTGATCTGGCTGATCGGGATCTCATTCTTTATTGCCAGAGGATTCATCAAAACAGGTCTTGGAAACCGTATTGCCTTTTTATTCATCAGGGTTTTTGGTAAAAGTTCATTGGGATTAGCCTATGGACTGGGGCTTGCGGATGTTTGTCTGGCACCGGCCATTCCGAGTAATACGGCAAGAGGTGGAGGAATTATCTATCCTATCATGAAATCTATGGCGATAAGCTTTGACTCTGTTCCTGAAAAACCGGAAACTCACAGAAAACTGGGTTCATTTTTAACATTGAACAGTTATTATATGAATCTTATTGCTTCATCCATGTTCCTTACAGGGACTGCAAGTAACCCGATGTGTCAGAAGTTTGCAGCCAACCTTGGAATAGATATTACATGGATGTCTTGGGCAGCTGCAGGTTTTGTGCCTGGTTTGGTTGCATTCTTTGTAGTTCCGTTGGTATTATACAAATTATATCCGCCTGAATTGAAAAAGACAGGTGATGCTCCGAAAATGGCTGCCCAAAAATTAAAAGAAATGGGACCAATTTCCAGAAACGAATGGTTGATGCTACTGGCTTTCTTTATCCTGTTGGCACTTTGGATATTCGGCGGGGCCCTTTCTATTGATGCTACAACAACCGCATTTATTGGATTAACACTATTGTTATTAACCTCAGTATTAACCTGGGAAGATGTAAAAAGTGAAAAAGGGGCTTGGGATACTATTGTTTGGTTCGCAGTTTTAGTGATGATGGCAAGTTCTTTAAATGAGCTGGGCTTCATTGGATGGTTTAGTGATCTGATTAAAGTACAGATTGGAGGTCTTAGCTGGCAGGTAGCATTCCCTGTTATTATTGTAGTTTACTTCTTCAGTCATTATATTTTTGCCAGTGCTACAGCCCACGTAGCCGCGATGTATGCCGCCTTATTGGGAGTAGGTGTTTCTTTGGGAATCCCTCCTATGCTGTTGGCAATGATGCTAGGTTTTATGGGTTCAATTTATGGAGTTCTTACCCACTATGGACACGGCCCGGCTCCGGTATTCTTCGGAAGTGGATATGTCGATCTAAAAATCTGGTGGCTAAGAGGTCTTGAAATAGGAATTGTTCTATTAATTATCTACATGGTTGTTGGAGGTCTTTGGATGAAAGTTTTAGGATATTATTAATTATTAAATCAAATATATGTTATCAACATTGTTAAGAAAAATGCTGATGTGTCTCACGGGACTTTTTCTGGGGTTCTTCCTGCTGATTCATTTTCTGGGTAATCTCCAGCTGTTTCTTCCGCAAGAACAGGCACATTTACAATTTAATGCCTATTCGCATTTTTTATCAGGGAATATCGTCATCAAAATAGTTTCTTATGTTTTGTATGCCAGCATCATTCTGCATGCAGTAGATGGCTTAATCATCACTTTAAAAAATAAAAAATCCGGTGGTGGTTATCAGAATGACAGACGTGGAAGAGCCAGTAAATGGGCTTCCCGAAATATGGGAATTCTGGGAACATTAATCCTGATCTTTCTGGTGATCCACTTTCAAAACTTCTGGTACGTTTACAAATTCGGTAATCCACCTTTGGATGAGAATGGGAATAAGGACTTGTACATCTTGGTCGTAACGGTTTTCAAGGAATGGTGGTACGTTCTTATTTATGTACTTTCCATGATTGCCCTATGCTACCACCTAATTCACGGAATACACAGTGCTGTAAGAACACTTGGGCTATACCATCCTAAGTTTGTAAAATGGTTCAAAACCATTGGGATTGCTTATTCAATCATCATCAGTTTAGGTTTTGCACTGATGCCTATTTATGTATTCTTTACTTATCATTAAACAGACCTATCATGATTTTAGATTCAAAAATACCACAAGGCCCATTGGAACAAAAATGGGATAATTATAAAAAGAAAGCGAAACTTGTTAATCCGGCCAACCGTAAAAAACTGGATGTTATTGTTGTAGGAACAGGTCTGGCAGGAAGTTCTATTGCTGCTTCTTTAGGTGAAATGGGTTACAATGTCAAGTCATTTTGCTTTCAGGACAGCCCTAGAAGAGCACACTCTGTGGCAGCACAAGGTGGTGTAAACGCCGCTAAAAATTATAAAAACGACGGTGACAGCGTTTACAGAATGTTTGTAGACACCTTAAAAGGTGGTGACTTTAGGGCACGTGAAGCCAATGTTTACCGGATGGCAGAATGTTCCTTAAACCTCATCGATCAGTCTGTAGCTCAAGGTGTTCCTTTCGGCCGTGAATATGGCGGCTACCTTAATAATCGTTCATTCGGAGGAGTCCAGGTAAGCCGAACATTCTATGCCAGAGGACAAACGGGACAACAATTGCTTTTGGGAGCTTATCAGGCCTTAATGAGGCAGGTAGGAAAAGGCTCTGTACAATTGTTTTCAAGGCATGAAATGCTTGATCTGGTTACCATTGATGGCAAGGCCAGAGGCATTATCGTAAGGAATTTAGACACAGGAGAAATTGAACGTCATGCAGCACATGCTGTAATATTAGCAACAGGAGGTTATGGAAAGATCTATTACCTTTCTACATTAGCGATGGGGTGCAATGGTTCTGCTATCTGGAGAGCCCATAAAAAAGGAGCTTTAATGGCTTCCCCAAGCTGGATTCAGGTGCACCCGACTTCCCTTCCGCAATCTGGAGATTATCAATCTAAATTAACATTGATGTCTGAATCATTGCGTAATGACGGGAGAATCTGGGTTCCGTTGCACAAAGATGAAAATAGACCACCCAACGATATTCCTGAGAACGAAAGAGATTATTATCTTGAGAGAAGATATCCCGCTTTCGGAAACCTGGCTCCAAGAGATATTTCATCCCGTGCAGCTAAGGAAAGAATTGATGCAGGATTTGGAATCGGGCCTCTGAAAAACGCGGTGTATCTTGATTTTTCCAAGGCCATCAAAGAACAGGGAAAAGATAAGATTCAGGAGAAATATGGAAACTTATTCGATATGTATCTTAAGATTACAGGATATAATGCCTATAAAGAACCGATGATGATTTCTCCATCCGCACACTTTTCAATGGGCGGACTTTGGGTAGACTATGAACTGATGACTACCGTTCCGGGATTATTTGCTTTAGGAGAAGCTAATTTTGCAGACCACGGCGCCAATAGACTGGGAGCTAATTCTCTTTTACAGGCTTCTGTAGACGGTTATTTCATTGCTCCTTATACCATTGCCAATTATCTGGCAGATGAAATTCATACCGGAAAAATTTCACCGGATACCCCTGAATTTGAAAAAGCCGAAAACGCGGTTAAAAACCAGATTCAGGATTTGATCAATATCAAAGGAACTAAAACTGTTGATTATTTTCACAAAACATTAGGAAAGTTATTATATGATTATTGTGGATTGGCAAGAACTGAAGAAGGTCTTAAATATGCCATTGATGAAATAAGAAAATTAAAACAGGAATTTCACAAGGAGGTAAGGGTTTCCGGACAAGGTGATACCATGAATACGGAACTGGAAAAAGCAGGTCGTGTTGCCGATTATTTTGAGATTGGAGAATTGATGTGCTATGATGCCTTAACTCGTAATGAATCCTGCGGAGCCCACTTCCGGGAAGAATACCAGACTCCGGATGGTGAAGCACTGAGAAACGATACAGACTATCAGTTTATCTCTGCATGGGCATGGACAGGTGAAAACGGCGAGCCTGAACTGATCAAGGAACCTTTGATCTTTGAAGAAATACAGCCAACGGTAAGAAGTTACAAATAAAAAACAAAAATTATGGATTTACACCTTAAGATATGGAGACAGAAAGACAGAAAAAGTGAGGGAAAACTGGTCAATTACGATCTAAAAGACCTGAACTCCCACATGTCTTTCCTGGAAATGCTGGATACTTTAAACGAAAAACTGATTACCGAAGGAGATGAACCTGTAGAATTTGATCATGATTGTCGTGAAGGAATCTGTGGACAATGCGGAATGATGATCAACGGTATTGCCCACGGTCCTTTAAAAAACACGACGACCTGCCAACTTCACCTGAGATCTTTTAAGGATGGAGAAACTATTTTAATAGAACCATTCCGGGCAGAGGCTTTTCCAGTGAAGAAAGATTTAAAGGTAGATCGCTCTGCCTTTGACAGGATTATTTCTTCCGGAGGTTTTGTATCTGTAAATACAGGGCAAGCTCCGGATGCCACAGCAATTCCGGTTGCTCACCAAACTGCTGAAGAAGCTTTTGATTCTGCTGCCTGCATTGGATGTGGTGCCTGTGTTGCGACCTGTAAAAACGGAAGTGCGGCATTATTTACTTCAGCAAAAATTACGCATATGGCATTACTTCCCCAAGGAAAAGAAGAAAGAAGTAAACGTGTGCTGGATATGGTTTCACAGATGGATGGCGAATTATTCGGGCATTGTTCTAATACGGAAGCCTGTGAAGTGGAATGTCCACAGGGAATTTCAGTACTGAATATTGCCAGAATGAATTTCGAATATAACAGAGCACTTTTCTTTCAGAAAAAATAATTAGAGCAAAAAAGAAAAGATCGATAATGTATGAAGGGCAGATTTGTAAATAAGCAGATTTGCCCTTTTACTTTTTGGCCTTAAAATATTTTCGGAATCATAATCTTCTTAGGATCATTTTCATCATACATAATCTCTATGGTTCCGTTTTTCGGTACAGAAGAAAGATTGAGAAGGCTGACGATTTTTTTATAAACAGTAATATGTTCGATTCCTTTATCATCTTTGAAGCTAACCTGAAACATCAATTCCGGTTGATCATTCACAGTAAGACCAGTTTGACTTACACTGATAATTTCTGCATTGGCATTTCTTCCGGCAAAAAGAATATGTTCTTCTTTTTTACTCCTAAAAAATTTCCCTACAATCAGCTGAAATACTACTATATAGATAATCGTCATGATTCCACTGAAAATAATCGGATGCATAAAGGTGAGAAACCTCCAGCCAAAGTCAAAGGATTCCCGCATATAAAAATAAGAGTATAATCCGATTACATAAGCCACCAATAATATGATAAATATGACTCTTAAAATCATTCCCGATGCATTGAATCCAACTTTCTGATCACTCAAGATAAAATAAGGTTCCTGAGAAGCATTAGAATTCAGTAATACCTTTACTTCTTTTCCGACATCAAATCTTTTTTCCTGCGGCTTGGAATCATGAAACATCATTTCATGTTCAATCATCGTGTTTCTGAGATTACGAAATGAAAGAACAATCTGAATGGCATTCATATTGGTTTTGGGAAAATATTTGATGAGCTGGTAACGGATAATTTTCGCCTCTCTGGGTATTCCGTTTCTCAGAATGGAATGAATGGTATTTTTCTGTTTAAAAGTTTTAACGAAAAGATTATTTATAAAGAATACAAGAATGTACAGCCATATCAGCAACGAAAAACCGAGATACCCATAGCTCACAGCTAATGAATTTCTCGGTTCTGTTGCGAGTTCCTCAGTCATCATATAAATGAAAATCGGAAATGGTATGCAGAAAAAAAGGATAAAGATTCCCCAGAAAATGATCATAAATTTCATAACTGTTATTTTGCGATGCGAGATAAAGTTATGACATTATTATTTAATGGGCTTTTCTTTTATTACACCTCTTTCTCGAAGTAAAGTCTGTAGTATTTTCCTTTATCATCTTCACCCATTTCCAGCTTCTGTCTGTCTCCGTGGATGTAGATGTGGAAATTTTTGTCTAGCTTAATGATACTTTTAAAGTGTCTTTGGGTCTTTTTTACTGCTGCTTCACTAATTGGGAATTCTTCTGCAATATTCACTTGCATATCCTGTTCGTAATCGGTTTTAAAGTTGACGAAACTTTCAATTACATGTTCATCTCCCAATACCTCACTGGCAAACTCATCCAATTTAAACTCTTCTTTTTCTTTGAAGAAATTGATCGATTTATTTAGGAAATCTGCCTGGTCAGCTTTTGAAACCTCAAATTCCTGCGGCAACTGCTTTGTGATATAATCTTTGTACACCATCAATGCTTCCTGAGTGTGGAAGTATTCATCGTCACGTTGTTTTACCTTTAAGAAATCCTCGAACCAATAGTACATATCACCGTTTTTGTTGTTGTCAACGACGGAAAGTACATATCCTGTATCTTTATTATTATTGTAGATTAAGGCTGCTTTATCAATCTTAGATAAACCAATTCCCATGTCTTTTTCTATATCAAATGTTTCATCCTGTGGATTAATTTTCAAGAATGACTCTCTTTTTTCAGTTTTGAAAATTCCGATCTTGTCTACTCTATCCGGACGGTCACTTTCATCTTCAAAAAGAACAATGAACAATTCTCCTCCCTGAACTCTTGGGTTTTCAGCCGCTTCGAAAAGATGCTTTGCAATATTTTCAGATTCCCAAATGAACTTGGACTTATCTTCAAAAATTTCAGATACTGCGCTGTAAACCGGATTATTCACCAGGTAGGTATCACTGTAAAAATGGAAAGTTTCTTCTGATTTGAAAGAACCTAAAAAGTAATTCTCAAGCATTTCTGCCATTCCCTCCTCAAGCTTCAATTCCTCTTGAGAAAGCGTTAATGATTCTCCGTTGATCTTATTTCCGACTCTGTGTACTATTATTTTTGAAAACATCTTCTGAATATTTGGACTGCAAAGATATTCATTCTATTCTTTATGCGAAACTTAAAAACAGGAATGATTTTGTTTTTGGGTTGTGTTGAATTTTTGAACCACAAAAGTCCCAAAAGCTTTATTTTAAAACAATTTAGTTCACTTTAAAAGTTTAAAATAATGCTGAAAAAAGTTCATTAAAGATGAAAATTTCAGGTTTTTAAAACTCATGCGTACTTCTTATATATCAAGCCTTTTACTTGAAATAACTTAAAGGCTACTATTATTTTGTGACTTTTGTGGTTTAGTTTACTCTTAAATCCTTTACAGTTAAAAGAGTTCTTCCTTTTCCAATTTGATAAAATCCTTATCATTTTGAAATGCTTTTGTCATTTTAAAACCTCACCCAAAACAATACAATATTTTGATAATCAAATAATTAAACCAAATAAGCATTCAACGGAATACCATTGGCATCATCATTTGAAAACATGGAAAAAATGGACTTGAAAACATTAAACAGAATAGACAAGTTAAGAAGATTAAAAAGCAGAGGACCTAAGACTCCCAAATGGTTAAAGCCTTACCACATGCTTTTTATCGCCTTTTTAACCATTTTCATTTTTGGAGCCATTATAAAGCTACTTGAACAAAACCACATTTAAAAAAATATAATATGAACTATTTACAAGCCGTACAGGAAATAACAGAATTGGTTCCTGATTTTGAAACTGAACTAAAAGAGAATAAAAATCCGAATTCGTATAGTGTTATCAGGACATTCACGGACCGTATAAAAAAAATGATCCGCCAGAATGACAGTAATCTGCTACTCAAAAGCTTACAAAAAATGGACAAAATTTACACCGATGGTGATATTACCTTAAAAAATGCAATTGAGAACACTTTTATCTATTCTTTGGACAATTGTACAGCTTTTTGCAGCAAGGAAGACCGGAAAATGATATTTAGTCATATTTCTTCTCCCCTGAAAAGCAGCTATTCAAGACAAATTTACAGCCACGGCATATAAAGTTTTTATTACATTTTTTACCCGTTTCATTACAAAGTGTTTAAATTAAACAAAATTAAAAATAACTCACAATCAATAGATTATGAAAAATAAAATAAGAAAAATTTCAGACTGGAAAACCTGGAAAACAACGACTAACAGACACAATTCGGAGATATTACTCACTCACATCGCTATAATCATTGGTGTATTTATTTTTGCAGCCTGTCTTTAAATTTTGGTATACATTTAGCTTCAATAAAAAGTGTTTGAAAAATTCTTAATTATGATGAAAGTACAAATGCAAACTATTAATCAAAAAATAGCTGTTGAATACTTAAAATTTTTCTATCCGCCACTTCGCAAGGAAATCATACAGTTATCTGTTCATGATAATTTTGCAGGAATCATGCAGGCAACCGTTAATTATCTGAAAGGCCTGCTGCAGGAATCTAAGATCAACATTATTGCCCATCACATCAAACTTATGGATGGACTTTACAGGAATGGAAATTCTTATGTAAGAACCATGATTGAAAATATCTTCATAAGGTCTTTTGAAAGCTTTAAAAAGCATGCAAAAATCCAGCATTGGAAGCTTCTTTATCATTATATGCCTGTGAGCTTCCAGATTATTTATAATGAGCAGCAGAAGCAAGACCAGATCTACTTTGGGAAATAAATAGTTTTTATAGAGGCGAAATTACAAAGAGGTAAATTGGCAAGATTGCTTGCTTAAGTCTTCCGATATCTTTTTACTAAAAGAGGGAGGAAAGAATATATTTGGCAGCAATTTAAATCTTTTAACTTTTTCGCCATTTTGCCTTTTTTGCTTTCCTATTATAAAACCCTACTTTTGCAAAAAAACCAATGAAATACTCTTTTTATGCTGTCATGATATTGTTATCCCTGATCTCATGCGGAAATAATGATAATATAATTGATGATCCAAGACCGATTGATCATGAAATCCGGAATTTTGAATTCAGAAGTTATGCCGTAAAAAATACTGTTTTGTATAGAGGATCAATGGGACAAAAATCTACTCCTGATGAATCTTATTTGAAGAATTATTGGAATACCTATCAGGAGCCAGCCTGGAAAATCATCAGCCTTGATTTGAAAAATAATTCTGTAAAATTGATTTCAGGAACTTCCAGTAATGTATCATACCCTATCAAAATCGTTAATGATTCTGTATTAATCAATGATAGCAGCAATAAGCCCAATTATTTAGGAGATTTCAATAAAAACGCCTCAACATTTACCCTAAAAAGAACTTTCAGGTATATCAAAAAAGCTCCAAGAAACCACGGCCCGTTATTTATTAACCAAAATACAGATTTTGGCATCACTCAATATGAAAATGCCTTTGGAACTGTTTTTACTTCTCCCTCTGAAATGACGGAAGCAGATGACACAGTACTTTGGAGCAATATAGAATATCATTACAAATCATTGTAAATTTAAAATTACATTAGAACAAAAACTCCCCAAACACGATCTGTTTGGGGAGCTTTTTTAATTCAGTCGATAGATCCTTATGGCAGTATAAGGAGCCTGATCCATCTCTATTTTATACATTTGTCTGTTATTCAATGAATCCGCAACCTCCATATCTGCACTAAAGGTATCTTCAGCTTTCAAATTATCAACATGTACTGAAAACCAGTCTGAGTAAGTATTGGAACCTTTCATCATGATTGGAAATTTATCTTTCCAGATCACTTTACCATCTGCTGTTTTTATGGAAACTATTCTTCCGCTTTTTCCAATATTCTTGAAAGAAATCCGCTGAACATTGGACCTGTTTTTCATGGAATATTCTTGTTCTATTTTTCCCTCCTCAATAAATGGAGCGTTAAGGGTATAGATATCCTTTATTTCATAGGTTCCGTATTGATCAAAGAAGTTTGTTCCATTTCGTTTTTCTTCATCCATTTCTCTGATATTCTTAGGAACAGCGTTGATAAAATCTTTTTTGGTGAATCTATAGACTGTTGCTGTATCTTTCTGATTCTTATATAAATCTACAAGCCCATAATAATTCAGGTCATAAGTATCTTTCTTGATCAATTCTTTACAAATAATTTCGTTCCCTTCTATCCTTTCAATCTTTAAAGCTTTCCCTTCATACAACATACTTCCAAGCCGTTTAAGAATATAAACCTGATTTGGATTAATATTCTCAACACTGCTTCTTCTAAAATCGCTTTCATATTTAATCATTCTTTCATCAATCTTTGAGGTCCGATAATCTGTGATAATTTTCTCTCCGAAATAATAAAAATAAACATACGGGATAAACACCGCCAGAACAATCAAAAGATATCCTGTTTTAAAGCCATTCCTTTTTTCTTTTACAACATGGGTATACGACAGGGAATCATGTAAACCTGTTTTCCAAAAAAAAGAAACTGCATTGAAAGGAATATTTCTGTAAAGGGTTCTTTTAAAAATATCTGATACAGATGGTTTTTCTGCTGTATTGCTAATCACTCTTGATTCTGTAAGAAATTTTGCAGGGGTGGAACCAAATAGAATTTCAAAGAAAGGATAGTAAATAAACCTTACAATAACAATTAAAAGAAGCGCGCCAAATTCGTTGTTCAGTTTTTCCCTAAAAAAAGAAATTTTTATAAGGTACGCCTCAAACAGATTGAAAACCAATGGACAGAAAACAAGTAAGATAATAAATGTATCTATCAAAAAATGGAAAAACCGCTGTATTTTAGGCGTATCTTTTATAACTGTAGATGTTTCTGTATGGGTTATATTCAGTACTTTTTTACTCTTTATGATGGTAAGAATTTTATAGCTTATTACAATATACAAAGCTTCAACTACAGGATAAAAGTACATCATTATTCCCATGCCCGACCCTGTTTCTGCTTCTATCTTCTTTTTGGTATAAAGGAAATAAAACAGAGTATTAAACATTCCCTGAGCGTTAGAAATCAAGATGATTGAAAAGACAAATGCAATTAACCGGGTATCTCTTTTTTTAAGCAAAAATATAATACTTCCGACAAGCAATAAGGATAGTAAAAAGACCTCCCAGACGTCAAAAGCATTCTTTGTAACCCCTATGAAAAGGGTCATTGGTTTAAATAGCCAATACAAGCCAACATATTTTCTTTCGTCAGAAATAAATCCAAGGCTATTTTTAATGATGTTAAAAGTACTTATTGATAATATCAGCCCAAGTACTGAAACAATCAATGACGTAAATCCTACAAAATAATATTGCTTTTTAGAGTAAATATTCTCCATATAACTGATATTTCGGTAAAAATATAAAAAATCCCAAGACTTTTGCCAAGGGACATTCTCTAATAAAAACAGAAAACTGCTTTTACTTTTTCACAAATACATTTTCAATGATCTGTAGTTCTTCTTTTTTCAATTTTGAGGTCTTTTCCAGCTTTGTAATAAAAGTGGCTACTTCTTCGGGGGTTGAAGGTGAGCCGAGGTTTTCTCCCTTAGCATTAAATGAATCTGCTAGCACTTCTCCTTTCGGATTTAAAATCAACCAAAAAGGAAGTCCTGCATTTTCTCCTTTATATTTATTCATAAGCTCCTGCCCACCGGGATTTTCAAGAGATTTCTTTTCACCTCTTTCTTGAACGTCTACATAAGCTGTAACAAATTTCTTATCAAAAAGAGGTTTGGTTTCCGGAAGATTCATATTCTTTTCCATCATCTTACACCATTTGCACCATGAAGCATGAAACATTAACAGAACATTTTTCTTCCCCGCCTTGGCTTCTGTAAGCGCTTTATTTAATACCACATCTGCTTTTTCCTGTGCTGTTCCTAACTGAAATAATAGTAAGGTAACAACCACAATAATCTTAGAGTATTTCATTGAATTTTATTTTATGCTATACGAATGTAGGAATTTACAAGAAAAAGATTGTTCATTTATTTTAATTATTTTTAAGTAGTAATGAATATAGAATACAAAAATTATATCCCTAGAATCAGGGGTTCTCTGCAATACGGGAAATTAGTTACTTTTACATTCTATTAAAATAATACAGGAATGAAGAAGATTGGAATGTCAATCATTATAGCCTTGTCTTCGATGCTGAATGCTCAGAGTAAACAACAGGTGGATGCTTTCTATGGAGCCATCAGCAGTAATGATTTATCCTTGGTGAAAAAGTTAACAGAACAAGGATACCCTATTAAAGCCGTTCTTTCAGATCAGATTTTACCTGTAAAGGCCGCTATCTGGAAGAAAAACTTACCCATGGTAGAATACATGGTGAATAAGGGGGCCAATATCACAGCAGACAAAACCCTTATTGATACAGCCATTGAGTATGGAAGCCCGGAGATTACACGCTATCTTCTCGGGAAAGGCATCTATGCTCAAAATGCATTGTATACTGCTATTTTTTATGAAAATTTTGAAATTGCAAAAGAATTATATGTTAGCCATCAGCCTCAGAAAATTGAAAGAGGAGATCTTGGAAAACTGCTGCTGCTATCGGTAAAGAACAATGATCTGGAATTTATAAAGAAGATTCCTCTGAAAGGTAAGGATTCTCCCATGTATCATTTTGACGACGATGGGTACAATGCTTTGCTGTATGCCGTAGAAAAGGATTATACAGACATTGCGAAATATCTTTTGTCTCAGGGAGCTGATAAAAAATCCAGAGTCACCTTTGAAACAGATAACGGAATTGTTGAGGGAAAGACTGCTTTACAGTTTGCAAAAGCCAATAAGAATACAGAGCTTATCAAGCTTTTAAAATAAACACCCCCACCATCACCACCATGAAAAAACTAATACTCCTTATTTCAGCTTCCATTTTTTTAGGCTGTAATAAGAACTCAAAAACAGAATCCAACAAAGTAAACCATGCTACATTGTTAGTGGCTACTGAAGGCCAGATTTTCAACTTTAACCTTGACGAAAATAAAATGGTCTGGCAATATAAAAGTGCCATAGACAGCGTCGGTAACCGAAATCTTTTTGCAGTGGATGGGCAGAGTATTTTTATGCCTTTTGAAAGTGGAAAGCTTATTAATTTTGATATTAGCACGGGTAAAATCATCTGGCAGCAACAGATCTATGGTAATGGAGACCAACCGTTGGATATGAGCAATGATGAGAATGAAGAAGCAAAAAAACTAAGTGCACGGATGCCTTTATTTATGGCAAAACCTTTAGTAGATGGTCAAAATATTCTAATAGCATCAACCGGACATCCCTTAGAGGTTAATAGTGCTTGGCTCTATAATTTCAATAAGGCTGATGGTACAAAAAACTGGCTTAGTGAACTGCCAACGATATATAATTACTTTGCTCCTGTAAAATACCGTAATTCCTATTTTGTGAATTCGGCTGTTTTTCTGGAAAAATTGAGTGCTCAAAATGGGGTAAATACTTCGTATGGAATGTTTGACAGAGATGTGGAAATTGCAGGACAACTCTTACAGCATAACGAATTTAACCAATTTCAACGTCCTATTTACAACCAGATGTACACTGATGGCAATACTCTTTTCATTGGAAGTGAAACAAGAACCATCTATGCCCTGAACCTTGATAAAGATGGCAATCTCCCTAATGGTGACATCTCTGATCCAAATAATACTTTCATTAAAAATCCTAAGGTGTTCAAATGGATCTACAAGAATGACAAGCTTGTTGCTAAAAGAAGCCATATCCTTTTTTTTGAGGACGGTACTTTATACACTGAGATGAGAATATCCTCTAACGATGAATCAAAACTTCTTGCCATTAATGCTGAAGATGGAAATCTGGAATGGGAACAAATTCTGCCACCTGATGTTTTAAACTGGACTATTAGCCTTGGTAAAATCATTGGTAATAACGCTAATACTCTTTTTTATATAGACACTAACGGAAAAAATTTCACTAAGGTCAAAATTAAAGACAAACCTCTTTCTGGTATTGAATCTATAGATGCCTCTCATTTTGTATATGTTACCCAAAAAGGGATTGAAATTTTTGATACCCAAACCCAAGCAGCAAGATTAGTTATTGCAAAAACATTCAATGATAACGAATACAACAAACTGCAAATCAAGTATATTTCAAAATAAATAAGAATTTGAAAAGCATCAAATACATTATTGACAAAATGTTCCATTATTTGGGTTTTCTGCTCATGATGGTTATTGTAGCTTGCTTATTATTTTGGATCAATAATTACCGTTATTTTATCTATGCACTGATTGTTGCTGTTATTATTTTTTTATTAAGAAACTCTACAAAGACAGGCTGGAAAGCAAAAGGTGAATATTTTTTAATGTTATTGGCCTTAATTTATTTCCCATTGCTTACCCTGATGTCTGTTTCACCTTTTTTAAAATTCAAGGAGTTTCAATGGACACATCCCGGATGGCAGCAAACGAAAGGACAGGTATTATCTTATACATCAGAATGGGAAAACCCATTTAGGAGATCGAGTGGATATGCTTTTATTGATGTATCTTATCAATATACACTCAATCATAAAACCTATACAAATACAGAACAGAAAGCTGAAAAAATGTATTACCCGATATGGGAAAGTAAAGAAAGAATCCAACTATTAAAGGCAAAGCTTCTACAGCAAACAAAGCAGCAGATTGATTCTCAAAAATGTATACTTCTTTATAATGCAACCCATCCTAAAGAAAGCAGATTCTTTGTCTCCCGCTCACTTTTTTATCTGCAGGGATCAGCTATTTACGCATTTTCTATCTTTATTGGAGTTTTAATTGTCTTGCTCATCATTAATCTATTTTTTTCATTCAAAAATAAGAACACAATATGAAAGGTTTCAATTCAGAAAAAATAATATGCTCTAAAAAATGAAAACAGTTATGATATATATACTGGTGAGGTTTATTATTCTGGCCATTCCTTACTTTGCTTGGTTTGCTTTATTTGCCGAGGCAGGATATAAACGTCAAACGTACGATCTGGACCTCATTCCGTTGTATGTTTTTTTCTTTTTGGGAGGATTGATAGCTATTGAAACCTTTTTCCGGATCAACAGGAAAGAAAGGGCAAAATATTTATTTAACATTTTACTTTTGACATTTTTTATTTTTTTGTATTTTGTTTTACCGCACAGAGAGAATTTTAATTAAATAAAAACACCCTTATTTCTTTTCAGACCCTACCATAAAATCCCATCTGAAAGGAGTTAAAAACTAAAAAACCTACAAATAAGATGAAACTAAATATTAAAAAAAAATACATTATACTGTGGTGTATCATCATCATTGCCGTTATTATTTTGCCTGATATCAGAATGCATTATCAGCAATACAAATTAAAATCTGAAAAACTTCCGGAAAAATATAGGTCTTACACTACACTGGACAGCCTTAAAGATCCTGATTATGAAGTATTGAAAATATATGGAAGCTTTAATGAACCCGTACTTCAAGGAAATGACAGTACAATTATCATCATTTCCGGAAGTAGAAAAGGATCAAAAGACGGTGGTGATGATATCGTAAATAAATGGTATAAAATAAATCTAAACGGTCAGATAACGGATTCTCTGCAATACAGTTACAAGAGTCTAAACTCTACACATAGCTATCAGACTTTCAACGATTATATTGTAGATGTGGATCAAAATACCTACTCTAACTGGATTAAAGATGGGGATACCATTCATTATCCCTATAAAAACATTACAGACAATAAAATCTTTTCCGTTTCTGAAGCACAAAAAATCATTGCCGATAAGGAATATATGTACGATGATATCATTCATTCCGATACGGCTGATAATGATTACAAATACAAATTAGTTGTATTTAAGGATAATGTCTGGAATTATTTTTATACTGAAAAGAGCTGGACAGATTATCCGGCATACAAAACCAATAAAAAATCAATTCAGTACGATACATCTACCTACACCATAGATACTCAGGCAAATATCATTAAACGAGAATTTGTTCACAAAGAAAAATGGGCTGCCCGTTCTTTTTGGAATCTGAAGAATTTTAGCTGGGGATCAGGAAATGGTTCTGGTGGTGATGGCTGGACCGGTACAAGTTATTTTTCGATTACAATGCCAAAAAAAATGCTGCATTACAAGCAGCATGTTTCTATAGACTATCCTAATGAAAACTTAAGAGATCCTTTTTCTTATTTTATTTACCAACCGAAAAAAGGAGCTTACCTGTTATTGATTGATACCCAAAACCAAGTTTATTATCTGATAAGACCTAAGAAGTAAAAACAAATTAGGGCACTGTTTCCACTCCTGAAAACTTAAGGATACCTTTTTCATCTTTCAACCAAAAGATAAATTGTGCTCCTTCATGTCCGTCATCCAGTTCATTGGGACGATGGGTGGTATATAGTACAATATAATTTCTGTCTCCAAATGCAGGGTCATCCTGGTCAATTGCAAACTTAATTTCCTTACGTTTCAGTCTCTCCAACAAATCCTTGTTAAAAATATGGTTACTATGTTTACTATAAAAAGTTTTTTTGTTCACAAAAGCATTGTTTTCCGGGGCTGTTTCAAAACACAAATAGCAATATACCTTTTGAGCCGTCAGTTGATTTAATGTTGCATAATCCTTTTGAGATATAAGGGTAATTATCTTTTGGGTAAATTGTTCTGCCTTGGTCTGGAGGTTTTGCTTATCCTTTGAAGTGTCTTGTCCACAGGAAATCAGTGGTAAGCATACCGCAAATAGTAATGCTATGTATTTTGTTAAATTCAGTTTCATATTATCCGTTTACTTTGTGAGATTGGTTATTATAAAATTTTAGCAAGGAAACCACCAATGTAAAGAATATATCCTGTTATTTTTAAAAAATATATTAATATGACCATCAGAAATCCCCTCTTTATCTTCTCTTAGCCTAATAGCCTGAAGTGTTCCCTCACCATAAACATCCAGATTCCCTATGTTTCTGATTGCATTTGGAAATATCTGTTTAAGATCATTGATGGTAGACTTAGAATCTATTTTTACTCCTTTGTACAGAATATAATTTCCGTTGATAAATCTAAACTCCTCTACTGCTACTTTCTGGCCGCTGTTTTCAAAGCGTGATCCATTTTTATACAGATATTGATCATTCATTCCGTTATTTTCCGGAGTCTCAAAAATATAAGTACAGGGTTGTTCTTCGGATAATAGCCTTGTACTATCTGCCTTTCCGAATACTTTTCCAAAATCATTAAGGCTAAAAAACCTTTTCAGCTTACCATTAAACATTATATCCTGTTCCAACATTACTTCATCCAGAGTATCTTTTTTAATCTCCGCAGCTTTAGAGGTATTTTGAATGGCAGAATCGGTTTTAACTTCTGTTTTCTGTATTTCACTTTGAATGACCGGATCCTTTTTGCTCTCTTTTTTTTGATTACAGGATTGGAATAAAATAATAACCAGTACAATTGAAAGGTATTTCATATATTAGTTTTGTTTGTGATGATATAAAGCCCGACAGCATGGTATAGAAGTGTACAAAAATACAGTAGCCATCACCAATCGAGCGATATTATAAAGATTGAATTGTTATAAGATTTTTATGCTTTGTAACAAAATAGAATTTCGCAAAACATTACACATTACTGATTATTAATGTAGATTATTATTTTGCTTATAAAGTTCATCGTCTGTTTCTTTCAGAAAATCAAGGTAACTAAAATTGGCAGGTTTGCGCTTACGGTACTCCAGATATTCTTTATAGTACCCAAATGCTCCACCTAGTCTGGAAGTTAACAGGAAAGTCTCATGAGCACCAATTGCATCTATATATCCCACTTTCTTTCCTTTACTGTTAAATCTGGATAAAACCAGATATATGGTATTATTCTGATAACAATTAAAAACCCTGGCTCTTTCCTCATTTTCTTTGCCATCATCAAAAACCAGATTGAATTTTTCCTTTTTAATTAGTAAATAATTCAATACTTTCTGAAAGCTTTCTTCGTTTTCAATAGTAAGAGTATATCCGTCCAGGTTATTGTCTTTCCCTTTTCCATAAAAACGGATCATACTTTGTGTAAAAGAATCTGTATCGGGAGCTTTTTCTATTTCAATTTTAGCAAAGTTTAATGAAAGTTTCGCGTCATCAACTGCCTGAGACAGATAAGAAGAATATTGGACTGCCTGAGTTCCAACTCCTGCATCGGAAACTGTTAAATCAAACTTTTTTAATTCTTTTTGTTTGACTGGTAATACAAGTTTCTCTAAGTCAAACTGCTGGCCTTGGTATGACTGAAATAAAAATGACATACTTACGATTAAAAAGAAAAACTTCAGCTTATTCATATGTTTAAATTTCTTGTTGAAAAATGAGCGAATAAGGTACAAAAAATAGATTGGACCTTTAACTTATAAATGATGTGAAATACATTTTCACACCATTGTATGCGTTCAAGAATGTATACTCTTTTAATAGGCTTTATTTCCTGAAATAGTTAGGGTATGTCCGGTACTTATCGACGGGCAGCATCTGCCATCTTCTTCAGCATATTCTAATTTTTTAACTCTAATTTTCCCATTACTGATTTCATCAAAACTGAACAAATAATCGGGCTCGTAGCCGGCAATTACTTTCACCTTGCTCCCGGTATTCTTGTACAATGATAATCCTTGTCCTATAATTGCATTTCCGCCCTCAGGTGCCACAGACCAATAAATGGCTACATCATCTATTCCATCGCCGGTAAAGTCTCCTACATAAGGTTCCTGAAGATCAATGATTCCACCATAGGTTTTAAGAATATTGGGCAAATAATCTTCAAATTGCTTCATGGCTAATTTTACTGCTTCTTCTTTTGAAATTCCGTTTTTTGAGGGTTTTGATTCTTCTGATTTGGGTTTTGTTTCTTGAGAAAGCTGCTGCCTTTCTTTCGGCTCCTCTTTTTGTCCTTTATGATCTGATTTGCTACAACCTGCCAACACTCCTGCCAGACATATTATACCGATAATTTTTTTCATATATTTTGTAGTGAATCTCTATTTATATCTAATTATAAAAATTGCTGATATAAATATACGGTAATATGATAAAAAGCAAAACCGGCAGTAAACTTTGTTTACTGCCGGTTTAATTTATAATTAAATGTTAGTGTTTACATTTATTATTTTACTTATTCAAAAATAACTAATACTGAATATCAATTAGTTACATTTAAATGATACAAATAAGATACAAATATTTAAAGTTTTCTCTATTTTCATCTTATTAATAATTTGGCAAAATTAAGCAATTATCTCAAAGCTTTAAACATCTGCTCAATCGCTTTCTTTTTCTGTTCCATATTAGGATGAACATAGAGATTTAATGTCGTACTAATATTAGAGTGCCCAAGCAGAACACTTACTGTTTTATAATCACAATTACTTTCGATACATCTTGTGGCGAAGCTATGCCTTAATCCGTGAAATTTTAGGTTGGGCATATTAAGTTCCTTCATAAGGTTTTTGTAATAACTTCGATAAGTTCTCGGTTCTGTTGGTTTCGCATCATTTGTCAATACAAAAAAAGAAGGATTAACTATTTTTTTAAAAGGTTTTAAGATTCTTAATAAATCTTTACTTATGGGGATTTCACGGATAGAGTTTTTAGTTTTGGGCGTATCCAAAATCAATTCTGTTCTTCGAACTCCCTCCTCTATTACATATATGCGTTGAATGGTTTGGTTCACACTTATAATTCCATTATCTGTATCAACGTCTTCCCAAGTCAATGCACATACCTCGCCAATTCGCATTCCAGCACTTAGGCAAATGTAAACACCCAGATTTCTAAATGTAAAATGTTCCTGAATGTAATTCATTATCTTTTTCTGGTCAGATTTGGTAAGTACCTCCAAGCTATGCTTTTCCCTTTCCGTAGGGAACTGTATATCAAAAGGTGTGTAATCAAACCATTTATTTTTTGCCCCGAATTTGAGAATCATCTTTAAAACAATTAGGATATCTTTAATCGTCTTATGGCTTAAACCCACTTCTAGTTTTTTGAAAACAAAGTTTTGCACATCGGTTTCCTCGATAATAAATGCTTTACCAAAGATTGGAATTATATGATTTTCAATTAGAAGTGTGTAAGCAGAAAAACTTGATTTTTTAACGTATTGTTTCTTGTTTACTTTCCATAGTTCGATGACTTCGGACAATTGTTTTTGTTTAATCATTATTTTTTAAATTTAAATACCAAAGGAAAGCAATTAAAGATTCAAAAACCTTGAGGATATGAATTAGTTAATGTTCCCAATTTGAGATTTCCGGGGTTTGATGGGGAATGGGAACAAGTAACTTTAGGAGAATGTTCTATTAGCCT
>NZ_JAWRWZ010000049.1:0-570 GCF_046535285.1 Chryseobacterium sp. SIMBA_028 | reverse complement strand
TTTTCGGGAAGTTCCGTACCGCCTGTTTTGAATAGTGCAAGTATATATAATATTCTCGATATCTACGGATCTTCTGAATGGCAGGCCGGGATGACTGTTAAAGCGGTCTATATGTATTATCGGAATAGCAACAGCCCCAAGACGATCAAAAGCAATGGAGTTGAAATAACAGATAATGATAGTGTATATTTTGAAGAAGAATCATCCGTCAGCTTACTGGATGATTTTGTTATCCAGGGTGCTTTAACCCATACGGCGGGGACCTTCAATACGAATAATCACAAGGTATCTGTACAAAGTTATTCGGGAAATGCAGGAGGAACGGCCAGAACGTTGAATCTGGGAAGTTCAGATATTTATGTAACAGGTGTAATGTATGAAGGTAATTTTTCTGCTAATTCTTCTGCCTTAACATTGAATGCAGGGACTTCTACGATCTATTTTACAGGGCTGGGATATCCTGAGCTACAGCCTTATGCAGGACAGCATTATTATAACGTAAGTTTTGAAGCCGCATATAATGCTGTTTTTGGAGGTACTCAAAGCGCAAAGGTCTATTACAATCGTGTA
>NZ_JAWRWZ010000177.1:0-279 GCF_046535285.1 Chryseobacterium sp. SIMBA_028 | reverse complement strand
ATATAGAAAGACAGGTCGTACTGTTCGACAGTATTGAAGATGCTGCATTTCCGAGCCTTCATTCCGAAAGCGACAGTGGTACGGTAACTAATCTTTTTGAACGTTCACTTCTGGATCACAAGCTTGAAAAAGTTCGTGAGAAACTTAAAGATTTCACGGTAAAAGTTGTGTTTACGGCTCACCCGACACAGTTTTATCCAAGCTCTGTACAGCGGATTATTCAGGACCTGAGAACAGCGATCGCTACAGACTCTGTTACCAATATCGATATGCTTCTGC
>NZ_JAWRWZ010000176.1:0-279 GCF_046535285.1 Chryseobacterium sp. SIMBA_028 | reverse complement strand
GGCGAAACATGCAGCGTGCTTACTCTGCCCGAATCTGAGTGTTACGGTGGGCCCGTCGGCAGCTGTTTGATCCTGGAGGCGACTATGACGGCAGACAGTAGTGAACAAGATCCCGCCAAGAGCGGGGATGCCGGTCCCGATGGTTTGGGGCGAGATGGCATCGCTGCGGACCCGGCAAGCGGTGTGCGCTTGGGTGCGGGCACGGAGCTGAACACCTTCGAGCCGGAGGAAGAGCCCGAAGCCGTCGCCCAAGGCACAGAGGATACGGGGGACAGCCCT
>NZ_JAWRWZ010000175.1:0-279 GCF_046535285.1 Chryseobacterium sp. SIMBA_028 | reverse complement strand
CATTGCCTGCGGCAAGGCAAAAGTACGCGTAAGCCTCGGCGTGGTGAGACGGACCGGCGAGGTCAGATCCCCGACATGGTCAGCATTCACCTTCGTCCGCCCGAGGTGGACAAGCGCGAGATGCCTGGGCATTGGGAAGGCGATCTAATCAAGGGCAAAGGCAATGCCTCAGCGATTGGCACTCTTGTAGAGCTCAGTAGCGGATACTTGATACTGGCAAAGATGCATGATGCGACTGCGACATCAGCCGTAGAGGGCTTCAGTGCCGCGCTGAACAGA
>NZ_JAWRWZ010000174.1:0-279 GCF_046535285.1 Chryseobacterium sp. SIMBA_028 | reverse complement strand
CCAGCGCCCTTCCTGGTATGCGGATTCTTTCGGGAGATAGTAATTAGCATCCGCCCATTCAACGGCGGTCTGTGGCTCCGGCCTGAACAGTGAGCGAAGCCCGGCGCGGACAAAATGCCGCAGCCTGTTAACCTGACTGTTCGATATATTCACTCAGCAACCCCGGTATCAGTTCATCCAGCGCGGCTGCTTTGTTCATGGCTTTGATGATATCCCGTTTCAGGAAATCAACATGTCGGTTTTCCAGTTCCGGAAAACGCCGCTGCACCGACAGGGGGA
>NZ_JAWRWZ010000048.1:0-576 GCF_046535285.1 Chryseobacterium sp. SIMBA_028 | reverse complement strand
GTATCCGCTCCAACAGAGGCAGAATATTCAACATCGGCAGTCCCTGGCTCTGATGACAGGGAAGGGTTAACATAAAGCTTTACGGCATCATTGGTAGCTCCTGCCACAACCTCATATTTTAAAACCACCATTATATCACTATTGAATGGCCTTACCGTACTTTCATACACAGGAGTTCCTCCGGAACCCCTCAGGACTCCAAAGCTGAAGCCTGTACCATTTGACTTAACAAATAGCTTCGCCCCCACTGTACCCGCAGGGACAGTACTCGTTCCAATGGAGTAAAAGAAATCTCCTACGGCATTGGCCGCTGAAACGTTCACGATAAGTGAAGAGTATACAGGAGCTGTAGTGGTGGTAAAGGCACGATAGACATCCTGTCCGTTATTGGCCAATGGGACCTTGTTGCCCATTCCATTACCAATGGATCCTGCCGAGGCAAGATTACCACTGGAAACGGTAATATTATTGGTCCCGGTTCCTGCAAGTGCTGTCCACGTGTTAGCCGTGAGCAAGCTGCCGGGGGGATAATTGAAGCTCTCTGTCAATAAGGTCTGTGCCTTTATCTGGGAAAAC
>NZ_JAWRWZ010000173.1:0-281 GCF_046535285.1 Chryseobacterium sp. SIMBA_028 | reverse complement strand
GTGACATCCTGCGCATCAAATCCTAGTGCAGTCATATCATTATTTCTTGCGAAAAATAAGGCACGCAGATGATGATATCCCTGTGAATCGATAATCACATTTTTCTTTTTATATACATCCTTACAACGAAGAATACTTTTATAGGTATTGAACCCTTTCGGGTCCTCAATAATAATATCTTCAGGAACCCCTTCCTGATAAATCAGATAATTTTTCATGGGAGCAGGTTCATTATCCCCTTTACTTTTCTCGCCACTTACAATGATTTTTTTAATTTTCCC
>NZ_JAWRWZ010000172.1:0-281 GCF_046535285.1 Chryseobacterium sp. SIMBA_028 | reverse complement strand
GGCGGAAGAGACGGTGCTGGCCAACGGGCTGGGCGCCCGGCAGTTCCCCGGACTCCCGGACGGGCTGACACTGCCGCTGCGTCCTGTGTATGGCGATATCCTCAGGCTTCGGGTGCCGGAGCACCTCCGGCCTTTGGTCACCTCAACCGTCCGGGGAGTGGTCCGTGGCGTGCCCATTTACATCGTTCCCCGGGATGACGGAACGGTGGTCATTGGGGCAACACAAAGAGAAGACGGATTATCGTCGGGCACCGATGCCGTCTCTGCCGGCGGTGTGTACC
>NZ_JAWRWZ010000047.1:0-585 GCF_046535285.1 Chryseobacterium sp. SIMBA_028 | reverse complement strand
TCCGTATTGCCTTTCTGTCCGCCTTTTACTTTGTTTAATTGATCTTCCTGTAGTTTGGTAACTGCGTCTTTGTTAAGTGTTACTTCTTTTCCTAGTTTTACTGATTTGTTGCTCATTGTTATTATTTTTTATTGTTAATGAATTGGTTAATTAATTGATTGTTGACTATCCACATCCGTTGCAAGATGCTCCTACACAGCTGAAGCTTCCTTCAAGGTCTTGGTCAATCCCTCCAACTTTCTTTCCGCCTTTTACCTTGTTTAATTGATCTTCCTGTAATTTTGTAACTGCGTCTTTGTTAAGTGTTACTTCTTTTCCTAGTTTTACTGATTTGTTGCTCATTGTTCTAATTTTTTATTGTTAATATTTTGGTTAATTAATTGATTGTTGATTATCCACAGCCGTTACAAGATAATCCTACACAGCTCCAGCTTCCTCCTTCAAGGTCTTGGTCAATCCCTCCAACTTTCTGACCTCCTTTTACTTTGTTTAATTGGTCTTCTTGTAGTTTTGTAACTGCGTCTTTGTTAAGTGTTACTTCTTTTCCTAGTTTTACTGATTTGTTGCTCATTGTTCTAATTTTTT
>NZ_JAWRWZ010000171.1:0-282 GCF_046535285.1 Chryseobacterium sp. SIMBA_028 | reverse complement strand
GAAACTGCAATCAATTGGCTCACAGAAAACGGGAAACCTGTATTCGATGTCATAAAACATGTAGGAAACTCCTCCATCATGGGGATTGAATGGGCTTTGGTAAACACTCCTTTTTATATTATCATTCTCCTTTTTACATTATTGGCATGGTGGAAGGCCGGAAAAGGTATCGCTATTATGACCGTGGCCGGACTTACTTTAATATTTTTAATGGGATTATGGAGAGAAACCATGGAAACCCTGGCCTTAATTTTTGTCGCAACCATTACCGCATTGGTCATC
>NZ_JAWRWZ010000170.1:0-282 GCF_046535285.1 Chryseobacterium sp. SIMBA_028 | reverse complement strand
ATCCCATTCAGGAATTTCCTGGTAAGCGAGATCCTCTCTGATGATTTCCGGTTGTACAGCAATGGCTGCTGCTATAATTTCATAAAGTTTTTCTGTAGTGTTCATTTCTAAATTTTTATTGTTTTCCATTTACCGTTTTTGAAGATCAGTAAGAAAAGTACGGCAAGTACAATTTCCGAAGACACAATCGCAGTAAATATTCCTTTTAATTCCCATTGAAACCTGACGCCCAGCAGATAAGCCAGCGGCAGTTGAATGATGTAAAACATGATGATGTAAAGC
>NZ_JAWRWZ010000169.1:0-283 GCF_046535285.1 Chryseobacterium sp. SIMBA_028 | reverse complement strand
GGGAAGTTTTCTATATCCGACACATGCTGAATCCCCGCATTGTTTACCAGAATATCCAATCGTCCAAAGGTTTCAAGTGTCTTAGAGACACTTTTTTCTACTTGTTCTTCGTTTGTTACATCACAAACCGCAGAGAGGACTTCATATCCTTGTCCCTTAAGTTCCTCAGCTGCATGATGCACGGCTTTTTCGTTCAAATCGGAAATTACCACTTTTGCGCCTTCTATAGCGAATTCACGTGCAATTTCTAACCCAATTCCGCTAGCCGCGCCTGTAACAAGAG
>NZ_JAWRWZ010000168.1:0-283 GCF_046535285.1 Chryseobacterium sp. SIMBA_028 | reverse complement strand
ATCTTTGACACGGTCCGTTGCCGGCACCGCCGGGCTGGTGTTGCGATCGTTGTCGAACAGCACGGAGGAGCTCAACAACTTGTTGGGTGCCTGTACAGGGCTTTTGCGTGGACGTTGGCATGGCCAGGCGCCTGTGAACTTAAGGAAGTACTGATGACTGCCCTGAACGGCCTGGCCGCCATATACCGGAACAGGGAGAAGCTCTCCCTGGGGACGCGGCTCTGGTTCACCTTCGGCGCGGTGGCCGCCTTGCACGTCGTCGCCGTCGTGCTCCTGCTGCTGG
>NZ_JAWRWZ010000167.1:0-283 GCF_046535285.1 Chryseobacterium sp. SIMBA_028 | reverse complement strand
TTTGATAACAACGGGCTCATTTTCAACCGGGGCCAATTGAGGTACGATGGTCATAAAGTCTTCCATTCTCGTTTTTTCCAACATGGATGCTAAATTCCCAAAGGTTTTGTTGTGGATATTAATTTCCGGAAGGCCTTTTTTAAATCCTACCACTGCATAGATCACCGGGATGGTATTCTCCCTGGCATATTGTATGGCTTTTGACACGTTATCAATCAGTTTTTCACTTCCCTCCAATCTCTGCAGCAGATTTTCCTGCATGTCGAGAACTAGCAATGCTGTT
>NZ_JAWRWZ010000166.1:0-284 GCF_046535285.1 Chryseobacterium sp. SIMBA_028 | reverse complement strand
GGCCACCGAGCTCGGCCGCCAATGTCTCAGTGATTGCTATGGCCGGTGATTCGCGGAGATCGTCAATGTTGGCCTTGAAAGCTAAACCAAGTAGCCCTACTTCCGCATCAGCTGGCAGGCCTTCGAGCGCATGGAGTACTTTGTCCACGACCCATCTGGGCTTGGCATCGTTAACTTCCCGCGCGGTGCGGATCAGACGCGCTTCTTCGGGCGCCGCAGCGACAATGAACCACGGATCGACTGCGATGCAGTGGCCACCGACCCCTGGCCCCGGCTGCAAGATA
>NZ_JAWRWZ010000165.1:0-285 GCF_046535285.1 Chryseobacterium sp. SIMBA_028 | reverse complement strand
AGCGATGACTGCGATCACCGATGCTTATTTCTCGAACCTGATCGAGCGGCTCGGCCAGCTGAAGTCGGCTCTCGATGTTCCAATGCAGCGGGCCGCCGCGGCGATCCCCGAAGCGGCCCGCACCGACAAGCGCTTCCATGTCTCCGGTACAGTGCATTCTCACATGCTGGCCGAAGAGGTGCATTACCGGGCTGGCGGGCTCGCCTTCACTGTTCCCGTACTCGTCGGTTCTGCGATGCTGCACGAGGGTGCGGTGATCAGTTCGGTCTACGAACGGACGGAAGG
>NZ_JAWRWZ010000164.1:0-285 GCF_046535285.1 Chryseobacterium sp. SIMBA_028 | reverse complement strand
GACTGAAGTACTTCCCTCGGTATAATTCCCAGTTATCAGCCATTTACCATTTTTGGGAGCAGCCAGATACACAGGATTTTCGCCTCCACTTTTTTGGCTATTGATAAAAGTCAGTGTCTTTGTCCGGGGATTAAACTCGAAACTGCTTATGCTTCCTGCACCTTTAGTTTTACTTTCAGTACAGGCAAAAAGATATTTTTTGTTGGGGGACAAAGTCAGAAATGCTGGATTTAAAATTCCCTTAACAGATGTTACTTTTGATAGTTTACCTTTAATGGTATCCAG
>NZ_JAWRWZ010000046.1:0-600 GCF_046535285.1 Chryseobacterium sp. SIMBA_028 | reverse complement strand
AATGTTCCCAATTTGAGATTTCCGGGGTTTGATGGGGAGTGGGAGATTAAGAAGTTGGGGGAAGTTATGGACTTCAAAATAACCAATTCCTTTTCTCGTGAGAATTTAAACTATGAATTAGGTACCGTAAAGAATATCCATTACGGAGATATCCATACTAAATTTAAAACTTTATTTAATATTAAAAAGGAAATAGTACCATTTATAAATGAGGAAATGAATCTGAGAAGAATTTCAGATGAAAATTATTGCAGAGAAGGTGATATTATATTTGCAGATGCATCTGAAGATTTGAATGATGTAGGTAAAAGTATCGAAATCATCAATATCAACGGTGAGAAATTATTATCAGGATTACATACATTATTAGCAAGACCAAAAGCAAATATTTTTCATTTGGGTTTTAATGGATATTTATTCAAATCCAATCAAATTAGAACACAAATTCAAAAAGAATCTCAAGGGTCAAAAGTTTTAAGCATCAATGTTGGGCGTATTTCAAAAATTGATTTATCATTTCCTGCTGTAGTAGAACAGGAAAAAATTTCTACTTTATTCAGCTTGTTGGATAAACGTATCCACACCCAAAACAAAATAATT
>NZ_JAWRWZ010000163.1:0-285 GCF_046535285.1 Chryseobacterium sp. SIMBA_028 | reverse complement strand
CCAGTAGCCAAGAAACATCACCGGATCCGGCGCCCTGACACCGATCTGCCCGGTCTGCCCCACCGGCAGCTCGTTGCCCTTGTCATCGACGACGGCAGCCAGATGCCCCGGCACCGGCCGCCCGATCGCCCCCGCCTTCGAAACGCCGGCGGCGGCACTTGAGGAGATCACAAAATTGCACTCAGTCTGACCGTAGAATTCGTTGACGGTCATTCCCAGCGCATCGCGCACCCAGTTATAGGTCTCGCGGCCGAGAGACTCGCCCGCCGAACCGATTGTGCGCAG
>NZ_JAWRWZ010000162.1:0-285 GCF_046535285.1 Chryseobacterium sp. SIMBA_028 | reverse complement strand
ACAAGCATCCGAGGTGACGCCAGATGCGGCACAGGCGGTAGTGGGCGGGTTGGCCGCTGCGGCGTTGGTCGGGAAGGGACGGGCTGACAGCGTCATACATAAGGTTGAGCAGCCGGCGCAGAGTCGCGCGAAGACGCTGGCGGCATTGGCGGACGCCAATGCTCCTGGAACGACCGTTTCATCGCCTGCAGTTGCTAAAGGAGGCGCGACGGACGACGTAGGCAAGCCGGTTGACGTGGAAGTGAGGATCAATGGCAAGCCGTTGAAGGGCGTCGCCGTGTCACG
>NZ_JAWRWZ010000161.1:0-285 GCF_046535285.1 Chryseobacterium sp. SIMBA_028 | reverse complement strand
CATTTCTTGCGTTTTTACATTTAAGCATGAATTCCTGAAAATGTCTTGCATCTGCAAAAACTTGGCATCCCGCTGAAAATTGAGTGTTGTCTGAATTCCAATCTCCATTAAGCGGACCTTTGTGAATATTAATTCCAAACATTCCTGTATCAACTCTTGCTGGATCAGCATCCAAATTTCCATTTCGATTACTATCCCGATAGACTTTTACATTTCCTAATCTTTGACAAATCGCATCATATTTTCCTTGATGCTTGTCTATACAATGCGTTCCTAGATATTGTC
>NZ_JAWRWZ010000160.1:0-285 GCF_046535285.1 Chryseobacterium sp. SIMBA_028 | reverse complement strand
CGAGATTCCTCCTTCCTCGGAATGACAGGAGATGTAAAATTGTATACAATACCCTTTATTTTTTGTCTTGTATGGGCAGGAAGTTCAGCATTGCCCGGACTTCCTCCTTTACAGGCAGTAAACATTTAGTAGAAAAATATAAACCATTAAGGAAAATGAAGAGATTAAGGTAAGTTAAGTTTAAAAGCTCTTAACGGTTAAGAAAAAACATTGTACATCACATGTATTCTGTCACCTATAAAAACATACACACCCATGAAAAAAATTAAAACAGACTTTGAAACC
>NZ_JAWRWZ010000159.1:0-286 GCF_046535285.1 Chryseobacterium sp. SIMBA_028 | reverse complement strand
GCTTGGAAACGGGAATGAAGAACTTCTAAATAATACAGCATTAAAAGCTATTGCAGAAAAGTACCATAAAACAGTGCCTCAGGTTATTTTAAGATGGCATCTGCAGGAAGGATTTGTTGTGATTCCAAAATCGGTAACGCCTTCCAGAATTGAGGAAAATTTCAATGTCTTTGATTTTGAATTATCAGAAGATGAAATGAATACCGTACGCTCTTTAGATACAGGAAAAAGATTATTCTTTGATCCGAAAGATCCTGAATGGGAAGAGAAAATGCTGAATGTTGTG
>NZ_JAWRWZ010000158.1:0-286 GCF_046535285.1 Chryseobacterium sp. SIMBA_028 | reverse complement strand
CGCCCAGTTTTTCGTGCAGCCGGTCAGCCAAATGCTGGTAGAATGCTTGTTTCTGATGAGTTGTTCTGGAGTTTTTCAGAGTGAAGCGGATAAACATCAGTTCATCGCTCCGCTCGACTTGTAGATATAACGGATCATAGAAAAACTCTCCTTTTTCGTGCTGATGTACCACTTGAAAATAGTCATCATGCGGAACATCAATCATCTCCGTCATCGCGGTGTGAATAACGGTGCTCATTTTTTTGAGCCAAGGACCGTTTTTTCCTTTCTGTAAATGGATCTGTAC
>NZ_JAWRWZ010000157.1:0-287 GCF_046535285.1 Chryseobacterium sp. SIMBA_028 | reverse complement strand
CTAATGGTACGCTTCTATGAAATTTAGGATTGTTTACCTGAAGGGTTCCGTCGATATAATCCGCAGAAGGAATAGTGTCCCAAAGGTTTTCTACATTCAGGAAAGCGACAGCCGCTCTTTTAACTTGTTTCTGCTGTGAAAAAGCAGATCCAAAGCAAAATACTGCAGCAATGATTAGATATTTTTTCATGTTCTTAGTATTCTAAAAAAATTAAGGGGGTAAAATTACTAATTTTATATAAGACTAATATTAAAAATAGTTTAACAAATGTATTTTTATATTAATG
>NZ_JAWRWZ010000156.1:0-287 GCF_046535285.1 Chryseobacterium sp. SIMBA_028 | reverse complement strand
AACCATATACCCCGGAAAATTCGGAAGCAATATGAACGTTTCAAAAAACCAGGTTGTGTGGCCTAAATGCCATTTTGGAGGACTTACATCTACCATGGGCTGTACGACGTAATCTTCAATTTCCAGAGGAGCACAAATGGCTAGAGAATGATTACGGACCGCTGTATATTTTTTTACGGCATCAATATTTTTGGGACTTGCTATCATCTTTTTATATTTAATTGTTTACTGTACTTTCCATACGGAATCTATGAACCATTTTTTAGAGTCTTTTATTTCTCCTGCGA
>NZ_JAWRWZ010000155.1:0-287 GCF_046535285.1 Chryseobacterium sp. SIMBA_028 | reverse complement strand
CACCGACATCGTGCTCTGGCATTCCTTCGGTCTCCACCATGTCGTGCGCGCCGAAGACTTTCCGGTTCAGCCTTGCATTTCCTGCGGGTTCTCGCTCGCACCGGCCGGTTTCTTCGAGGTCAATCCGTCGAACAATCTGCCGCCGGTGATCAACAGGGCAAGCGTTCTCGCTGGAGAGAACAAGGCAAGCTGCTGCAGCTGATCTGAGGACAGTGACCGGTGGCGAGCCGCCACCGATCACTTGATGATGAAGCTTTGGGACAAGGGCATGGTCACGGCGATAGCAC
>NZ_JAWRWZ010000154.1:0-288 GCF_046535285.1 Chryseobacterium sp. SIMBA_028 | reverse complement strand
CGTGGATTCCTAAATCAATGATCGTTCTTTTACCAACTTCAATGATCTCTTCCTCGATTTGTTTTCTTGTTTTTTCAACAACTTCTTCAATTCTTGCAGGGTGAATTCTACCGTCTGTTACCAATCTGTGAAGTGATAATCTTGCGATTTCTCTTCTTACAGGATCGAAACATGAAAGAAGAATAGCTTCCGGCGTATCATCAACGATGATCTCAACACCAGTTACCGCTTCTAAAGCACGGATATTTCTACCTTCTCTACCGATAATTCTACCTTTTACTTCATCAG
>NZ_JAWRWZ010000153.1:0-289 GCF_046535285.1 Chryseobacterium sp. SIMBA_028 | reverse complement strand
GATCAGTTCGTCACGGCGCGCATGGTGTGCTCGGCGCCTGCCACCCTGGTGCAAGGCCTGATCGGCGCGAATGATCCCCAGAGCAATCTGCGCAATGAGCCTTATCTGATCCTGCGCTCCACCGGCAGTCGTCACACCGTTGCCAGCGTGATCGAGACACACGGTGTCTTCGATGAAGCTCGCGAGATCTCGCGTGACGCCCGCCCGCAGGTAAGCCGTTGCCAGTTGCTGCATGACAGTGACGAGGCCTGCGTGCTGGAGCTTGAGACGTGCAGCGGCGCTCGACATC
>NZ_JAWRWZ010000152.1:0-291 GCF_046535285.1 Chryseobacterium sp. SIMBA_028 | reverse complement strand
ATATGATTACAGCATTTACTCTCTCATGGGTTTCTTCTGAAAGCTGAACCGGGGTTTTGGAAACTTCATAAAATTGTTCGTAATTGTAAGTGACGATAAAGAAAATCAATAAAATATTTAAACAAAAGAATGAAACAACGCCACTCATCCTTTCAGCATCAAGATCGAGAAATGAGTACGTAGATTTCTGGATTTTATCTTTATCCTGAAAGTGATTATCCAGCATCCTGTTGTTTTTATAAATAAATCTTTCAACAGCATAATTCCAATAATTAAAGGCAATGAATAATC
>NZ_JAWRWZ010000045.1:0-624 GCF_046535285.1 Chryseobacterium sp. SIMBA_028 | reverse complement strand
TCGTAGCTCAGCTGGTTAGAGCGCTACACTGATAATGTAGAGGTCGGCAGTTCGAGCCTGCCCGAGACTACTAATTAAGGCGGTAAGCAAAAAGCTTGCAGCACTAGAGGGGGAATTAGCTCAGCTGGCTAGAGCGCCTGCCTTGCACGCAGGAGGTCAAGGGTTCGACTCCCTTATTCTCCACAGTTTTGGATGACTGGTTTAAAAGTTACGAATGGAGCCAAAAACAACATTTGTTCATCAGTTTGACAAGAAGACATTAAGATCATTGACATTAACGGTAAAGACATCACAAAGAGATAACCGAGCACTTTCGAGTGCCGAGTTTATAAAAATATCGATAAATTTATTTATCAAAAAATACTGAACTAATATAATTATTAGGAAAGAAATCGTTAAGGGCGTATGGCGGATGCCTAGGCTTTCAGAGGCGAAGAAGGACGTGGTAAGCTGCGAAAAGCTGCGGGGATTGGCACACACGAATTGATCCGCAGATGTCCGAATGGGGCAACCCGTCTGGTTGAAGACCAGTCACTCTAATTTATTAGAGAGCAAACCCGGAGAACTGAAACATCTAAGTACCCGGAGGAAAAGAAATCGAAGAGATTCCGTAAGTAGTGGCGA
>NZ_JAWRWZ010000151.1:0-292 GCF_046535285.1 Chryseobacterium sp. SIMBA_028 | reverse complement strand
AGAGGCGGCTAGCTGCGTGGCCTACATTGGAATCCGTGCCAACCACCCACGTGCCCGGTGCCTGCTCAACTGCCCGCGACCAAGGATCCTCGGAAATGTCCGGTGCTGCGGCGCGGCTTGTACTGCTCGCGGCAATCTCAGGGTTGTCTCCGGGGATTGCAGCGGGCGCGGGGTATGTCTTTGGGGCGTCCGTGGCACCTCGGAAAGCACCCGCAGGCGGCGCCGCCTCCATTGGGGGCTCCCAATCTGCAGGAGGCTCCTCGTCCATGGGTGGGGCATCTTCGTCGCGGGG
>NZ_JAWRWZ010000150.1:0-293 GCF_046535285.1 Chryseobacterium sp. SIMBA_028 | reverse complement strand
CGCCGCGCGGCGGCAGCGGTCCTCACGAGCGGCCCGGAGAGCCGCCGGGCGAGCAGGGTCCCAGCAAGCACCGCGATCAGTAGGCCCGCGGCGAGGGCAAGCAGGGTCCGTTGGAGGAGTTGGGCGGAGGCTGCGTTCACGTCATCCAAGGACCTGGTCAGCACGATTGCGCCTCCCTTGGGGAGGGCTCGGGCTTCCACCAAGAACTGCACACCGCCCTTGGTGACCGTCCGGGACACCTTTTCCCCTGAAAGTACTTGCTGCGTCTCCCCTGCGCTGAGGAGCTGAGCTGC
>NZ_JAWRWZ010000149.1:0-293 GCF_046535285.1 Chryseobacterium sp. SIMBA_028 | reverse complement strand
CACACTTTTTCGAGCACCTTTTATTCGAGGGTACCCCTAATATCAAAAGAGGCGACTGGTTTAAAATTGTTTCTTCAAACGGAGGACAAAACAATGCCAATACAACGAATGACAGAACGTATTACTATGAAACTTTCCCGTCTAACAACGAACAGTTAGGTCTTTGGATGGAAGCTGAAAGAATGCGTCATGCAGTGATCAACCAGATTGGGGTAGATACTCAGAGAGAGGTAGTGAAAGAAGAGAAAAGATTAAGAATGGACAACCAGCCTTACGGAAATCTTTTCCCAACC